>NZ_DATBKY010000310.1:0-13727 GCF_036555685.1 Actinophytocola sp. | reverse complement strand
GGCCGCCACATCGCGCGCCCCAAGCGCTACATCCGCGACCTCGGCATCGAGATCGACCCCGCCGAGCTCCCGAGGACCGTTGCCGAGCAGGCCGCCCGCGGCGACGGCTGGGTCAAGCTCGTCGGCGACTACATCGACCGCGACCTCGGCGAGCTCGCCCCGCTCTGGCCCGACGACGTCCTCAAGGAAGCCATGACCGTCGCCCACGAGGCCGGCGCCCGGGTCACCGCGCACGTCTTCGGCGCGAACGCGCTGCCCGGGCTGGTCGAGTCCGGCATCGACTGCATCGAGCACGGCACCGGCCTCACCGACGACACGATCGCCGCCATGGTCGAGCACGGCACCGCCCTCGTCCCCACGCTGATCAACATCGAGACCTTCCCGGGCATCGCCGCCGGCGCCGGCAAGTACCCGCGCTACGCCGGCCAGATGCTCGAACTCCACGGCCGGGTCCGGCAGACGATCGGCAAGGCCATCGAGGCCGGCATCCCCGTCTACGCCGGCACCGACGCGGGCGGCGGCATCGAGCACGGCCGGATCGTCGACGAGATCATCGCGCTGCACGAGACCGGCATGACCACCGAGCAGGCGCTCGGCGCCGCTTCCTGGACCGCGCGCGGCTGGCTCGGCTGGTCGGGCATCCAGGAGTCCGCGGCGGCCGACGTCATCGCCTACGGCGACGACCCGCGCGCCGACCTGAACGCCCTGCGCACGCCGAAGCGAATGGTGCTGCGCGGCCGGGTCATCCGCTGACGCACGCGATCAGCGGCGCCACCGGGAACTCGGCCACCGGCAGCGACACCGTCGCCGCGCACGCGCGATCCCCGCACTCGCAGTCGAACTCCACCACCGCCGCCGCGAGCGAGCCGCGCGCCCACGGCCGCGCGTAGTACGCCCGGTGCTGCTCGACCAGCGCCAGGTTCGAGTACCGCAGCAACGCCCGCCGCTCGCCGGTGGTCGAGGCCACCGGCCCGGCCGCGAGCGCGTCGGCGAAACAGGACCCGACCGCGGCCGCGAGGTCCTCGTCCGCGGCCACGACCCGGCCGCCGGCCGCCCGCACCTCGGCCTCGATCTCCGCGGACAGCAGCTCGTAGAGCGCCCGCACCCCGGCCGGCAGGGACCGCGACGCCAACCGGTCGCGCCGCACGGAAGGCGACGGCAGCAACCACACCGCGCGCGGCCCGGCCACGGACGGCGTGACCGGCGTGCCCTCCGCGATGATCAGCGGCGCGGAGGGAAGCGCACGCAGATCGTCGGCGATCATCCGCCCGCGCTCGCGGTGCAGCGACATCGCCAGCAGCTCCGCCGGCGGCCGTGCCCACCGCTGCGCCGGGGAGAGCCGCTCGAACCGGATCGCCGCCGGATGCCCCGCCGCGATCGCCCGGTCCCGGTGCGCCCACGTGTGCGCATCCGAGCTGTACCAACGCAACCCGTGCCGTCGCGCGAGCGTCCGCGCCACGGATGTCTTGCCCGAACCGGGCGGCCCGCCGAGCCAGAGCACGTTCACGGTCACCAGCATGCCCGCCGGTGTCGGCGCAGGTTGCCGGGTTGACCCGGCGCGAAAGGACTATTCTCGGCGTGGTGACCACCGAACGGGAAGCGACGGAGAGCCCACGCTCCGCCCTCGCCGACCCCCCGGTTCGGACACACCGCTGGGGATTCGGCGCGTTCCTGTTCGTCTTCGCCGTCTTCGTGCTCACCGCGGTCGTGATCAGCGCGGCCTTCTCCGCCGTACGGCCACACACCAACCCGGCGGCCGTCGTGCTGATCGGCACGATCGTGCCGACCGTGCTCGCCGCCTGCGTCGCGCTGCTGGTCACCCGCCTGCGTGGCAGCGGCCCGCGGATCGACCTGCGCTTGTCGTTCACCGCCGCGGACGTCCGGGCCGGCTTCAAGTTCGGCCTGCTCGGCCTGGTCTGCACCACGCTCGCGGCGATCATCTGGACCAACGTCGTCGGCAAGGAGAACGCGACCAGCGCCGTCGGCGCGCTGGTCGACAACGCGCGCATGCCGGTCGGCGCGGCGATCGCGCTGTTCCTGTTCGTCTGGCTCGTCGGCCCGGTCTGCGAGGAGATCATCTACCGCGGCCTGCTGTGGGGCGCGCTGGAGCGCCTGCAGTGGGGCCGCTGGGCGGTGTTCGGCCTGACCACCGTGATCTTCGCGGTCAGCCACCTCGAGCCGCTGCGCACGTCGCTGCTGCTGGTGATCGGGATCCCGATCGGGCTCGCGCGCCTGTTCACCGGCCGGCTCGGTGCCAGCATCGTCACCCATCAGGTCAACAACTTCCTGCCCGCGGTCGCCGTGCTGCTGGTCGCCGTCGGGGCGATGCCGGCCTGATCGGGCCGTCTGGCAGAATGTACGGCTGTCCGTCGTGGCCGGACCCTCTCACCGTGCCATGACGCCACCAACTTGGGGCTCCAGCCATCCGTACCCCACGCGGACGACCGGCGCCCGCCACCGTGATCAGAGGAGCACCACAACCCGTGGCAGTCAAGATCAAGCTGCAGCGTCTCGGCAAGATCCGGGCGCCGTACTACCGAGTCGTCGTCGCCGATGCCCGCACCCGCCGCAGCGGCAAGGCGATCGAGACGATCGGCCGGTACCACCCCAAGGACGAGCCGAGCCTGATCGAGGTCGACTCCGAGCGCACCCAGTACTGGCTCGGCGTCGGCGCCAAGCCGACCGAGTCCGTGCAGCGGATCCTGGAGATCACCGGCGACTGGCAGAAGTTCAAGGGCCTGCCGGGCACCGAGGGCACGCTGAAGCACGCCGAGCCGAAGCCGACGAAGCAGGAGCTCTTCGAGGCCGCGCTCAAGGACGCCGGCGAGGAGCCGACCACCGAGGCCACCACCCCGAAGAAGCGGGGCGGCGCCAAGAAGAGCGAGGCCAAGAAGGACGAGGCCAAGAAGGACGAGGCCAAGGCCGAGGAGAAGGCCGAGAAGCCCGCGGACCAGTCGTGAGCGATCGTGCGAGCGAGCCATCGACACAGGGCGACCGCGAGCGGCGACACCGAGCCGGTGAGGGGCCGACGTGAGCTTCCTGGCTGACGCGCTGGAGCACCTGGTGCGCAACATCGTCGACAACCCGGACGACGTGCGCGTCGAGCTGGTGACCACGCGCCGCGGTCGCACGCTCGAGCTGCACGTCAACCCGGACGACCTCGGCAAGGTGATCGGCCGGGGCGGCCGCACCGCGACCGCGCTGCGCACCGTCATGGCCGGCATCGGCGGTCGAGGCATCCGGGTGGACGTAGTCGACACGGATCAGTGAGCGGAGCTTGCGGAGCGAACCATCGCGCGCCGGCGACACGCTCCTGCTGGTCGGGCGGATCGCCAAGGCGCATGGCATCGGCGGCGAGCTCGCCGTCGACGTGCACACCGACGCGCCGGACGAACGCTTCGTGCCCGGGGCCGTGCTCAACGCGCGGCTCCGGGACCGCTCGACCCGCCCGCTGACCGTGTCCACGGTCCGGGCGCACTCCGGCCGCCTGCTGGTCCGCTTCGACGAGGTCGCCGACCGCACGGTGGCCGAGTCGCTGCGCGGGGCCCAGCTCCTCGTCGACGCGGCCGACCTGCCCCCGACCGAGGACCCGGACGAGTTCTACGACCACGAGCTCGAGGGCCTGGCCGCGGTGCTAGCGGACGGCACGGAGGTCGGCCGGGTCCGCGAGGTCGCCCACAGCCCGGGCGGCGAGCTGCTGGTCGTCGACCTGACCGAGGGTGGTGGCGAGGCGCTCGTCCCGTTCGTCCGCGAGATCGTGCCCGAGGTCGACCTCGCCGGGCGCCGGGTCGTGCTGGACCCGCCGGAGGGCCTGCTGAGCTAGATGCGCATCGACGTCGTCACGATCTTCCCCGAGTACCTGGACCCGCTGCGCCAGGCGCTCCTCGGCCGCGCCATCGAGCGCGGCCTGCTCACCCTCGACGTGCACGACCTGCGCAAGTGGACCCACGACGTGCACAAGGCGGTCGACGACAGCCCCTACGGCGGCGGCCCCGGCATGGTCATGAAGCCCCAGGTCTGGGGCGAGGCGCTCGACGAGCTGTGCGCCGAGGGCACGCCGCGCCTCGTCGTCCCCACGCCGGCCGGCCGCCCGTTCACCCAGGCCACCGCGCGGGCGTACGCGGGGGAGGAGTGGCTGCTGTTCGCGTGCGGCCGCTATGAAGGGATCGACCAGCGGGTGCTCGACGACGCCGCCCGCCGGATGCCGGTGGACGAGGTGTCCGTCGGCGACTACGTGCTCGTCGGCGGCGAGGTCGCGGTCATGGTCATGGTCGAGGCGGTGGCCCGGCTGCTGCCGGGCGTGCTCGGCAACCCCGCGTCGGCCGCGCAGGACTCCTTCTCCGACGGCCTGCTCGAAGGTCCCAGCTACACCCGGCCAGAGGTGTGGCGGGACCTCGCGGTACCCGAGGTGCTGCGGTCGGGCAACCACGGCGCGATCGAGCGGTGGCGCCGTGACCAGGCGCTGGCCAGGACGTTCCGCCGCCGCCCGGAGCTGCTCGAGGCGCTGCCCGAGGGTGCTCTCGACAAGCACGACCTCGCCGAGCTGGAGCGACTGCGCGGCGGGGAGTGATCCCCCGGTTCGGTCGCGGGAAAATCGCATGACATACTTGTCCAGTTGTTGCAGCCGGGTGGCGCCTCGGCGCAATCCACGTTGACTTCCCAAGGTTGACTAAGGACGGTCTCAGACAGCCACGCCTTGGGCGCACGAACGACACGAGGACGGATACACCGATGAACACCCTGGATGCCCTGGACGCCAAGTCGCTGCGCTCCGACATCCCGGACTTCCGCCCGGGCGACACGCTGAAGGTCCACGTCCGCGTCATCGAGGGCTCCCGCGAGCGGGTCCAGGTCTTCAAGGGCGTCGTCATCCGCCGGCAGGGCGGTGGCATCCGCGAGACCTTCACCGTGCGCAAGATCTCCTTCGGCGTCGGCGTCGAGCGCACCTTCCCGGTGCACTCCCCGAACATCGCCAAGATCGAGGTGGACCGGCGCGGTGACGTGCGGCGGGCCAAGCTCTACTACCTGCGTGAGCTGCGCGGCAAGGCTGCCAAGATCAAGGAGAAGCGCGAGCCGGCGCACACCTCCTGAGCGGCGACTTAACACTGGCCGCCGGAGACTTACCGTAACCTGGTCTCGTGGCCATCCCCGTGCACGCGCAGTCGCCGGAGGACGACCCGGAGCGCACCGACCTGATCCCGCGGATCGACGAGTTCACCGAGACGAGGGCTTGGCGGCCGCCGGCACCGGAGCGTCCGCACGGTGGCTCCACGAACGGCATACGTTCGGATGAGCTACGCCGCGAACGCGAGCGCCCGGACGGCGAGTCGAAGTCGAAGCGGGGCAAGCACCGCCGGCCACTGCGGAAGAAGCCACTCTGGCAGGAGCTGCTGACCCTGTTCGCGGTCGCGCTGCTGCTCACTTTCCTCATCCAGCACTTCCTCGGCCGGGTCTACTCGATCCCGTCCGGGTCGATGGAGAAGACGCTGCACGGCTGCCCGGGCTGCACGGGCGACCGCGTGCTGGTCGACAAGCTGAGCTACGCGTTCACCGACCCCGAGCCCGGCGACGTCGTCGTCTTCGAGGGGCCGAACACCTGGACGGAGAACGACGTCCAGGAACCGCCGTCCGGCAACGTCATCACGAACACCCTGCAGCAGATCGGCGCCCTGGTCGGCCTCGCGCCGCCGGACGAGCGCGACTTCGTCAAGCGCGTGATCGCGGTCGGCGGCCAGACTGTCCAGTGCTGCGACGAGAAGATGCGGGTGCTCGTCGACGGCCGACCGCTCGACGAGCCGTACATCTACTGGCAGAACGGCCAACCAGACGCCCAGCAACGGTTCGACCCGGTGCTCGTGCCCGAGGGCACGATCTGGGTCATGGGCGACAACCGGAGCGACTCGTGCGACTCCCGCTGCCAGGGTGGCGGCGGCATCCGCGGCGTCGTCCCGATCGACGACGTGATCGGCAAGGCGCGCTACATCGTGCTGCCGCCGTCGCGCTGGCAGGGCGTCGGTGACCACAACCCGCAGGGCGGCATCCCGTTCGCCATGGGCGCGCCGACCTGGCAGCAGGGTCTCCCCGCAGGTTTCGGCCTGATCTTCGCGTGGCCGGTGCTGTGGGCGAGCCGCCGCATACGATGGCTGGTCGCCCCGGCGCGCGGCAACGACCCGCCACCCGAGGGCGATCCGCCGGACGGCGACGCGCCGTCGGCACGCGAGTAGCGGGTCGGTCCCCTTCGTCACCCCTGTTCCGGGTGGGTGATCCGCCTCGCCACGCGGGGTGCGCGGCCACTAGGTGACCCGGGCGCACCGGTAGTCTGCACGGCGTGGTCGACGTCGCACATTCCGGGAACAGCAGGGACAACGAGAACGAGGGGGACGACCCGACCGACCAGCGACACCGCGACGGCGACGCCGAGGAAGCAGCCGCCGAGGAAGAGGCGACCGAAGCCGGCGCCGAGCCCACGGGCAAGCGCCGGAAGAAGGCCAAGAAGCCGCGCTCGTTCTGGAAGGAGCTGCCGATCCTGATCGGCGTCGCGCTCCTGCTGGCGCTGCTCATCCAGACCTTCATCGCGCGCGTGTTCGTGATCCCGTCCGAGTCGATGGAGCAGACCCTGCACGGCTGCCCCGGCTGCTACGGCGACCGCGTGCTCGTTGACAAGCTCGTCTACGACTTCGCCGACCCCGAACCCGGCGAGGTCGTGGTCTTCAAGCGCCCGGGCACCTGGAACCAGTCGGAGTTCCAGTCCAACCGCTCCAGCAACGCGTTCGTGTCCTGGCTGCAGGACGTCGGCGCCGCGTTCGGCCTGGCCTCGCCCGACGAGGACGACGTCGTGAAGCGGATCATCGCGGTCGGCGGCCAGCGCGTGGAGTGCTGCGACGAGAAGAACCACGTGCTCGTCGACGGCAAGCCGCTCGACGAGCCGTACATCTACTGGACGCCGACGGCCGAGCCGCGCCAGGCCTCGTTCGCGCCGATCACCGTGCCCGACGGCATGCTGTTCGTGCTGGGCGACAACCGGAACAACTCCAGCGACTCCCGGTACCAGGGTGGGGGCGGCAAGAACGGCCTCGTCCCGGTGGACAATGTCATCGGCAAGGTGCGCTGGATCGTGCTGCCGCCGTCGCGCTGGCAAGGCGTCGGCGACCACAACCCGCAGGCGGCCGGCACCGCTGCCGCGCTGGGTTACGGCATCCCGCTCGGCGGCGGCTTCCTCGCCGCGTGGCCGGTCCTGTGGCTCGGCCGGCGGGCACGCACCGCGCTACGGAACGCTGCGAGCCGTGCGGGAGACGAACCGTGACGTTGGCCCACCTGGACTGGCTGGAGTCCCGCCCACCGCGGGTCTTGTTGCGGCGCGAGACCGGCAACTGGGGGCTGCAGCACGCGCTGGACCGGCGTGGGCTCGGACCGGTGGCCGGCGTCGACGAGGCCGGCCGCGGGGCGTGCGCCGGTCCGCTGGTCGTCGCGTCGTGCGTGCTCCGGCCCGGGGACGCCGCCCGCTTCGACGGGCTCACCGACTCCAAGCTGCTGACCGCGGCCGCCCGCGAGCGGATGTACGACCTGGTCGTGGCGCGTGCGGTGGACTACGCGATCGTCATCGTGCCGGTCGAGGAGGTCGACCTGATCGGCGTGCACGTGTCGAACATCGAGGGCATGCGCCGGGCGATCGCGCGGCTCACGACGCATCCGGGGTACGTGCTGATCGACGGCTTCCGGGTGCCCGGCCTGACCGCCCCGAGCATGCCCGTGGTCAAGGGCGACCGGGCCGTCGCATGCGTGGCGGCGGCGTCCGTGCTGGCGAAGGTCACCCGCGACCGGATCATGGCCGGGCTGCACGAGCAGCTGCCGATGTACGGGTTCGACGAGCACAAGGGCTACTGCACCGGCACGCACGGGGAGGCCCTGGCCGAGTACGGGCCGAGCGCGATGCACCGGTGGTCGTTCGTGAACGTGCATGCCGCGGGGGTGGCGCACGGAATGCGGGCACCCCGTCCGGTGTCCTTGAGTGTGGCGGCGGCCGCCGTGGTCCAGAATGGGGGGGCTGACCCCGTCGATCCTGAGGAGCGCGTAACCGCATGAGTGCGGAGGATCTCGAGAAGTACGAGACCGAGATGGAGCTGCAGCTCTATCGGGAGTACCGCGACGTCGTCGGCCAGTTCTCCTACGTCGTGGAGACGGAGCGCCGGTTCTACCTGGCCAACGGGGTGGACGTGCAGGTCCGCGACTCCGACGGCGAGGTGTACTTCGAGGTGCGGATGTCGGACGCCTGGGTCTGGGACATGTACCGGCCGGCCCGGTTCGTGAAGAACGTCCGGGTGATCACGTTCAAGGACGTCAACGTCGAGGAGCTGGACAAGCCCGAGCTCCGGCTGCCCGAAGAGGGTCCGTTCGGCAGCTGAGCCCGCCGGTTATCCACAACCCGCCAACCTGTCCACAGTTCCGCCTTCGCCGCTGGCACCCGCCGCCCCCACGCGGCAACGTCGAAGCCATGACGGCTGACACGACCCGCTCCCATCTGCGTACCGGTGCCCGTGGGGAGGACCTCGCCGCGCGCTATCTCGAGAGCCGCGGCCTGGTGGTACTGGGCAGGAACTGGCGCTGCCCGGAAGGCGAGCTGGACCTCATCGCCACGGACAGACACCGCCTGATCGTCTGCGAGGTGAAGACGCGGACGGGCACCAACTTCGGTCACCCGGCCGAGGCCGTGACGGACGAGAAGGCCAACCGCATCCGCAGACTGTCACGACGCTGGCGAACAGCCCATGACGTCGGCTGGTGCGAGGAACGCTTCGACATCATCTCGATCATCTGGCGTCCGGGCGAGGCCCCGCGGATCCAGCACTTCAAGGGTGCCTTCTGATGCCGCTCGCCCGCGCGTGGTCCGTCGCCCTGTTCGGCGTCGACGGCGTCGCCGTCGAGATCGAGGCCGACATCGGCGGTGGCCGACCGCGTACCCAGATCGTGGGCCTCCCCGACGCCTCCCTCAACGAGGCCAAGGAGCGAGTCCGCGCCGCGATCCGCAACAGCCGCGAGGAGTGGCCGGGCGAGCTCGTGACGCTCGCGCTTTCCCCGGCGGCCCTTCCGAAGGGCGGCTCCGGCTACGACCTCGCACTGGCCTGCGCCGTTCTCGCCGCCGCGGACCGGGTCCCGGCCGAGCTCCTCACCGGCGTGGCCCTCATCGGCGAGCTGGCGCTGGACGGCCGCATCCGCCCCGTCCGCGGGGTGCTTCCCGGCTTGCTGGCGGCTCGCCGGGCCGGGCTTCGACGAGCGGTCGTCCCCGCCTCGGCGCTCTCGGAGGCCGCGTTGGTCACCGACCTGGACGTCCGCGGCGCGACCCGTCTGCTGGACGTCCTCGCATGGCTTCGCGGGGAGGCCGACACGCTCGAGCGTCCCGCTCACGGGTCCCCAGCCGCCGTGCCGGACGACGTGCCCGACCTGGCCGACGTGCTCGGCCAACCGGAGGCGCGGTGGGCGCTCGAGGTAGCCGCGGCCGGCGGCCATCACCTGCTCCTGACCGGCCCACCCGGCACCGGCAAGACGATGCTGGCCCGTCGGCTGCCGGGCCTCCTGCCGGCCCTGTCCGAGGAGCAGGCGCTGGAGGTCACGGCGGTCCATTCGATAGCCGGACTTCTCGCACCCGACGCACCCCTGATCTCGACGCCGCCCTTCGTGGCGCCACACCACTCGACGTCCGTGCCCGGACTGGTCGGCGGCGGCTCCGGCGTGGCCAAGCCGGGAGCGATCAGCCAGGCGCACCACGGGGTCCTGTTCATGGACGAGGCCTGCGAGTTCGGCCCGAACCGGCTCGAGGCACTGCGAACCGCGCTGGAGGAGGGCGAGGTACGCCTGGCGCGGCGCGACGGCGTCGCCCGCTACCCGGCGAACTTCCAGTTGGTACTGGCCACGAACCCGTGTCCCTGCGCGCCGCCGCGAGAACTCGACTGCACCTGTTCCCCGCACGAAAGGCGCCGCTATATCGGTCGCCTGTCCGGCCCGCTTCTCGACCGCGTCGACCTCAGAGTCCGCATGCGTCCGATCACGGCCATGTCGGGCGCGGAGGTCTCCCCGCCCGAGTCGACGGCAACGGTCCGCGCGCGAGTCGACAAGGCGAGGGCCCGCGCCGCGAAGCGCTGGCAGAAGTACGGCTGGCGCACCAACGCGCAGGCTCCGGGCCCGATCCTCCGGCGGGAGTTCGCGTTACCCCGCAAGGTCACCGCGCTACTGGACCGGGTCCTGAACACCGGCGCGGTGACCGCCCGAGGCGCCGACCGCTGCCTACGAGTCGCCTGGACTCTCAGTGACCTGGCAGCAGCCGACCGCCCAGCAGCCGACCACGTAGCCGCCGCCCTCGAGTTCCGCGACCGGAGAGCCGCATGACCCCGCCCGACCTCCGACTCCAACCCTCGGAGCACCCACCCGCCGACCCGACACTGTCCGGCTCCACCGGCTTCCCACCACCCGCTCCAGCGCACGCCTCGCCAGCAGCGACGGCCGCTTGCGCAACCGAGCAAACGCGCGCCGAGCGGGAACGGTCACCGGCGAGCGATCCCGCGGCCGATCGAGATCCGGACGCGCCGGATCACGGCCGCGCCGGCAATCCGATGCCCGCTGCGCAGCGGTGCGGCGAGAACCTTCGGCTCGCGCGGGCATATCTCATGCGGGTCGCCGAGCCACCGGCCACCGCGCTTCTCGGGTTCGTCGAGGCCGTCGGGCCGCTGGTGGCCGCCGAGCGGGTACGGGCCGCCGACGTCCCGGCCGCCGTGCTGACCGAGACATCCGCACGCCGCCATCTCGACCAGGCCGCTGGTGATCTCGAGGACGCGGAGCGGGTCGGCGCGCGGCTCGTCGTGCCCGAGGACAAGGAGTGGCCCGCCTGGCAGTTGCTGTGCCTGGCCACCGCGGCGGACCGGGGGCAGCGGTGGTCGGGGGTACCGCTCGGCCTGTGGGTTCGCGGGCCCGCGACATTGCCCGACGTCTTCGATCGCGCCGTATCGGTTGTCGGGGCGCGCAGTGCCAGCACCTACGGGGAGAGCATGGCCGCCGAGATCGGGTACGGGCTCGCGGCCGCCGGCATGACCGTGGTCTCCGGCGCGGCCTTCGGCATCGACGGATCTGCCCACCGCGGCGCGCTCAACGCCGACGGATGCACCGTGGCCGTCCTCGCCTGCGGCGTCGACAAGGACTACCCGCTCGGCCACGCCGCCCTGCTCGACCGCATCGCCGAGACGGGGCTGGTGATCAGCGAGTACCCGCCGGGGACGCCGCCCGCCAAGCACCGCTTCCTCGTCCGCAACCGCCTCATCGCCGCGCTCTCCAGCGGCACGGTCGTCGTCGAGGCCGGCGTGCGCAGCGGTGCCCGCAACACGGCGACCACCGCGGCGGCGCTGGGCAAGGTCGTCATGGCGGTGCCCGGGCCGATCACGTCGGCCACGTCCGTCGGCTGCCACGACCTCCTCCGCACCGGTGCGGCGATCCTGGCGGGCTCGCTGGCGGAGATCCTCGAGGCGGTCGGCCCGGTCGGCGAGCACCTCGCCGACCACCCGGACGGACCGCACCACCGGACGGACGGCCTCGGCGACGACGCCCTCCGCGTGCACGAGGCACTGCACCGGCGGGCCACGCGCAGCACCGCGCGAGTGGCTGTGGAGTCCGGGGTTCCGCTCGACCGGGTCCGCGCGATCCTGCCCGAACTCGAGCTCACCGGACTCGCCGAGCGATGCGAGGGGGGATGGCGCCAGGCACCTGACTGACGACACGGCCACCCGTCGGTGCTTGACTCCCGCCGGGTCTATGACGCAGCGTCGGAGGGTGCCTCGATCACCGAGAGCCCGCCGCAAGCGGGTCGACCTCCACAAGGTCCGCGGCGAGCTGCCGGATCCGGTCGTCGAGGTCGTCGACGCGTACGAGCGGCACCTCGCGCTCGAGCGCGGGCTGTCCACGCACACCGTGCGGGCCTATGTCGGGGACGCGGTCTCGCTGCTCGGGTTTCTGCACGGCCTGCCGGTGATCGACCCCGGCGACGAGGAACGGCCCGGGCTGGACCGGAGCCGCGGAGGTGGCGTCCAGGCGCTCGACCTGCAGGTGCTGCGGGCGTGGCTCGCCGCGCTCCGGGGCGGCGGGGCGAGCCGGACCACGCTCGCCCGGCGATCGGCCGCGGCGCGCGCCTTCACCGCGTGGGCCCACCGGCGCGGGCATCTGGAGACCGATCCGGGCGCACGGCTGGCGTCGCCCCGGCCGCACCGGACGCTGCCATCCGTGCTGCGGCAGGACCAGGCGAGCGACCTGCTGCAGGCCTCCGGCTCGGGAGCCGCCGAGCTGGACGCGATCGCGTTGCGTGACCACGCCCTGCTCGAGCTCCTGTACGCGACCGGCGTGCGGGTGTCCGAGCTGTGCGGCCTGGACGTTGCCGACGTCGATCTTGACCGGCGTGTCGTGGTCGTCTTCGGCAAGGGCGGCAAGGAACGCACCGTGCCGTTCGGCGAGCCGGCCGCGCGGGCCGTGCGGCAGTGGCTCGAGCTGGGAAGACCAGCCCTGGCGCGGCAGACGTCGCCACCTGCGCTACTGCTCGGCGCTCGCGGCGGCAGGTTCCAACCGGCGAGCGTTCGACGTATCGTGCACGAAGCACTGGGTGTAATTCCGGGTGCTCCCGTCATGGGACCACACGGCCTGCGTCACTCTGCTGCGACGCATTTGCTCGAAGGTGGTGCGGATCTTCGGAGCGTCCAGGAACTTCTTGGTCACGCTACGCTAGCTACCACCCAGCTATACACACATGTGACCGTCGATCGGCTGAAGGCAATACATGACCGAGCCCACCCCCGCTCCCGCTGAACCAGGGGAAGGATTTGGGACACCGGGGCACCCACCCGCCGGCACGCCGGTGGGGACGAACGGTCATGCCGTGAGCTTCGGGGTCGGCGAGAGCGCCGGCGTGCTGCCCGGGGACCAGCGCACGTTCGACGACGTCGAGGCCGGCATCGTCGCGCTGTGGCGGGCCTTCGGTGAACGGCGCGAGCACCAGCTGCGCGACCGCCTCGTGCTGCACTACGCGCCGCTGGTCAAGTACGTCGCCGGCCGGGTCGGCACCGGACTGCCCGCACACGTCGAGGTGGCCGACCTGATCCAGTCCGGCATCTTCGGTCTGGTAGACGCCATCGAGAAGTTCGAGCCCGAGCGCGGGCTCAAGTTCGAGACCTACGCGATGCAGCGCATCCGCGGTGCGATCCTCGACGACCTGCGTGCGCAGGACTGGGTGCCCCGCTCCGTCCGCGGCCGGGCCCGCGAGGTCGAGCGCGCGCTGGAGCGTCTCGGCGCCCAGCTCCGCCGCACGCCCACGGATTCCGAATTGGCCGAGGAGCTGGGGCTCACCGTCACCGAGCTCAGCGACGTGTACGCACAGCTCCAGCTCACCAGCGTCGTCGCGCTAGACGAGCTCGCCGCGGCCGGTCGCGGCTCGACGCCGCTCGCGGACATCCTCGAGGACCCCGAGGCACTCGACCCGGTCGCGCTGCTGGTCGACCAGGACAACCGCCGCCAGCTCGCCGAGGCCATCCGCCACCTCACCGAACGGGACCGGGTCGTGGTGACCCTGTACTACTTCGAGAACCTGACGCTCGCCGAGATCGGCCGGGTCCTCGGGGTCACCGAGTCGCGCGTCTGCCAGCTGCACACGCGCGCGGTGCTGCGGCTGCGCGCGAAGCTGCTCGAGAAGTCCGAGGTCTAGG
>NZ_DATBKY010000309.1:0-48554 GCF_036555685.1 Actinophytocola sp. | reverse complement strand
GACGTGTGCGCGAGCTCCCGCTCGAACTCCGCCAGCCCGAACGGGTCCGTGATCGTCGCCTTGAGCGGGCCGAGCTGCTGGATGCCCCGCAGCATCGGCTGCACCGAGTACCGCAGCCGCGTGCCCGTGTGCCGGGGCAGGTGCTCGATCAGGAACCGCGGCTTGCCGCCGAGCGAGTACGGCACGCCGTCGGCGACGAGCAGGCCGCCCGTGGGCAGCCGGCCTGTGCTGCGGATGTGCAGCGACACCTCGGCCCGGCCGCCGACCGGCACCCGGATCGGCACGATCTGGCGCTGCGCGTGCAGCCCGACGCGCGCGACCGCCGTGAGGAAGCAGACGAGCAGCGGCAGCGCGACCACGAACGCGGACACCCGCAGCAGGTCGCGCTCGTTGAGGATGATCGAGCACAGCGCCGCCGCGAGCCCGGCCGCGAGCAGGCAGCGGCCACGTGTGGTCAGTCCGGACAGCGCACCGCGTACCGGCCGCGCCACGGCCGCCTACCGGTTCCTGGTCCAGTGCGCGTTGGGGTCCGGCGCCGCCTGGGGCACCGGCACCCGCTGCACGAGGGAACGGATCAGCTCGGCGGTCGAGCGGCGGCCGGCCTGCGCCTCCGGGGTCAGCACGAGGCGGTGGGCGAGGACCGGCACGGCCACCGCGTGGATGTCGTCCGGCACCACGAAGTCGCGGCCGGACAGCGCCGCCTGCGCGCGGGCCGCACGCACCAGGTGCAGCGTCGACCGCGGCGAGGCGCCGATGCGGATCTCCGGCAGCCGGCGCGTGGTGGACACGAGCTCGACGGCGTAGCGCCGCACGTCGGGGGAGAGCTTGACGCCGCGCACGGTCTCGATCAGCTTCTGCACCTGGTCGGCGTGGGACACCGGCTGCAGGTCGGCGAGCGGGTTGTGCCCGGCGTGCTCGTCGACCATCGCGAGCTCCGCGGCCGGGTCGGGGTAGCCGATCGACACGCGTGCGGTGAACCGGTCGCGCTGGGCCTCGGGCAGCGCGTAGGTGCCCTCCATCTCGATCGGGTTCTGGGTCGCGATGACCATGAACGGCGCTTCGAGCTGGTAGGTGTTCGTGTCGACGGTGACCTGCTCCTCCTCCATGCACTCGAGCAGCGCCGACTGCGTCTTGGGGGAGGCGCGGTTGATCTCGTCGCCGACGACGATGTTGGCGAACACCGGGCCGGGCCGGAACTCGAACTCGTTGGTCTGCCGGTTGAAGATCGACACCCCGGTCACGTCGCTGGGCAACAGGTCCGGGGTGAACTGGATGCGGCTGACCGTGCAGTCGATGGACCGGGCGAGCGCCTTGGCGAGCGAGGTCTTGCCGACGCCGGGCACGTCCTCGACCAGGAGGTGCCCCTCGGCGAGGAGCGTGACGAGCGCGATGCGCACCACTTCGGGCTTGCCCACCAGTACCCGCTCGACGTTCGCCGCGATGCGCTGCGCGGCGGCGTTGAGCTCGTCAAGGGCCGGGGCGGACCGGTAGTGGTTGTTGTTGACGGCCTCGGTCGTGTGCCCCGAGTAGTGGTGGTCTCCGCCAGACGCTGCGTAGGGGTTGCCGGGCAGCGCCGATGGCGGCGTACTGGACGTCACGCGACCTCCTGGAACTCAAATCTTCGGCGCAAGCCTTCTCCGGAGTGTGTCAAACCGCTGAGAAGTCTGTGTGTCCTTCCATTGTCTACGCCTTCCGGCCGGAACGTGTTCCGGATCTCCCGAAACGATGGCGAGCGCGCACACGGCTCGCACACCCAGGCTCCCCACGGCGCCCCACCGGATCCCCCACATCGCCCCCCGGGCGCCCACCGGCGCGCCCCGACCGAAGGACGCGCGGGGTCGGAACGGGGTTGACCGGCCGTCCGCGCCGCGGGCCGGCGCACCCGGCCGTGGGGGCCACCACGATCCCCCACTCCACACCCCGGGCATTTACCTGCGGAAACGAGTCCGGCGTCGCGAGCAGTTCCGCCGTTTCGACGTTGACTGTGGTGAAAAGTGGGGTACGGTGGCCGCAAGTGGGGCAGAAGGGGGCCTCATAACTGGCCCACCCGGGCCGGTGGGGAGGTGGGTCGTCGATGTTCCTCGGCACGCACACCCCCAAGTTGGACGACAAGGGGCGGCTCACGCTGCCTGCCAAGTTCCGAGACGCGCTCGCGGGTGGGCTGATGGTCACCAAGGGCCAGGACCACTGCCTGTACGTGTTCCCGCGCGCGGAGTTCGAGGAGATGGCACGCAAGGTTGCCGCGGCGCCCCTGACGAACGAGGCGGTTCGCGCCTACCAGCGGTACCTGTTCGCCGGAACCGACGAGCAGCGACCCGACGGGCAGGGGCGGATCGCGGTCGCACCGGAGCTCCGGCGCTACGCCGGGCTCACCAAGGAGTGCGTGGTCATCGGTGCGATCACCCGCCTGGAGATCTGGGACGCGCAAGCGTGGCAGACCTACCTGGACGAGCACGAGGACAGCTACTCCCAGGCCGCGGAGGAAGTCCTTCCCGGGGTCTTCTGACCCCGGCTCGGGGCGGGACGCGGGTGCCGTGAGGCCTCGGTCCGCTCGCTTTCGGTCCTGGCGCACCTTCCCCGGTGCCAGGGCCGACGAGCGGGCGGGGACCTGTCGGCATCCGCGCGGGTCGACTTGTCGGCTTGTCGCTTTGTCGTCGTGTCGTCGAAAGCTTGCTCGCGGGAGAGGGGGTGGACCATGGCTGCCCACGTTCCGGTGCTGCTGGAGCGGGTGCTGGCGCTGTTCTCGCCGGCGTTGTCCGGCGACTCCGCGGTGCTCGTCGACGCGACCGTCGGGCTCGGCGGGCACGCCGACGCCCTGCTGTCCGCCCACCCCGCGCTCACCCTGGTCGGTCTCGACCGCGACCCCGAGGCGCTCGCGCGGTCGGGCGAGCGGCTGGCCCGCCACGGCGACCGCGTCCACCTCGTGCACGCGGTCTACGACGAGATGCCCGAGGTGCTCACCCGGCTCGGCTACCGCACGACGGGTTCGGTCGACGGCGTGCTGATGGATCTCGGGGTCTCGTCCATGCAGCTCGACGAGACGGCGCGGGGCTTCGCGTACTCCCAGGACGCGCCGCTGGACATGCGGATGGACCCGACCGCGGAGCTCACCGCCGCTGAGGTGCTGAACACGTACCCCGCCGCCGACCTCGCGCGGATCCTGCGGGACTACGGCGAGGAGCGCTTCGCCCGGCGGATCGCGGACGCGATCGTCCGGGCCCGCGCGCGGGAGCCGTTCGCGTCCAGCGGGCGGCTGGTCGAGCTGCTGTACGACGCGGTCCCGGCCGCGAGCAGGCGGACCGGCGGGCATCCGGCCAAGCGGACGTTCCAGGCGCTGCGCATCGAGGTCAACGGCGAGCTCGAGGTGTTGCGCCGCGCGCTGCCGGCGGCGCTCGACGCGCTGCGGGTGGGCGGCCGGATCGTCGTCGAGGCCTACCAGTCGCTGGAGGACCGGCTGGTCAAGCGTGCGCTGGCGGAGCTCGCGAAGTCGCGGACGCCGCCCGGGGTCCCGGTCGAGCTGCCGGGGCATGGTCCGCAGCTGCGCCTGCTGACGCGGGGCGCGGAGCTGGCGGACGAGCAGGAGAAGGAGCACAACCCGCGCGCGGCCTCGGTGAGGCTGCGCGCGGCCGAACGGATTCTGGAGGCGGCAGCATGACCGCACCGACCCGGACCAGGCCCAACCGTGCCGCCACGCGCGGCCGCTCCGACTCCACGCAGACCCGACGACGTGCCGACACCGCGCTCGAGCGACGGCGGGCCGCCCGGCTCGCGGCCGCCGCTCCGGCGCCCGCGCCGGACAAGGCCGAGCCACGCCGCGCGCCGGCCCGGGAGACGCGCGGCCGGTCTGCGGCGGCGCAGCGTGCCTACGCGCGCCGGGCGAGCCGCCAAGGCCGTCCGGTCGAGCGGCCCGCACGGGTGGTGCGGTCCGACGAGGACCGGGCCGCCGGGCGCGCGTCGTTCGTCATCCTGATCATCACGCTGCTGGTGGTCGGCGTGGTGGCGACGCTGTGGCTGTCGACCCAGGCGATCGCGGACTCGTACCGGCTGGACAACGCGAAGCAGGAGGCCGACCAGCTTGCCGAGCGGGCCGACCAGCTGCAGCGGGACGTGACGAAGGCCGAGTCGGCGTCCGCGCTGGCCGAGCGCGCGAAGGCGATGGGCATGGTCCCGGCCGGCGACCCGGCTCGGCTGGTGGTCAAGCCGGACGGCCGGGTGGTCGTCGTGGGCGAGCCGACCAAGGCCGAGAAGCCGAAACCGCCGAAGCCACCCGAGAACACCGCGAACACCGAGAACGCCGCCGACCACAACGCTGACCGTGCCGGCGACAGTGCCGACAGTGCCGACAGTGCCGACGGCCAGGCGGCTGACTCGCCGCAGGGCCAGCAACGCCCGCGGTCCCCGGCCGATGCCCAGGGCGCGGGCTGATGGCCCCACCCTCCGGAGAGCCACCCCACGAGCCGGGCCCGCGCAAGCGCGCGGGTTCGGCGCGGGGCTGGCCGGCACTACCCGGGCGTGCGACCCCCGGCTCCCCGCGAGCCGGGGGTCCGTCCGCCCGCGCCCAGGGCTCGCCGCACGGCACGGCCGGACGTGGCGGCGCGGGAGGCCGTGGCAGGCCACCGCTGTTCGGCCCCGGCGGCGTCTTCGACCCCGCGGCCGAGCTGCCCCGGAAACCGCGGGCCGCCTCGTCCCGCGACCCCGCCGGCGCACCGCGGGGCGGCACCCCACGCGACCCCGGCGGCGTGCCGCGCGGTGGCCGCTCCCGGTTCGGCGTCAGCGAGGACCCACGCCGCAAGCCGCCACCGCCGGCCAAACCCAAGCGGGACGCCACGCGGGCTCACCGCGACGCGCTGCCACCGTGGCGGGAGGCGTTGCGCCGCAAGGCCGCCGACCGGCAGCCGCCGCCCTGGCTCGCGAGCGAGCGGCCGATACCCCGCGGCGCCGGCAACCGCCGTGGCGCGGCCAGCTCGCACCGGAGCGCGCCGGCGCCCAAGCACGCCCCGGTGGCCAAGCGGCGGCCGGCCGGTCCGCGCAAGCTGGTCCGCAAGCCCACCGGCAACCATCACATCCGGGTCGTGTCCGTGCGCTTCCTGCTCATCGCCGCGCTCGTGGCCGCCGGCATGAAGCTCATCCAGGTGCAGGGCTTCGAGGCGGAGGCCCTCGCCGCGAAGGCCGAGCAGCAGCGCACCACCGAGATCGACATCCCGGCCACCCGGGGGTCCATCGTGGACCGCAACGGCGTGCAGCTCGCGTTCAGCGTGGAGTCGCGCATGCTCGCGTTCCGCCCCAAGGCCGTGCGCGAGGACATCGCCGCCTACAACTCCGATCACCCCGACGCCAAGCTCAGCTTCGACGACCGCACCGCGGAGATCGCCCGCGCCATCCACGAGAAAATCGGCGACCGCGCGCCCGAGGCCGACGTCCTCGAGAAGCTGCGCCGCGAGGCGACGTTCGTCTACCTCGTCGACAAGGTCGAGCCGGCCGTCGCGCGGGACATCCAGGCGCTCTTCCCGGAGGTCATCACCGAGTACCGCGCCGCGCGCGAGTACCCCGGCCGCTCGCTCGCGGCCAACCTCGTCGGCATCGCGAACTGGCGCACCGACGACCCCGACCCCAAGAAGCACAACCTGCACGGCCTGTCCGGGCTGGAGAGCCTGCGGGACAACGAGCTCTCCGGCAAGCCCGGCCGCCAGGTGGCGGACACCGAGGAAGGCAGCCAGAGCGTCGTCATCCCGGGCACCGAGCGCGACCTCGTGCCGGCGACCGACGGCTCGGACATCGAGCTGACCATCGACGCCGACCTGCAGTACCACCTGCAGCAGTCGCTCGCGTCGTACGTCGTCAAGAGCGAGGCGAAGAACGCGAGCGCGGTCGTCCTCGACGCGCACACCGGCGAGGTGTACGCGATGGCCAACGACAAGACGTTCGACCCGACCGACCCCAAGGGCCTGGACCTCAGGACCATGGGCAACGCGGCGGTGTCGACGCCGTACGAGCCCGGCTCGGTCAACAAGATCGTCACCGCCCTGTGCACGATCCAGAACCACGTCTCGAAGCCGGACGACCCGCACATGGTGCCGGACTGGATCAACGTCGCCGACCGCACGGTGCACGACGCGTGGAGCCACCCGACGATGGCGTTCACGACCACCGGCATCTTCGCGAAGTCGTCGAACGTCGGCACGCTGCTGCTCGCCCAGCGGTGCGGCCCGGACAAGTTCTCCCGGCTGCTGCGCGACCTCGGCCTGGGCAAGCGCACGGGTGTCGGCCTGCCGGGCGAGAGCCCCGGGCACGTGCCGCCGCGCGGGCAGTGGTCCGGCTCGACGTTCGGCAACCTGCCGATCGGCCAGGGCCTGTCGATGACCGTGCTGCAGATGGCCGCGATGTACCAGACGCTCGCCAACGACGGCGTGCGCGTGCCGCCGCGGATCGTCCAGGCCCGGATCACCCCCGACGGCAAGCGGATCCCCGAGCCGAGGCCGAAGCCGGTGCGCGTGGTGGACGAGCGGACCGCGCGGACGGTGCGGGACATGCTGCGTGCCGTCGTGCAGGACGGCGAGGGGCTGAACAACGGCACCGGCCCGGCCGCCGCGCTGACCGGCTACCAGATCTCCGGCAAGACCGGCACCGCACAGCAGATCGACCCGGTGACCAGGGGCTACTCGCAGGACAAGTACTGGATCACGTTCGCCGGCATCCTCCCCGCCGACCACCCGCGGTTCGTCGTCGGGATCATGCTGGATCGGCCGAACTACTCGGGCGGACCGCAGGAGTCCCGGTCGGCCGCGCCGCTGTTCCACGACATCGCCTCGTACCTGGCGCAGCGCTACAGCATCCCGCTGTCGGCGAAGCAGAGCCCGGTCGTGCCGCTGGTCCTGGACGAGTAGGACCCGTAACTGTCGGTGGGTCCTCCTACCCTGTGCGCCATGCGTCTGCTGCGTACTCCCGAGGAGCGGTTCACGGGCCTGCCCGACTTCCCGTACGAGCCGCGCTTCGCCGACGTCGGCGGCGTGCGGATGGCGTATGTCGAGGCCGGTCCGGCCGACGGGCCCGTCGCGCTGCTGCTGCACGGCGAGCCGAGCTGGTCGTTCCTGTACCGGCAGGTGCTGCGCGTGCTCGCCGCGGCCGGGATCCGCGCGGTGGCGCCGGATCTGGTCGGCTTCGGCCGCTCGGACAAGCCGGCGGAGGTGGCGGATCACAGCTACGCGCGGCACGTCGAGTGGGTGCGGGCGCTCGTGCTGGACGCGCTGGACCTGACGGACGTCACGGTCGTCGGGCAGGACTGGGGCGGGCTGATCGGGTTGCGCATCGCGGCCGAACGGCCCGACCGCTTCGCGGCGATCGTCGCGGCCAATACCGGGCTGCCGACGGGCGAGCACCCGATGCCGCGGGTGTGGTGGGACTTCCGGCGGGCCATGGAGAGCGCCCCGGCGCTGGACATCGCCCGGTTCGTGCAGTCCGGGTGCCGGACGACGCTGGCCCCCGAGGTGCGGGCCGCATACGCCGCGCCGTTCCCGGACGCCGCCTACGAGGCCGGCCCCCGCGCGATGCCCGGCCTGGTGCCGGTCGAGCCCGACTCGCCGGGGGCGGCGGAGAACCGGGCGGCGTGGGACGTGCTGCGGCGGTGGGACAAGCCGTTCCTGTGCGCGTTCGGCGACAGCGACCCGATCACCGGCCCGATGGCGCCGATCCTGCGTGAGTCGATCCCGGGCGCGCGGGATCGGGACCACGTGACGTTGACCGGCGCCGGCCACTTCCTGCAGGAGGACGCCGGGGAGCGGCTGGGCGAGCTCGTCGCCGGGTTCGTGCGGAGCCTGCCATGAGGGACAGAGGCGTGCCGGTGACCGGACGAAGCGAACCGGGGGCATCGTGACGGGGGCCTGGTTCACCGAGGACGACCTGCACGAGGCCGCGGGCGGGCAGTCGTTCCAGCGCGGTCGCGACTACGTCGGCACGGTCGCCGACGTGGCGCCGACCGCGCTCGGCGTGCGGGCGACGGTCCGCGGGCTGGACAGCTACGAGGTTTGGCTCGGCCGGGACGGCGAGCGGTTGGTGGGGGAGTGCAGCTGCCCGTTCGGCGCGGACGGCAACTTCTGCAAGCACTGCGTGGCGGTGGGCCTGGTGCTGCTCGCCGAGGGGCCGGCGGCGCCCGCGCCCGAGGTCGACCTCGCCGCGTACCTGCGCACGCTGGACAACCGCGAGCTGGTGGAGCTGGTGCTGGCGCAGGCCGGTCGCGACCCGGCGCTCTACCGGCGGCTCTCGCTGCGGGCCGGCTCGACCGGGGCGCCGCAGGTGGCGGTGCTGCGCCGGCAGCTGGACGAGGCGCTGCGGGTGCGCGGCTACCTCGACGACCGGGCCGCCCGCGAGTACGCGCGGCGGGCGCGCGAGGTGCTGGACACGGTCGACGAGCTGATCACGTCCGGGCACGCGGCCGAGGCGCGCCCGCTGGCCCGCTCGGCGGTCGAGGGCATCACCGCCGCGATGTCCACTGTGGATGACTCGGCGGGCGCGGTGACCGCCCTGTACCGGCGGGCGCTGTGGCTGTACGCGCGGGCGTGCGCGGTGGCCCGGCCCAACCCGGCGCGGCTCGCCGAGTGGCTGTTCCGCCAGCGGCTCGCGGGCCCGGGCTGGCCGGTGGTCGAGCTGGCCGACTTCGCCGACTCGCTGGGGGAGGCGGGGCTGTCGGTGTACCGGTCGCTGCTGCGATCGGCGTGCGCGTCGCCGGCCGAGGAGCAGGTGGTGCTGCTGCGGTCGATGCGCGAGCAGCTGGCCATTGTGGACGGTGACCTGGACGCGCGGGTCGACATCCTGGCCGAGAACGTGCCGAACCCGAAGGCGTTCCTGGACATCGTGACGCTGCTGCGCTCGTCGGGCCGGCTGGCCGGTGCGATCCGCTGGGCCGAGCGCGGCGTCGAGGAGACCGGCGACCCGCGGCTCGCGGACCTGCTCGTCGAGTCCTACATGGACGACGGCAGACCGGAGGCCGCCGTGACGCTGCGCCAGTCGGCCCTGCGCGCGGCCCCGACCCGGCTGACGTACGCGAACCTGCGGGCCACGGCGGTGTCGGCGCAGTGCTGGCCGTCGGTCCGGGAGGTGGCGCTGGACGTCCTGCGCGCCGCGGCGGAGGAGTCGGCGGCGGACGAGCTGGCGGGCGCGCTGCTCGACGACGGGGAGGCGCTGGAGGCCTGGCAGGCGGTGGAGAAGTACGGCTGCGGCGAGCTCGCGTGGCTCGAGGTGGCGCGCGCACACGGCGCGACCCACCCGGCGGACGTGCTCCCCGGCTACTGCGACGCGGTCCGGCGCTGCCTGGAACGCACCGGCCGGGACGCGTACCGGGAGGTGGCCGTACTCCTGGAGGAACTGTGCGGCGTGGCCACCCGCTGCGGCGAGGAGGCGGCGTTCAAGGACCTGGTGGCCGGCATTCGCACCCGCTACCAACGCCGCCGGGCCCTCATGACGGAACTGGACCGCCGAAACCTGTAGCCGGCGGCGGGCGAAGGGGCCGCGGACCCCGGACCGATGGCCGAGTGTCAGGTGGGCGGTGTCGTTCGTGTCGCAGGGCCGGCAAGATCAACCGGACTCACTCCGAACGGCGGAAACGTGACCTCCGGGCCGCGCCAGCACAGGCCGAAGCGTCCTCGCGGAGGCATACTTGCCATGGTGAGCATCCAGCCGTCCGGGTCCTTCTCGCCCGTTCCCCATCAGCGCGACGACGACGGGTCGCTCGCGAGTCCCATGGGACGTGCGGCCGCCCTCATGGTCGCCGTTCTCGGCCTGTTGTGGATCGTCGAGCTCGTGAACGCGGCCACCGGGCGCCATCTCGCGCAGTGGGGCGGCATCCGGCCGCGCGACGTGACCAGCCTGGTCGACATCGCCACCGCGCCGTTCCTCCACGGGAACGTCGAGCACCTGGCCGGCAACGCGGTCGCCCTGTTCAGCCTCGGGTTCATCGCGGCGATCCCGAGCATCAAGAAGTTCCTGCTGATGACCGTCATCGTCATCGTCGTCGGCGGGCTCGGGGTCTGGCTGTTCTCACCGTCGAACACCGTCTCGATCGGGGCCAGCGGCGTGGTGTTCGGGTACTTCGGCTACCTGCTCCTGCGCGGCTTCGTGGACCGGCGGCCGGTGGACGTCGTGGTCTCGATCGGCATCGCGCTCGCCTACGCCTACCCGATGTGGCACTCGATCGGCTTCGGCGTCACCAACATCTCCTGGCAGGGCCACCTGTCCGGCCTGGTCGGCGGCATGCTCGCCGCGATCCTGCTCCGCCAGCCGCGGCCGAAGGCCAAGCAGCCGACCACGGACACGCTCCCGACGCTGCCATCGACCGAATAGCGGTACGCGCTAGCGCGTCCCGACGCGGCCACGTGCACCAGGGTGTCCTTGATCGCCCTCCGTGCGCAGGTAACCTTCCGCGACGTGCCCGCCAAGCTAGTTGGCAAGGCCGTCACGGCACCGCCTCGCCCCACCAGGATCGAACCCGTACCGCTCACCACGTTGGTGGCGCGGGCCGGCGCGCGTCTGGTCGCCCCACCCGAGAACGTCAACGATCTCGCGGCGACCGGCGCTACGCTGCGTGCACAGCACGTCCTTCCCGGTGACCTCTTCGCGGCGCTGCCCGGCGCGCGCGCCCACGGGGCGGACTTCGCCGACGCGGCCATCTCCGCGGGTGCGATCGCGGTGCTCACCGACGAGCCCGGGGCCGCCCGCCCGGCGCTTCGCGACTCCGGCATCCCGGTCCTCGTGCACGACGACCCCCGCGGCGTGCTCGGCGCGGTCGCCGCGTGGATCTACGGCGAGCCGTCGCTGCGCCTTGCCGTCCTCGGCGTCACCGGCACCTCCGGCAAGACGACCACGACCTACATGATCGACTCCGGCCTGCGCGCGGCCGGCCTCAGAACCGGCCTGATCGGCACGGTCGAGACCCGGATCGCCGGCGAGCGGCTGGCGAGCGCGTTCACCACGCCCGAGGCGCCGGACCTGCAAGCCCTGTTCGCGGTGATGGTCGAGCGCGGCGTCACCCACGTGCCGATGGAGGTCTCGAGCCACGCGCTCGCGCTGGGCCGGGTCAACGGCACCCGGTTCGCGGTCGGCGCGTTCACGAACCTCTCGCAGGACCACCTCGACTTCCATTCGGACATGGAGGACTACTTCCAGGCCAAGGCGCTGCTGTTCGACGGCCGGTCCACCGCCGAGGTCGTGTGCGTCGACGGCGAGTGGGGCAAGCGGCTGGTCGCCGCGCAGACGATCACCGTCGCGACCGAGGGCGAGGCCGACTGGACCGCCACCGGCGTCACCACGTCGCGCGCCGGCGAGCAGTCGTTCACCGTGCACGGGCCGGACGGGCTGACCCTCCCGGTCACGCTGCCGATCCCGGGCAGCTTCAACGTCGCCAACGCGCTGCTCGCGACCGCGTGCCTGCGCGCCGCCGGCATCGAGCCCGCCGACATCGCCGCCGGGCTGGCCGCCGTCGAGGTTCCGGGCCGGATGGAGCGCGTGGCGCTCGGCCAGGACTTCACCGCCGTCGTCGACTACGCGCACAAGCCGGCCGCGGTCGCGCTCGCGCTCGACGCCATGCGCGGGCGTACCGACGGGCGGCTCATCGTCGTCCTCGGCTGCGGTGGCGACCGCGACCAGGCCAAGCGCCCGCTGATGGGCGAGGCCGCCACCCGGCGCGCCGACCTGCTGATCGCCACCGACGACAACCCGCGCACCGAGGACCCGGCCGCCGTCCGCGCGGCCATGCTCGAGGGCGCCCGCGCCGTCCCGGCCGGCGAGCGCGGCGAGATCCTCGAGGTCGGCGACCGCCGCAAGGCCATCGAGACCGCCGTGGCACGCGCCGAGCCGGGCGATGTCGTCGTGATCGCCGGCAAGGGTCACGAGACCGGCCAGGAGATCGGCGGCGTCGTGCACCCGTTCTCCGACCGCGACGAGCTGCGGGCCGCGATCTGGGCCCGGCTCGAGAAGGGGGCCGGATGATTCCCCTGACCCTGGCCGAGATCGCGGAGGCGACCGGCGGGCGGCTGCACAACGCCGACCCGACCACGCTCGTCACCGGAACCGTCGAGTTCGACTCGCGGCAGGTCGGCCCGGGCGGCCTGTTCGTGGCCCTGCCCGGCGACCGCGTCGACGGGCACGACTTCGCCGAGAAGGCCGTCGGCCAGGGCGCGGTCGGCGTGCTCGCCGCCCGCCCGGTTCCGGCACCCGCGGTCGTCGTGCCGCCCGTGACCGACGCGCACACCCGCTCCGTCGCCCTGACCGGCGACACCGACGGCTCCGGTGCGGCCGTCCTCGCCGGCCTGGCCCGGCTCGCCCGCGACGTCGTGGACCGGCTCGCACCGCGCGGGCTCACGGTCGTCGGCATCACCGGCTCGTCCGGCAAGACGTCCACGAAGGACCTCATCGCCCAGGTGCTCGAGCCGATGGGCCCGACGGTCGCCCCGCCCGGCTCGTTCAACAACGAGCTCGGCCACCCGTGGACGGTGCTGCGCGCCGACGAGCAGACCCGCCACCTCGTGCTCGAGCTGTCCGCCCGGGGGCCCGGCCACATCAGGTCCCTCTGCGAGACCGCCCCGCCGCGCATCGGCGTCGTGCTCAACGTCGGCACCGCGCACCTCGGCGAGTTCGGCTCCCAGGAGGGCATCGCGCAGACCAAGGGCGAGCTGCCCGAGGCACTGCCCGAGGACGGCGTCGCGGTCCTCAACGCCGACGACCCGCTCGTCCGCGCGATGGCAAGCCGCACGAAGGCCCGCGTCGTCCTCGTCGGCGAGAGCCGGGACGCGCAGATCCGCGCCGAGGACATCGAGCTCGACGAGCACGCCCGCGCCACGTTCACGCTGGTCGCCCCGCAGGGCCGCACGCGCGTGACGCTCGGCCTCTACGGCGGCCACCACGTCGGCAACGCCCTCTCCGCCGCGGCCGTGGGGCTCGCGCTCGGCGCCACGCTCGACGAGGTCGCCGAGCGGCTGGGCCAGGCGCAACGGCTCTCCGCGCGGCGCATGGAGGTCAGCACCCGGGCCGACGACGTGACCGTCGTGAACGACTCCTACAACGCCAACCCCGAGTCGGTCGGCGCGGCGCTGCGCACGCTCGCGCGCATGTCCGACGACGGGAAGCGCCGCACCTGGGCGGTCCTCGGCGTGATGGGCGAGCTGGGCGAGGGCGGCGACGAGGCGCACGAGCAGATCGGCCGGCTGGCGATGCGCCTGCACATCGACCGGCTGGTCGCGGTGGACGAGCAGGCGGGCGGCATCCAGCACGGCGCCCGCCTCGAGGGGTTCAACGGAGAGGAGCCGGTGCTGGTGCCGGATGTCGAAGCCGCGATCGCGCTGCTGAACGCGGAGCTGCGGCCGGGTGACGTGGTCCTGGTGAAGGCCTCCAAGGTCGCCGCGCTGTGGCGCGTCGCGGACGCGCTCCTGGGGGCCGGCGCGTGATCGGAATCCTGATCGCGGCCGCGATCGCGCTCATCGTCTCCATCCTGTTCACGCCGTACCTGATCCGGGTGTTCTCCCGGCAGGGCTTCGGGCAGGAGATCCGCGAGGAGGGACCCGAGGGGCACAAGTCCAAGCGGGGCACCCCGACCATGGGCGGCGTGGCGATCCTCATCGCCATGTGGGCCGGCTACCTGGTCGCGCACCTGTTCAACGCGATGTCCGAGCCGAAGGGCGAGTCGCCGACCGCGTCCGGGCTGCTCGTCCTGTTCCTCACCTCGGGCCTGGGCATCGTCGGCTTCCTGGACGACTTCATCAAGATCCGCAAGCAGCGCAACCTGGGGCTGAACAAGACCGCGAAGATGGTCGGCCAGCTCGTGGTCGCCGTCGCGTTCGGCATCCTCGCGATGAACTTCGCCGACGAGTACGGCTTCACGCCCGCGTCGATCCAGCTGTCGTTCGTGCGCGACCTCGCGATCATCTCGTTCGGCACCATCGGGTTCGTCGTCTTCTGCTACATCGCGGTGTCCGGCTGGTCGAACGCGGTGAACTTCACCGACGGCCTCGACGGCCTGGCCGGCGGCGCGTCGGCCATGGTGTTCGGCACGTACGTGGTCATCACCTTCTGGCAGTTCCGCTACAACTGCGGCGCCGACGACCCCACGGTCGGCTGCTACGACGTGCGAGATCCTCTCGACCTCGCGGTGGTCGCGGCCGCCGCGATGGGCGCCTGCATCGGCTTCCTGTGGTGGAACGCGGCACCCGCGAAGATCTTCATGGGCGACACCGGCTCGCTCGCGCTCGGCGGGCTCGTGGCCGGCCTGTCGATCACTACCCGCACCGAGCTGCTGATGGTGATCGTCGGCGGCCTGTTCGCGGTCGAGATGCTGTCGGTGGTCATGCAGATCGCGGTCTTCCGCACCACCAGACGACGATTGTTCCGCATGGCACCGTTCCATCATCATTTCGAGCTCGCCGGGTGGGCGGAAACCACGGTGATCATCAGATTCTGGCTGCTGGCCGGAGTCTGCGCGATGTTCGGCCTGGGCCTGTTCTACAGCGAGTGGCTCACGGCCTACGGGAGCTAGTGCCCCATGATCCCGGTCATGTCACGCGCCGCCGGCGCCCACGCAGCCCCCGGCTGCGTTGCCCGAAAGCCCGGGTACTGCCCGGCACGAGAGCTTCCCTCCGCCGTGCCGGGAACCGCGTGGATCACCGGATCCGCGCGACGGACCGGGCTCCTGGAGCCCTAGTGTTCGCCGGCCGCAACGTGCTCGTCGCCGGCGCCGGGGTGACCGGCCGGTCGGTGGCCGGTGCGCTGCTCGCGATGGGCGCGCGAGTCACCGTCACCGACGCGGCCGCGGACCGGCTGACCGGCCTGCCCGACGGTGCCGCCACGATCGCCGGCCTCACCGAGCCGCCCGCCGGCACCGAGCTCGTCGTCACCAGCCCGGGCATCCCGCCGGCCAACCCGCTGCTGGTCGCCGCCGCGCACGCCGGCATCGAGGTGATCGGCGAGGTCGAGCTGGCCTGGCAGGTCGGCGCCGCGCGGCCGGAGCCGCCCGTGTGGCTCGCGGTCACCGGCACCGACGGCAAGACCACGACGGTCGGCATGCTCGAGGCGATACTGCGCGCGGCCGGGCTCGACGCGGTGGCCTGCGGGAACGTCGGGCTCCCGGTGATCGACGCGGTCCGCACGCACCGGGTGCTCGCCGTGGAGCTGTCGAGCTACCAGCTGTACTGGCAGTCCTCGATGCGCGCCCGGGCGGCTGCCGTGCTCAACATCGCCGAGGATCACCTCGAGTGGCACGGCTCGATGGCCGCCTACGTCGCCGCCAAGGCGCGCGTCTACACCGGCGCCGGCCTGGCCGTCTACAACGCCGACGACCCGGAGACCGGGCGGCTCGCCGCGGCCGTCCCCGAACGGGTCGGCTTCACGGTCGCCCCGCCCGCGCCCGGCCAGTACGGCGTCGCGGACGGCTGGCTCGTCCACGGCGGTGAGCCGCTCCTCCCCGCCACCGAGGTCCGCCCGGCCGGCCCGCACAACGTCGCCAACGCACTCGCCGCCGCCGCGCTCGCCCGTGCGGTCGGCGTCCCGGCCGAGGCCGTCCGGGCGGGGCTGAACGCGTACGAGCCGCCGGCGCACCGGGTCGAGCTGGTCGCCGAGGCCGGGGGAGTGCGGTACGTCAACGACTCCAAGGCCACCAACACCCACGCCGCGCTCGGCTCGCTCGGCGCGTTCGACCACGTCGTGTGGATCGCCGGCGGCCTGCTGCACGGCGCACCCGTCGACGCGCTGGTCGCCGAGGTCGCGCCGCGGCTGCGTGGCGTCGTCCTGCTGGGCACCGATCAGGAGCCGTTCGTGGCCGCGCTCGCGCGACACGCGCCGGATGTGCCGGTACATCGCGTCCCTTCGGGAGACGATGAGCCCATGATCTCTGCGGTGCGTGCGGCGGGCGCGATGGCAGGGCACGGCGACGTGGTGCTGCTGGCGCCGGCGGCCAAGTCCCACGACCAGTTCGCGAGCTACACCCACCGCGGCACGGCGTTCACCGAGGCGGTGCGCGCGCGACTCGGCGCGGTCACCACGCCCGGTGCCGAGCCCGGGCAGGACGGATGACGGCAGCCGAGCCCGCCAAGACCGAACCCGACGAGCCCGCGAAGACGTCCCGCAGGAAGACGGCCCGCCCCAGGAACCGCGAGCGCGGGCGCATCGCCGCCACCCGCACCGCGCTGACCGCCTGGCTCGGCCGGCCGCTCGCCTCGTTCCACCTGCTGCTGGCGATCTGCGCGCTGCTGATCGTGCTCGGCCTGATCATGGTGCTGTCCGCGTCGTCGGTCATCTCGCTCATCCAGGACGCGTCCGCGTACACGGTGTTCGGCAAGCAGGTCATGTTCGTGCTGGCCGGGCTGGTGCTGTTCTGGATCGGCCTGCGGGTGCCGCTCAACAAGATCCGCGCGGCGAGCCCGGTCGCGTTGTGGATCAGCGTGCTGATGCTGGTGCTCGTGCTCATCCCCGGGCTCGGCTCGCAGATCAACGGCACGCGCAGCTGGTTCACGATCGGGCCCGTCGGCTTCCAGCCGGTCGAGGTCGCGAAGCTCGCGCTCGCGTTGTGGGGCGCGCACATCCTCGTGGTCAAGCGCGGGCTGCTGCACCAGTACCGGCACCTGCTGGTGCCCGTCGTGCCGGCCGCGCTGGTCATGTTCGCGCTGGTCATGCTGCAGCCCGACCTCGGCGGCACGGTGACGCTCGGGGTCGTGCTCATCGCGCTGCTGTGGTTCGCCGGGGCGCAGCTGCGGCTGTTCGGCGCGCTCGCGCTGGGCGGGCTCGCCGGCGTCGTGGTGCTCGCGATCGGCACGGACTACCGCCTCTCCCGCGTGCTGTCGTTCCTCAGCCCCGAGAAGGACCCCAGTGGCGCGGCGTACCAGGCCAACCAGGCGCTGTACGCGCTCGCCGACGGCGGGTTGTTCGGCAAGGGGCTCGGCCAGGGCCCGTCGAAGTGGCAGTACCTGCCCAACGTGCACAACGACTTCATCTTCGCGCTGATCGGCGAGGAGCTAGGGTTCGTCGGCTGCGCGGCGGTCCTCGGCCTGTTCGGCATGCTCGCGGTCGTCGGCATGCGCGTCGCGACCCGCAACATCGACCCGTGGATCCGGCTGGTCGCGGCCACGCTCACGGTCTGGCTGGTCGCGCAGGCGGCCATCAACATCGGCTACGTGGTGAACCTGCTGCCGGTCACCGGCATCACGTTGCCCCTCATCTCCTCGGGTGGCACCTCCGTGGTGATCACGCTGCTGGTCTTCGGCATCCTCGCGAACTGTGCGCGGCATGAGCCCGAAGCGGTGGCCGCACTACGCTCTCAGGGGCCCGGCCGGTTCGGCCGGCTGATGCGGCTGCCCGCACCGGAGCCGTACCAGCCGCCGGCCAGGCGCAGACCGGCCCGTGCCCCCGCCCAGTCGCGGGGCCCCGGCGGTTCGGAGCGAGCCCGCCGGCGGTACCCGCGCAGTAGTTCCCGAGGAGGAACGTCTTGACCGACCCCACCCACCGTGGGCCCTGTGTCGTGATCGCCGGCGGCGGCACCGCCGGACACATCGAGCCGGCGCTCGCGCTCGCCGACGCCGTCCGCCGGATGCGGCCGGACGCGCGCGTCGTCGCCCTGGGCACCGAGCGCGGGCTCGAGAAGTCGATCATCCCGGGCCGCGGGTACCCGCTGGAGATGATCCCGCCGGTGCCGATGCCCCGGAAGCCCAACGTGGACCTGCTGAAGCTGCCGCTGAAGGTGCGGTCGGCGGTGAAGACGACCCGCGCGGTGCTGGAGCGGGTGGGCGCCGACGTGGTGGTCGGCTTCGGCGGCTACGTCGCGCTGCCCGCGTACCTCGCCGCCCGCGGCCGGACGCCGATCGTCGTGCACGACTCCAACGCCCGGGTGGGCCTCGCGAACAAGGTCGGCGCGCGCTTCGCCGAGAAGGTCGCGGTCGCCGTGCCCGACACCGGCCTGCCCGGCGCCGAGGTCGTCGGCATCCCGCTGCGCGAGTCGATCATCGGGCTGGACCGGGCCGCGCTGCGGGCGCAGGCCCGCGCGCACTTCGGGCTGGACCCGGACGCGCCGACGCTGCTGGTGTTCGGCGGCTCGCAGGGCGCCCGCTCGATCAACAACGCGGTGTCCGCGTGCGCCCGCCGGTTCGCCGACGCGGGCATCGGCGTGCTGCACGCGCACGGACCGAAGAACTCGCTCGCCCTCCAGGAGGTCCCGGGCGCGGCGAAGTACGTCGCGGTGCCCTACCTGGAGCGGATGGATCTCGCCTACGCCGCGGCCGACGCGGTGCTGTGCCGCAGTGGCGCGATGACCGTCGCCGAGGTGGCCGCGGTCGGCCTGCCCGCGGTGTTCGTCCCGCTGCCGCACGGCAACGGCGAGCAGGCGCTGAACGCGAAGCCGGTGGTGGACGCAGGTGGCGGCGTGCTCGTGCCGGACGAGCAGCTGTCCCCGGACAAGGTGGCCGAGCTGGTCGTCCCGATGCTGACCGACCCGCGCCGGTTGGCCGCGATGGGCGCGGCCGCGCGCGGCACCGGCCACCGCGAGGCCGCCGACGTGCTGGCCCGCATGGTCCTCGAGGTGATCAAGAAGTGACCACGGCCGGGCCCCTCGAGCGAACACATCTGGTCGGCATCGGCGGTGCCGGCATGAGCGGGATCGCCCGCATCCTGCTCGACCGCGGGCTCGAGGTGTCCGGCTCGGACGCGAAGGAGTCGCCCGGCCTGCTGACCCTGCGCGCGCAGGGCGCCCGGGTGGCGATCGGGCAGTCGGCGACCAACCTCGACCTGTTCGGCGACCGGGGGCCGACCGCGGTCGTCGTGTCCACCGCGATCAAGCCGGACAACCCCGAGCTCGTCGCCGCCAAGGCGCGCGGGCTGACCGTCATGCACCGCTCCGAGGCGCTCGCCGCGCTGATGGCCGGGCACCGGGTCGCGTGCGTCGCCGGCACCCACGGCAAGACGTCGACCACCTCGATGCTGACCGTGGCGCTGCAGCACTGCCGGCTCGACCCGTCGTTCGCGATCGGCGGCGACCTCAACGAGTCCGGCGCCAACGCCCACCACGGGCACGGCGGCGTCTTCGTCGCGGAGGCCGACGAGAGCGACGGCTCGTTCCTCGCGTTCGTCCCGTCGGTCGCGGTCGTGACCAACGTGGAGGCCGACCATCTCGACCACCACGGCACGGTCGAGGCGTACACCGCGGTCTTCGAGTCCTTTGTGGACCAACTCGAGCCGGGTGGGCTGCTGATCGCGTGCGCCGACGACCCGGGCTCGGCCGCGCTGGCCGGGCACGCGGAGGCGCGCGGGGTGCGGGTGCGCCGCTACGGGCGGACCGCGACCGGCTCGGACCGCGACGTGACGCTGCTCGACCACACACCGGCGGCCGACGGCGGCGGGGTCGCGCGGATCATGCTGGACGGCTCGGAGATCGAGCTGCGGGTCTCGGTGCCGGGCGAGCACATGGCGAGCAACGCGATCGGCGCGCTGCTGGCCGGTCTCGAGCTGGGCGCGCCGCTGCCCGGGCTGCTGGACGGCATCGCCGGGTTCGGCGGCGTGCGGCGCCGGTTCGAGTTCAAGGGCCGGTCCGCGGACGTGCGGGTGTACGACGACTACGCGCACCACCCGGCCGAGGTCGCGGCGCAGCTGCGCGCGGCGCGGCCGGCGGCACAGGGTGGCCGGCTCGTGGTCGTCTTCCAGCCGCACCTGTACTCGCGGACCCGGCTCTTCGCGGCCGAGTTCGGGGCGGCGCTCGCGCTCGCGGACGAGGTGGTCGTGCTGGACGTGTACGGCGCGCGCGAGCAGCCCGAGCCGGGCGTGACCGGCGCGCTGATCGCCGGCGCGGTCCCGCTGGCCGAGGGGCACGTGCACTACGAGCCGTCGTTCGAGGAGGTGCCGCCGCTGGTGGCCTCGCTCGTGCGGCCCGGCGACCTGGTGCTGACCATGGGCGCGGGCGACGTGACGATGCTCGGCCCGGAGCTGATCGCGGAGCTGGACCGGCGGGTCGCGCCGGCATGACGAGCACGGCGAGGACGCGCGCCCGGCGCCGGCCCGCCGAGCGGCGGGCACGCCGGGGCCACGCCGAGGAGCCCGAGGAGCGGCCCGGCCCCAGCAGGCGCCGCTACCTCGCCCGGCGCTGGATGGCGCTGCTGATCGTCCTCGCCATGCTCGGCCTGACCTACGTCGTCATGTTCACCTCGCTGATCGGCGTGCGGACGGTCGAGGTCGTCGGCACGCACGAGATCACGCAGGACACCGTGCGGCGGGTGGCGGCGATCGAGCTCGGCACGCCGATGGTGCGGCTGGACACCGACGAGGTGGCGCGGCGGGTGGCGACGCTGCCGCGCGTGTTCTCGGTCAGCGTGTCCCGCTCGTTCCCGACGACCGTGGAGATCCACGTGACCGAGCGGACCCCGGTGGCGGTCGTGCCGGCCGCCGACGGCGTGCACCTGGTGGACCGGACGGGCGTCGACTACGCGACCGTGCCGGCCCGGCCGAAGGGCCTGCCGGTGCTCAAGGTCGTCAAGGTGGCTCCCGACGACCCGGCCACCCACGCCGCGGTCACGGTGTACGGCGCGATCCCCGGCCAGCTGCGCAAGCGCGTGGTCGAGCTCTCCGCGCGCTCCCCGGGTGACGTCCGGCTCAAGCTGTCCGGCGGCAAGATCGTGAAGTGGGGCAACGCCGAGGACAACGACCGCAAGTCCGCGGTGCTGGCCCCGCTGCTGACCCGCCCGGGCCGCACCTACGACGTGGCGACGCCGGACTTCCCGACGGTGTCCTGACCGTCGGTGGGTTCGGCCACACTGCACGCATGACGCCCCCGCCCACCCGGCCCGAGTCGCCCCTCATCGGCGGCGAGCGCGAGCAGCTCAACGGTTTCCTCGACTTCCAGCGCGCCACCGTGGTGTGGAAGGCCACCGGCCTCTCCGACGAGCAGGCGCGCCGCCCGCTGGTGGCCTCGCGGCTGACCGCGGTCGCGCCGCTGCTGTCCCACCTGCGCTACGTGGAGCGGTACTGGTTCAGCGTGGTGTTCGAGGGCCGGGAGGACACGTGGGCGGTGGAGCTCGAGTCCGATCCGGACATCGAGTTCCGCGTCGGCCTGGACGCCCCGCTTTCGCGGCTGATCGAGGAGTACGAGGCGGAGTGCGCGCTGAACCGGGAGATCGCCGCGCGGCACGATCTGGACGCCACCGGATCGCACCGCGGAGAGCCGGTGAACCTGCGCTGGGTGCTGGTGCACATGGTCGAGGAGACCGCCCGCCACGCCGGTCACCTGGACCTGCTGCGCGAGAACATCGACGGCGAGACGGGGGAGTAGCACTCGGCGACAGGTGCGCACAAGACCGCGACCGCTCGGCGTGGCGGCTGGAATCGGGCTCCGCCGATGCCTACCGTCCTGTATTCGACGTTCGGGCTTGACATAACTCTGAGTCTCTTGTTGAGGTTTAGGGTTTTCGGCTCGCGTCTGGGATGTAGGAGGCACGAGCTTGTTCAGGAAGGCGGTCCGATGACGCCCCCGCACAACTATCTGGCGGTGATCAAAGTCGTCGGCATCGGCGGCGGTGGGGTCAACGCCGTCAACCGCATGATCGAGGTCGGCCTGAAGGGCGTCGAGTTCATCGCGGTCAACACCGACGCGCAGGCGCTGCTGATGTCCGACGCCGACGTCAAGCTCGACATCGGCCGTGAGCTCACCCGCGGCCTCGGCGCCGGCGCCAACCCCGAGGTCGGGCACAAGGCCGCCGAGGACCACCGCGAGGAGATCGAGGAAGTCCTCAAGGGCGCCGACATGGTCTTCGTGACCGCGGGCGAGGGTGGCGGCACCGGCACCGGCGGCGCGCCGGTCGTCGCGTCGATCGCCCGCAAGCTCGGCGCGCTGACCATCGGCGTCGTCACCCGCCCGTTCGCCTTCGAGGGCAAGCGCCGGGCCAAGCAGGCCGAGGACGGGATCACCGAGCTGCGCAACGAGTGCGACACGCTCATCGTCATCCCGAACGACCGGCTGCTGCAGCTCGGCGACATCGGCGTGAGCCTCATGGACGCGTTCCGGTCGGCGGACGAGGTGCTGCTCTCCGGTGTCCAGGGCATCACCGACCTCATCACCACGCCCGGCCTGATCAACCTCGACTTCGCCGACGTGAAGAGCGTGATGTCCGGCGCGGGCAGCGCCCTCATGGGCATCGGCTCGGCGCGCGGCGAGGGGAGAGCCGTCCAGGCCGCCCAGAAGGCGATCAACTCGCCCCTGCTCGAGGCCTCCATGGACGGCGCGCACGGCGTGCTGCTGGCCATCGCGGGCGGGTCGGACCTCGGCCTGTTCGAGATCAACGAGTCCGCCTCGCTGGTCCAGGAGTCCGCGCACCCCGAGGCCAACATCATCTTCGGTACGGTCATCGACGACTCGCTCGGCGACGAGGTCCGGGTCACCGTGATCGCGGCCGGCTTCGACGGCGGCACCCCCACCCACAAGAAGCTCGACGCGACCGCGATCGGCTCCCGCGGCTCGACGGCCGCGGGCCAGGCCGGCCAGGTGACACCCCGCCCCGCCCCGCCGGCCGCCGAGCCGCCCGCGCCCCCGCCGCCGGCGGCCGAGCCGCCGCGCGCGAGCACCCCGCCGCCGGCGGCCAGCCAGCAGCAGCCGGCCGCACCCGCGCCGCGCCAGGCCGCGAGCGGTTACGGCAGCCCGATGGAGGGCCGCGTGCCCCCGGCGGGTGGTTCGGCCCGCCGGCCGGGCGCGGGCAGCGGCAGCATGCCCGGCCGCGCCGTCCCGGTGACCGACGACCCGGACGACGAGGTCGACGTCCCCCCGTTCATGCGCCGCTGACGGCGGCGGCATCCAGAACCCCGAGCGGCTCGTTCCGCACCGGTACCATCCGGAACCTCAGGGGACCGTGACGGCACTCAGCCATCGACCACAGAACCTCCGCACCGTCCCGCTGGAACGCAACGAACACCTTGACTTCCAGGGAGGCGGCATTGATCAGGCGGGTTGTCACGACCCGTGCCGGTGGCCGGTCCCGGCCGCCCTATGAGTCCTTCAACCTCGGTGCCGGCGTCGGCGACGACCCGGCCGCCGTGACCGCGAACCGGAACCGCCTGGCCGACGAGCTCGGCCTGGGGCGCGACCGGCTGGTCTGGATGGAACAGGTCCACGGCCGCAACGCGGAGGTCGTCGACGGACCGCGCGCCGCGGCGGTCGAGGCGACCGACGCGCTCGTCACGGCCGAGCCGGGCCTCGCGCTCGTCGCGTTGTGCGCCGACTGCGTGCCCGTGCTGCTGGCCGACCCGGAGGCCGGGGTGGTCGGCGCCGTGCACGCCGGCCGGGTCGGCGCCCGCGTCGGCGTGGTGCCGGCCGCGCTCAACGCGATGAAGAAGGCGGGCGCGTCGATCGACCGGATCGAGGTGCTGCTCGGCCCGGCCGCGTGCGGCGAGTGCTACGAGGTGCCGGCCGCGATGCAGGCCGACGTCGAGGCGCACCTGCCGGGCAGCGCGAGCAAGACCCGCAAGGGCACTCCGGGCCTCGACATCCGCGCGGGGATCTGGCAGCAGCTCGCCGACGCCGGGGTCGCCAGGATCGGCGTCGACCCCAGGTGCACGATCGAGGACAAGACCCTGTTCAGTCACCGCAGGGAAGGCACCACTGGGCGATTGGCCGCCCTCACCTGGTTCGAGCCGGACCCCGCCGAATGACCGCACCCGACGCCTCGCGCCGCGAAGAGCTCGCGACGGCCCTGGCCGCCGTGCGCGAGCGGATCGCCGACGCCTGCGAGAGCGCCGGCCGCGCGCCCGAGGAGGTCCGGCTGGTCGCGGTCACCAAGACGTTCCCCGCCACCGACGCCGCGCTGCTGACCGACCTCGGCGTGCTCGACCTCGCCGAGAACCGCGAGCAGGAGGCCGCCGCCAAGGTCGCCGAGCTGCGCGACCTGCGGCCGGACGCCGCCGTTCGCTGGCACATGGTCGGCCGGCTGCAGCGGAACAAGGCCCGCTCGGTGGCGCGCTGGGCCGCGGAGATCCAGTCCGTGGACTCGGTCCGCCTCGCCCGCGCGCTCGACAAGGCCGCCGGCAACGCCCGCGCGGCCGGCGAGCGCACCGGACCGCTCGACGTACTCGTCCAGGCGAGCATCGACGGCGACCCCGAGCGCGGCGGCTGCCCGCTCGGCGCGCTCGGCGAGCTCGCGGATGAGGTAGCCGGCTCGGGTGAGCTACGCCTTCGCGGGCTGATGGCCGTGGCACCGCTCGCGATGGACCCCGGGGAGGCTTTCGGCACGCTCGCGCGGGCAGCCGACCGGCTGCGCCGGGACCACCCGGCGGCCACCGAGCTGTCCGCCGGCATGACCAACGACCTTGAGATCGCGATCACGCACGGTTCTACCTGCGTGCGTGTCGGAACCGCGTTGCTCGGCGCCCGGGGGCTAGCCTCGGCCTGATACATGTCCGGGCGCCGCAGGTAACGAGGATAGGTATGGGCACGCTGCAGAAGCTGAAAGCCTACTTCGGCATGGTCCCTGCCGACGAGTACGACGGCTACGACCTCGATGACCTGGACGATCCTGCCATGGACTACCGCTCCGGTTACCGGCGGCCCGAGTACCTGGACGACGAGGACGACTACGACGCGTACCCGGAGCCGGCATCGAGGCGTGGCCGCCGCGGCGACCGGGAGGAGCCGGACGGTGACTACGCCGACCGGTACGCCGACCGGTATGCCGACCGGTACGACGAGCGCGAGACCGAGCTCGCGTCCGCCCGCGCCGACCTCCCGCAGCGCCCGGCCGCCCGGCCCCGCCCCAGCCAGGGGCAGGCCTGGTCGGCGGCGGCTCCGGTACAGGGCGCGCTGGCCGTGGAACCGCGCCGCGAGCCGGCCCCGCGGGTGCGGGCGGCGGAAGCCGCGGCGACCCCGGCGGGCTACCCGATGGGTCGCATCGTGACCCTGCACCCGACCAGCTTCGCCGAGGCCAGGACCATCGGCGAGCATTACCGGGACGGCACGCCGGTGATCATGAACCTGACCGAGCTGGAGGACGCGGACGCGCGCCGGCTGGTCGACTTCGCGGCGGGCCTGGCCTTCGCCATGCGGGGCTCGATGGACAAGGTCACGAACAAGGTGTTCTTGATCTCACCGCCGAACCAGGACCCCACCGCGGAGGACAAACGACGGATAGCGGAGGGCGGGTTGCTCAACCGGACCTGATTGATGGCAGAGTTGACAGCGTGGACCCCCTCCGGCTTGTCTTGTACTGGATACTGTTCGTCTTCTGGCTGTTCCTGACCGCCCGAGTCGTGGTCGAACTCGTCCGAGCGTTTGCCAGGGAGTGGCGCCCGGCCGGTGGGGTTGCGGTAACGCTGGAGACCATCTACACAGTGACCGATCCTCCGGTCCGCTTGGTCCGTCGGCTGATCCCGATGGTGCGGATAGGGGGCGTAGGGCTGGACCTATCGATTATGGTGCTGCTGTTGGTCGTGTTCATACTGATGCGACTGGCCTATCCGGGATGACGGGGACCCCTGGGTGGAATGCAGCCGATGAGTGCGTGAGGTGATCAGATGTCGTTGACCCCCGCTGACGTTCATAACGTCGCGTTCAGCAAGCCTCCCATTGGCAAGCGGGGCTACAACGAGGACGAGGTGGACGCTTTCCTCGACCTGGTCGAGGTCGAGCTGTCCCGGCTCATCGAGGAGAACAACGACCTGCGTGCGCAGGTCGAGCAGCTCGACGCGCAGCTCGAGTCCGCCCGTGCCGACATCGAGAGCGCACACGCCGTTGCCCCGGCGGCGCCGCGGGTCGACGAGCCGCGGCGGCTGACGCCGGTGCCGCCGCCGAGCGCGATGGAGCAGACTTCCCCTGGCGGCGCGGGCGGCGATCACCACGTGCAGGCCGCCAAGGTCCTGGGCTTGGCCCAGGAGATGGCCGACCGGCTCACCGGCGAGGCGAAGGCCGAGTCCGACGGCATGCTCGCGGAGGCGCGGACCAAGTCCGAGCAGCTGCTGTCCGAGGCCCGCGCCAAGTCCGACACCATGGTCAACGAGGCGCGCACGCGTGCCGAGACCATGCTCAACGACGCCCGGACCAGGGCCGAGACGCTCGAGCGGCAGGCCAGGGACAAGGCGACCACCCTGGAACGCGACGCGCAGCGGCAGCACTCCGAGGTCCTCGGCCAGGTGCAGGCGGAGCGCACCGCGCTCGAGAAGAAGATCGACGAGCTGCGGACCTTCGAGCGCGAGTACCGGACCAGGCTGAAGACGTTCCTCGAGTCCAGCCTGCGTGAGCTGGGGGACCGCGGCTCGGCCGCACCGACCACCGGCTCCGGATCCTCCGACAGCGGCAGGTCCGGACAGCAGGGCTACGCGTTCGGCCCGCGGGCCGCCGAGGCCGGCTGAGGCCGCTCCACGCCCGCGTAGGCGGACGGCTCACGTGCTGTACCTCGTTCTCGGCCTGGTCCTGGCGGCCTTCGGGCTGCTGATCGCTGCCCTGACCACGGCCAACACGTTGTTCGCGTGGCTGTCGGTGACCGTCAGCGTCATCGCGGCCGGTTTGCTGGTGCTCGACTGGTTCAGGGGGCGGCGCAAGGCCCGGGAGAACCGGGAGGCCGCCGAGGACGCGGCCGCCGAGCCCCTCCGCACGCGTACGGACCGGCCGTTCGGCGACCAGAGGCCGCCGCTCACCGAAACGGGCCCGGGCGCCCCCGCGCGCGACCAGCCGGCCGAACCGGCCCGGACGGAGGCCCAGGTCGAGCCGGCCGCCGCGATCCTGGCCGACACGTCGGCCGAGTCGTACGACGGCTACGACGATGACCACGAAGAGGACTTCGAGGACGACGAGGAGCTCACCGAACAGCTGCCCGAGGAACGTCCGGTGGAGCGGCGCGCGGAGCGGGCGGTCCACCGGACGGTCCAGGAGCCGGTCGCCGACGAGACCGAAGAGACCGAAGAGACCGGGGAGCCGGACGAGGAGCAGACCGACGCCGCGGATCTGCTCGTCGTGGCCGACCTGAGCTACGAGGTCCGCGTCGTCGACGAGCACCCCCGCTACCACCTCGTGAGCTGCAGGTACCTGTTCGACAAGCCGACCATCCCGCTGCCGGTCGCCGAGGCCCGCCAGCTCGGGTTCACCCCGTGCGTGCGCTGCGGCCCGGACGCCACGCTGGCCGCCCGGCACCGAGCCTCGCGCTAACCGGTTGCCGGCCCTGGCTATCCTGGGTGCAGCGGCGTCGATCCGGCCATCACCGGGGAGCCTCCGGAAGAACGGGCGCGAGCCCTACTAGACCCGGACGGGACGGCCCGTCACAGCCGACGAACGAGTGGCCGGCACGCACGTGCGCCGGCAAGCGGGGTGGTACCGCGGCGTCAGTCGTCCCCGTGTGAGCACGAGGCACACGACGGACGAGACCGCGAGGACCCGATGGCATACCCCAAGGCGCAGCTAGGACCGGACGAGGGCGTCGCATCCCAGCCGTCCTTCCCCACACTCGAGCTGTCCGTGCTCGACTACTGGGCGGCCGACCGCACGTTCCAGGCCACCGTCGACGCGCGTCCCGCGGGCGAGCACGGCGGCAACGAGTTCGTCTTCTACGACGGCCCGCCGTTCGCCAACGGGCTGCCGCACTACGGCCACCTGCTCACCGGCTATGTGAAGGACGTCGTCCCGCGCTACCAGACCATGCGTGGCCGCCACGTCGAGCGCCGGTTCGGCTGGGACTGTCACGGCCTGCCGGCCGAGTTCGAGGCCGAGACGCAGCTCGGCATCAAGACCAAGGCCGAGATCGAGGAGATGGGCGTCGCCGAGTTCAACGCGGCCTGCCGCGCCTCGGTCCTGCAGTACACCGACCAGTGGCAGGACTACGTCACCCGCCAGGCCCGCTGGGTCGACTTCGACAACGACTACAAGACGCTCGACCTCGACTTCATGGAGAGCGTCATGTGGGCCTTCAAGTCCTTGTGGGACAAGGGCTTGATCTACGAGGGCTACCGGGTCCTGTGGTACTGCTGGCGCTGCGAGACGCCGCTGTCCAACACCGAGACCAAGATGGACGACGTCTACCTCGACCGCCAGGACCCGGCCGTCACGGTCGGCCTGCGGCTGGAGACCGGCGAGCTGGCCCTGGTCTGGACGACGACGCCGTGGACGCTGCCGTCCAACCTCGCGATGGCCGTGCACCCGGACGTCGACTACGTGACCGTCGAGCACGACGGCGAGAAGTACCTCCTCGCCGAGGCGCGTGTCGCCGCCTACGCCCGCGAGCTCGGCGAGCACCCGACTGTCGTCGCGCGGTACAAGGGAGCCGACCTGCTCGGCCGCCGCTACACGCCGCCGTTCGACTTCTTCGCGGGCGCCGAGAACGCGCACCAGATCCTGGCCGCGGACTACGTGACCACCGAGGACGGCACGGGCATCGTGCACATCGCGCCCGCCTACGGTGAGGAGGACAAGGTCGTCACCGACGCGGCCGGCATCACGCCGGTGACGCCGGTGAACCCGCACGGCGAGTTCGACGCGCAGGTACCGCCGTACGCGGGCATGCACGTCTTCGACGCCAACGGCCAGATCATCCGCGACCTCAAGAAGGCCGGGAAGCTGCTGCGCCACGAGACCTACGACCACCCGTACCCGCACTGCTGGCGCTGCGGGAACCCGCTGATCCAGCGTGCGGTGTCGTCGTGGTTCGTCGCGGTCACCAAGTTCCGCGACCGGATGGTCGAGCTGAACCAGCAGATCAACTGGGTGCCCGCCCATGTGCGCGACGGCCAGTTCGGCAAGTGGCTGGAGAACGCGCGGGACTGGTCGATCTCGCGCAACCGGTTCTGGGGCTCGCCGATCCCGGTATGGGTCTCGGACAACCCGGAGTACCCGCGCGTGGACGTGTACGGCTCGCTGGACGAGCTCGAACGCGACTTCGGCGTGCGGCCGACCGACCTGCACCGCCCGTTCGTCGACGAGCTGACCCGGCCCAACCCGGACGACCCGACCGGGCGGTCGACGATGCGCCGGGTGCCCGAGGTGCTGGACTGCTGGTTCGAGTCCGGCTCCATGCCCTACGCGCAAGTGCATTACCCGTTCGAGAACTCGGACTGGTTCGAGCACCACTACCCGGGCGACTTCATCGTCGAGTACAACGGCCAGACGCGCGGCTGGTTCTACACCATGCACGTGCTGGCGACCGCGCTGTTCGACCGGCCGGCGTTCCGCAACTGCGTGGCGCACGGCATCGTGCTGGGCGACGACGGGCAGAAGATGTCCAAGTCGCGCAAGAACTACCCGGACGTCAACGAGGTGTTCGCGCGCGACGGCTCGGACGCGATGCGCTGGTTCCTCATGGCCTCGCCGATCCTGCGCGGCGGCGACCTCGTGGTGACCGAGCGCGGCATCCGCGACGCGGTGCGCCAGGCCGTGCTGCCGCTGTGGAACACGTGGTACTTCCTCGCCCTGTACGCGAACGCCGAGTCGGTCGAGGGCACGTGGCGGACGGACTCGCCGCACGTGCTGGACCGCTACGTGCTCGCGAAGACGCACTCGCTCGTCGTGTCCACCCGCGAGGCACTGGACGTCTACGACCTGTCCGGCGCGTGCGCCGGGGTACGCGAGTTCCTGGAGGCGCTGACCAACTGGTACGTGCGCCGCTCGCGGGACCGCTTCTGGGCCGGCGACAAGGACGCGATCGACACCCTGCACACGGTCCTCGAGGTCACCTCGCGGGTGGTCGCGCCGCTGCTGCCGCTCACCGCGGAGGCCGTGTGGCGCGGGCTGACCGGCGAGCGCTCGGTGCACCTGACCGACTGGCCGGCCGACGACCTGCTGCCGGCCGACGACGCGCTCGTGACGGCGATGGACCGGGTGCGGCAGGTGTGCTCGGCCGCGCTGGCGCTGCGCAAGTCGAACCGGCTGCGCGTGCGGCTGCCGCTGGCCTCGCTCGTGGTCGCCGCGCCGGATGCGGAGACGCTGGCCCCGTTCACGAACCTGATCGCCGACGAGGTCAACGTGCGCAACGTGGACCTCACGACGGACGTGGCCGCGCACGGCCACTTCGAGCTCGTGGTCAACGCGCGTGCCTGCGGGCCGCGGCTCGGTGCGGACACGCAGAAGGTCATCCGCGCGGTCAAGGCGGGGGAGTGGACCACGACGTCCACCCCGGACGGCGAGACCGTCGTGGCGGCCGGCATCGAGCTGCTGCCCGGCGAGTACCAGCGCCGCCTCGTGGCGACCGACACCGGCGCCACGGCGGAGCTGCCCGGCTCGTCGGGCCTGGTCGTGCTCGACACGACGACCACGCCGGAGCTCGAGGCGGAGGGCCTCGCGCGGGACCTCGTGCGCGTGGTCCAGCAGGCCCGCCGCGACGCCGGCCTGGACGTGGCCGACCGGATCGTGCTGACCGTCCAGGCGCCCGACGACGTCGTGGCGGCGGTGCGGGCACACGAGAAGTTCGTGGCGGGGGAGACCCTGGCCGACTCGGTGTCCTACGGCCCCGCGTCCGGCTTCTCCGGCACCGTGGGCGACGGCGTCGAGGTGACCGCGCGGGTGGTGAAGGCCTGACGTGCCGGTTTCCGCGACGCTCGCCGCGCACCAGGTCGTCGAGGAGCGGCGGCGCGCCGGGCTGCCGGTGCTGCCCATGTCGTTCGGGCAGGCCGGGGTTCCGGTGCACCCGCTGCTCCTCGAGGCGCTCGCGGACGCGGGCGCGCGCAACGCGTACGGCCCGGTGGCCGGCGACCCGGCGCTGCGCGAGGCGGCCGCCGGCTACTGGACGCGGCGCGGGCTGCCCACCGACCCGGCGCAGGTGATCGCGGGACCGGGCAGCAAGGCCCTGCTGTACGCGAGCCTGCTCGCGGTCGGCGGCGACGTCGTACTGCCGCGCCCGAGCTGGGTCTCCTACGCGCAGCAGGCGGCCCTGCTCGGCCGCCGCGCGCTGCTCCTGCCGGCGAGCGAGGGCGGGGTGGCGGTGCCGGACCGGGTGGCGGCCGGCGCGCTCGTGATGACGCTGCCGGACAACCCGACCGGCCGGCTCGCCTCGCCGGAGCTGGTTCGCGCCGCGTGCGAGGCCGCGCGCGAGCGGGACCTGACGATCGTGTCGGACGAGATCTACCGGGACCTGGTATACGAGCCCGGGTTCGTCAGCCCGGCCGAGCTCGCGCCGGAGCGCACGATCGTCACGACCGGCCTGTCGAAGAGCCTCGCGCTGGGTGGCTGGCGGATCGGCGTCGCGCGGTTCCCGTCGGAGGCGTTGCTCGACCGGGTGCTGGCGGTGGCGAGCGAGCTGTGGTCGTGCCCGGCGGTGCCGGTCCAGGCCGCCGCGGCGCTGGCGTTCACCGAGCCGGAGCCGTTGCGGTCCTATGTAGACGAATCGCGGCGGCTGTACGCGGCGGTCAACCTCGCGGTGGCGGACCGGTTCGCGGCGGCCGGCGCGGTGGTCGAGACGCCGCAGGCCGCGTTCTACAGCTACCCCGACCTCGCGCCGCTGGTGTCCGGTCCGGCCGCGGACGTCGCCCGGCGCCTGCTCGAGCAGCACGGCCTGGCCCTGCTGCCGGGCACGGAGTTCGGCGAGCCGGCGGAGTCGCTGCGCTTCCGCGTCGCGACCGGCCAGCTCACGGGCACGGACGACGACCAGCGCCGCGCGGCCCTCGAGGCCGGGGACCCGCTGGCGCTGCCGTGGATCGCGGGCGCGCTCGATCGGCTGACCGAGATCCTCGCCGCGCCGTGACCGCGCTGCGCTTCGCCGTCCGCGTCAACTGCTCGTCCCCTGATCCCGCGAGTCCAACGTTCAGCCCCCGCGAGTCCGACGTTCGGCTCGCGGCGGCCGCGTTGGACTCACCCGTCCGGAGCGTTGGACTCGCAGGGTCGGAGCGTTGGACTCGCGGGATGTGGTGGTGGCTAGGCGCTGAGTGTCCAGACGGCGTCGGCGAGCACGTCGCTGTTGGCGTCCAGGGCGGGCACGTCGATGTTGTCCGCCGTGTCGCAGGCGGAGTGGTAGCACTCGTCGAAGGCCTGGCCCGCCGTGCCGCCCCACTTGGCGGCCTGCTCGTCGGTCTTGATCTCCTCGGCGCCGCTGAACGTGCCACCGGTGGGGATCCCGGCGTCCGCGAACGCCGCGTGGTCCGAGCGGCCGCCGACCGTGATCGGCTCGGTCTGGATGCCGCGCGCGGTGTAGTCGTCGGTCAGCATCTTCTCGAACGCCGCCGAGCCCTCGGGCTGGTCGGCGGAGGAGTAGACGAAGTAGCCGGGGTTCGGCGAGCCGATCATGTCGAAGTTCACGTAGCCGGCGATCTTGTCGATCTCGGTCTGCGGCAGGCTCGACACGTACTCCGACGACCCGACCAGGCCCAGCTCCTCGGCACCCCACCACGCGAAGCGCAGGTGCTTGGCCGGCTGCAGGTGCGTCTCGGCGACCGTCAGCGCGACCTCGAGCAGCCCGGCGGAGCCGGAGCCGTTGTCGTTGATGCCCGGCCCGGCCGGCACGCTGTCCGCGTGCCCGCCGAACATCATCGTCTGGTTCTCGTCCCCGCCCGGCCAGTCCGCGATCAGGTTCCAGCCCGTCCCGCCGGCGGAGAACTCCTGCAGCTGCGTGGTGAAGCCGGCCGCGTCGAGGGCGCCTTTGACGTAGTCCAGCCCCGCCCGGAAACCGGGCCGGCCGTGCGCGCGGTTGCCGCCGTTGGCGTCCGCGATTCCCTGTAACTGGGCCAGGTGCGCCTGCACGTCCGCGACCGGGATGTCCGGCGCGGCCGCGATCCGGGCCTGCTTGGGCGAAAGCGACGGTGCCTGTGCACCCGACGCCGTGCCGTACGTGACCGCACCCGCGAGCGCGACGGTGCTGAGCGTGACCAGGGCGAGACGCAGCCTCATGGATCTTCCCTCCAGGGGATCGCCGATCTTTGGCCAGCGTGTCAACCGTCCGTTTCGCACGCTAGGTTCATTCGTCGGGAGTTTGCGGAGTCGCGGAGGTGGGAGTGGGCCCCGAGCTGTCCGTCGTGCTGGGGGCCGTCGCGGCGGTTCTCCTGGTCGCGGTGCTCGCGGTGCGCGTCTCCGTCCGGCTCGGCTTCCCGTCGCTGTTGCTGTACCTCGCGATCGGCGTCGTGCTCGGTGAGGCCGGCATCGGCGTCCAGTTCGAGAACGCGTCGCTCACCGAGTCCCTCGGGCTCGCCGCGCTGGTCCTGATCCTCACCGAGGGTGGGCTGACCACCCGCTGGTCGGAGGTCAGAACCGCGCTGTGGCCGGGACTCATGCTGTCCACAGTGGCCGTCGCGGTCAGCATCGGCGTGACCGGTGTGGCGCTGCACCTGATCCTCGGCTTCGACTGGCGGCTCGCGCTGCTGTGGGGCGCGGTGCTCTCCTCGACCGACGCGGCGGCGGTGTTCAGCGTGCTGCGCAACATCGCGGTGAGCCGCCGCCTCGCCGGCGCGCTCGAACTCGAGTCCGGCATGAACGACGCCGCCGCGTACATCGCGGTGGTGCTGCTGGTCTCCGGCGGGGGGTGGAGCTGGTCGCTGCCGTTCACGGTGCTCTACGAGCTCATCGTGGGCGCGGTCATCGGCCTGGGCCTCGGCTTCCTGAGCGCCGCGGGGTTACGCCGGGCCGCGCTGCCCGCCACCGGCCTCTATCCACTTGCGACGGTCGCGGTGTCCGTGCTCGCGTTCTCCGCCGTCTCCGCGATCCACGCTTCCGGGCTCCTCGCCGCGTACGTGGCCGCGCTCGTGCTCGGCAACTCCAAGCTGCCGCATCGCAACGACACGCTCTCGTTCGCCGAGGGCCTGGGCCTGCTGTCGCAGATCGGGCTGTTCGTGCTGCTCGGGCTGTTCATGTCGCCTGGCCGGCTGCTCGACGCGGTGGTGCCCGGGCTCGTCGCCGGCGCCGTCGTCACGGTGCTGGCCAGACCGCTGTCCGTGGTCCTGGCGCTGCTGCCGTTCCGCATCCCGTGGCGCGAGCAGGCGTTCATGTCGTGGGCCGGCCTGCGCGGCGCGGTCCCGATCGTGCTCGCGATGATCCCGATAACCGAGGGCCTGCCCGCCGCGCGGCATCTCGTCGACGGCGTGTTCGTGCTGGTCATCGTGCTGACGCTGGTGCAGGGGAGCACCCTGCAGCTGTTCGCCTCGCTGCTCGGGCTCGGCAAGGGGGCGCGCTCGCAGGAGCTGGACGTGGACGCGGCGCCGCTCGACGAGCTGGGCGCCGTGCTGCTGACCGTCCGCGTCCCCGTGGGCTCCCGGATGCACGGCGTCTACCTGCGGGAGCTGCGCCTGCCCATCGGCGCCACGGTCAGCCTGCTCGTGCGCGAGGGCGTCGGGCACACGCCCGCGCCCGGTACCCGGCTGCAGGAGCACGACCAGCTGCTCGTGGTGGCCACGGAGGCCGCGCGGCGCGAGACCGAGCACCGGATCCGCGCGGTCGACCGCGCCGGTCGCTACGCCCGTTGGAAGGGCGAAACCGGCCAAGAGCAGTAAATTCTGGCAAACGTCACCCTCCTTCGACGGTGCCCGCGTCCTGATCGCGTGAATAAGTTCGCTCGTACGGTGCGAGACGCCGAATGAGAGGGCGCGGACGGTGACGGTCAGGGTGCGGACACGGCGGTCGGGCAGGAGCCGGCTCATCGCGGCGGTGGGCGCTGTCGGGTTGGTAGCCGGACTCCTTGTGTCCGCACCAGGCGCGCTGGCCACCCAGTCACCGTCCGCGCCCCGGGAGAGCGCGCCCTTCTTCCCCGCGTTCGGCCTGCCTTACGCGCCGGGGCAGCCCGCCTTCTCCGCCGGCATCCACTCCGACGACGGCGCCACCGGCCCGAAGAACGCGATCGACCTGGTGCCGAACGACGGCGTCGTGCGTGCCCCGCTCGAGGGCACCGTCCACATCTGGCAGTGCGCGGGCGGCCCGTGGGTCACGATCGACCACCAGGAAGGCTGGCGGACCGGGTACTACCACATGGAGAACATCCAGGTCAGCGAGGGACAGCAGGTCGCGCCCGGCACGGTGCTGGGCACGGTCGGCAACGCGCTGCCGTGCGGCGGGTCGACCAGCGGCGCGCACGTGCACTTCACCTTGTGGCTGCTGACCGCGTCGCCGGCCGAGCGCGCCGCCGAGCCGGCGGTCGCGGGCGACTGGGACGGCGTGTCCTACGCCAGGCTCTCGTCCGAGGTGGCCGCCGTGGTCGGCGAGCCGGTCAACGGCAAGGTCTTCGGCGGCTGGCAGTTCTTCGAGGGCGCCGCGCAGTACTCGGGCTACACGGTCCGGCAGAGCGACGGCTGGACCGTGCCGTTCCCGGGCACGTTCATATACGGCTGACGCAGGCCAGCGCCGTGAATCACGGTGCAAAGTCTTGCGCCGGCCGACGCAACCTCAGGGGACCGTGACGGCACCCAGCCACGATGAACCGCCGAATGCCACCATCCGCTGGAACGCAACCCACACCTTGAATTCCGGGGACACGATCAGTCCAGCATGCTGATCTGGCGCATCTTGTTCGTCGCGTCCAGCGCGGCCACCTTGTAGGACTCGGCGAGCGTGGGGTAGTTGAACACCGTGTCCACGAGGTAGTCCACGGTGCCGCCGCAGCCCATCACCGCCTGTCCGATGTGGACGAGCTCGGTGGCGCCGGTGCCGAACACGTGCACGCCGAGCAGCGACCGGTCCTCCGGCGACACCAGCAGCTTCAGCACGCCGTAGGAGTCGCCGATGATCTGGCCGCGGGCGAGCTCGCGATAGCGCGACACGCCGACCTCGAACGGCACCCGCTGCTCGGTCAGCTCGTCCTCGGTGCGGCCGATGTAGCTGATCTCCGGGATCGTGTAGATGCCGATCGGCTGCAGCTCGTGCATCTCGCGCACCGACTCGCCGCAGGCGTGGTGGGCGGCGAGGCGGCCCTGCTCCATGGAGGTCGCGGCGAGCGCGGGGAAGCCGATCACGTCGCCGACGGCGTAGATGTGGTCGACCTCGGTGCGGAACGAGCCGTCCACCTTGATCCGGCCGCGCTTGTCGGCCGACAGCCCCGCGGCGGGCAGGTCCAGTTGGTCGGTCATGCCCTGCCGGCCGGCCGAGTACATCACCGTGTCGGCGGGGATCTTCTTGCCGCTCTCCAGGAGCGTGACGGTGCCGTTCTTGTGCCGCTCCACGCCGGACACGGTCTCCCCGAACCGGAACGTGACCGCGAGGTCGCGCAGGTGGTACTTGAGCGCCTCGACGACCTCGGTGTCGCAGAACTCCAGCATCCGCATGCGCTGCTCGATGACCGTGACCTTGGTGCCGAGCGCGGCGAACATCGACGCGTACTCGATGCCGATCACGCCCGCGCCGACCACGATCATCGACCGCGGGATCCGCTCCAGCCCGAGGATGCCGTCGGAGTCGATGATCGTCTGCGCGTCGAAGTCCACACTGGACGGACGGGCCGGCGTGGTGCCCGTGGCGATCACGATCTTGTCCGCGGTCACCGAGCGTTCCTGCCCGCTGCCGTCGGAGACCTGGACCGTGTGCGGGTCGGTGAACCGGCCGAGCCCGGGCAGGATCGCCACGTCGTTGCGGGAGAGCTGGCTGCGGATCACGTCGACCTCGCGCCCGACGACGTGGGTCGTACGCGCGGTCAGGTCGCCGATCGTGATGTCCTCCTTGACCCGGTAGCTCTGCCCGTACAGCTCCCGCTGGGTCATGCCGGTCAGGTACAGCACGGCCTCGCGCAGGGTCTTGGACGGGATGGTGCCCGTGTTGATGCAGACGCCGCCGATCATGTTGCGCCGCTCGACCAGCCCGGCACGCGCGCCGAGCTTCGCGGCCGCGATCGCCGCCTTCTGGCCGCCGGGCCCCGACCCGAGCACAAGGACATCGAAGTCACTCATGCGCAGAGTCTTGCAAGCACGTAGCGAGTTGGACAGTCGAACGGCGGATCGGCTACCGTCGGTGCCGAAGGTCATGAGCGCCAGCGTCAAGCCCCGGCTTGCTGGCCGGCAACCCTCCTACCGCGGTGGGGTGCCCCGGGTGAGGACCTGGCCCACCGCGAGGCGCGGGCGGGCAAGCGCGGGCCCCGGGGCGGGGTCCCCGACTCGGAGGCGCACGATGACGCTCGCCACCCCACACGCACGACCCGTTTCGCACGTCCTGCCGCGCGTCACCGGCGCGGCACTGACCGTGCCGCTCGTGGACGGCCGCCGTGTCCCGTACGCGAACCTCGACCACGCGGCGAGCGCGCCGTGTCTCGAGGCCGTCCGCGACGCGGTCGACGAGCTGCTGCCCTGGTACGCGAGCGTCCACCGCGGCGCCGGCTTCGCCTCCCAGGTGTCCACAAAGGTCTACGAGCGGGCGCGGGACGTCGTGCGCCGGTTCGTCGGCGCCCGGCGGACCGACACCGTCGTGTTCACCCGCAACACGACCGACGCGCTGAACCTGCTGGCCCGCGCGCTGCCGCGGTCGACCTCGGTCGTCCACTTCGACACCGACCACCACGCGGCGCTGCTGCCGTGGCGCGGCCCGCGCGTCCGGCGCATCTCGTCGGTCGCCGCCCTGGACGCCGCGCTGCGCTCGTGCCCGACCGGCCCGCGGCTCGTGGTCGTGACCGGCGCGTCCAACGTGACCGGCGAGGTGTGGCCGGTGGCCGACGTGGCCGCGATCGCCCGCCACCACGGCGCCCGCATCGTGCTCGACGCCGCCCAGCTGGCCCCGCACCGCCCGGTCGACATCCGCGCCCTGGACGTCGACTACGTCGTGCTATCCGGTCACAAGCTCTACGCCCCGTTCGGCGCCGGCGCGCTGGTCGGCCGGGCGGACTGGCTGCGCGCGGCCGACCCGTACCTGGCCGGTGGGGGCGCGACGGCGCTCGTGGCGGACCGGGGCTCGCATCTCGCCGTGTCGTGGTCGGCAGGCCCGGAGCGGCACGAGGCCGGCACGCCGAACGTCGTCGGCGCGCACGCGCTCGCGGTGGCGTGCGAGACGTTGGGCCGGCACTGGGACGCGATCGCCGTCCACGAGCAGGCGCTGCTCGCCCGGCTGCGCACCGGGCTCGCCGGGGTGCCCGGTCTGCGCGAGCTGTCGCTCTCCGGCGGTGACCGGGTGGGCGACCGGGTGGGCGTGGTGAGCTTCGCGGTCGACGGCGGCGACCCGGGCCTGCTCGCGGCGGCGCTGTCCGCCGAGCACGGCATCGGCGTGCGCGACGGGGCGTTCTGCGCCCACATCGCGACCCGCCGCCTGCTCACCGCCGCGGGCGCGTCCGGAACCCGGGCGCTGCGCGCGAGCCTCGGCCTGGCCAGCACCGAAGAGCACGTCGACCGCCTCGTCGCGGCCCTGCACGCCCTGGTCACCCGGGGTCCCGCGTGGAACTACGCGGAAGTCGACGGCCGCTGGACGCCGACCCCGGACCCGCGCCCGCTGCCGCCGTTCCTGTCCGCCGCCTGAGCGCCGCACCCGACCGTGGACAATGGTCTGGTGAGCGACGAGACCAGCACCGACACCGGCTCCGACATCGCCTCGGACACCGAGGTCGACACCGAGGTCGACACGGGGGTCAACACGGAGGTCGACACGGAGCCGGACCAGCCCGGCGGCACGGACTCGGCCCAGCCGCCGCCCGCCGAGCCGCCGCTGCCGCCTCGCCGCGGCTGGCTCTTCGCGCTGGTGGCACCGGTCGTGCTGATCGCCGACATCGTCACGAAGATCGTCGCCGTCAACGCGCTCGAGGGCGAGCCGCCGGTCCGGGTACTCGGCGGGCTGTTCTACCTGCAGCTCGTCCGCAACCCCGGCGCCGCGTTCGGCATGGCCACCGGCATGACGTGGCTGCTCACGGTCATCGCGATCGCGGTCGTCGTCGCGATCATCTGGATCATGCCCAAGCTGCGCTCGATCGGCTGGGCCATCGGGCTCGCGCTCGTGCTGGCCGGGGCGCTCGGCAACCTCATCGACCGCTTCCTGCGCGAGCCCGGCCCGCTGCGCGGCCACGTCGTCGACTTCCTGTCGCCCTTTGCGCCCAACGGCGACGCGTTCCCGGTCTTCAACGTCGCCGACTCCGCGATCGTCTGCGGTGGTGCGCTGATCGTGCTGATGGCCCTGCTGGGCCGCGACTACGACGGCAGGTCCACGCGGGACAAGACGAGGTGAGCGCTCGCACGCTCCCGGTTCCCGACGGGCTGGACGGCATGCGGGTCGACGCCGGCCTCGCGAAGCTGCTCGGCCTGTCCCGCACCGCGGTCGCCGCGCTCGCCGAGTCCGGCGAGGTGACGCTGGACGGGCGCCCCGCGGGCAAGTCCGACCGGCTCGTCGCGGGCTCCTGGCTCGAGGTGACGCTGCCCGAGCCGGAGCGGCCCGTGGAGGTCCCGGCCGAGCCCGTGCCCGGCATGAGGATCCTCCACGAGGACGACGACATCATCGTCGTCGACAAGCCCGTGGGCGTGGCCGCGCATCCGAGCCCCGGCTGGACCGGCCCGACCGTGGTCGGCGGGCTCGCCGCGGCCGGCGTGCGGGTGTCGACCTCGGGGGCCGCCGAGCGGCAGGGCGTGGTGCACCGGCTGGACGTCGGCACCACCGGGGTGATGGTCGTGGCCAAGAGCGAGCACGCGTACTCGGTGCTCAAGCGCGCCTTCAAGGAGCGCACGGTCGAGAAGGGCTACCACGCGCTCGTCCAGGGCCACCCGGACCCGACGGACGGCACGATCGACGCGCCGATCGACCGGCACCCCAAGCACGACTACAAGTTCGCGGTCGTCGCCTCCGGGCGGCCGAGCGTCACGCACTACAAGACGATCGAGGCGTTCCGCGCGGCCACGCTCGTCGACATCCGGCTGGAGACCGGCCGCACGCACCAGATCCGGGTGCACTTCGCGGCGCTGCGCCACCCGTGCGCCGGCGACCTGACCTACGGCGCCGACCCGGTGCTCGCCAAGCGTCTCGGGCTGACCCGGCAGTGGCTGCACGCGCGGCGGCTGGCGTTCGACCACCCGGCCGACGGGCGCCGGGTCGAGTTCACCAGCGATTACCCCGAGGATCTCCGCGCCGCGCTGGACCGCCTGGCAGAGCAGTAGGCGCGCGTCGGGCGCGTTTGCCGCGGGTTGTGGAGGATTTTCGCGTACCTTGTCGGGCAACACACGAGGTGGTGCCGATGACTGAGCGAGACGACCACTTGGGGGAGGGCTTCCTCGTCGACGGTGTGGCGCCGTCGGTGATCGGAGGCGAGGACGGCCCCGAGCCGCCGTCCGACGACTACGAGGACTTCCGGCCGCAGGCCCGGCGCGAGGAGTTCCGGCCGGGCACCCGGACCGAGCCGCCGACGACGCCGATCCCGGCCCAGAATCCGAACGGGCAGCCACGCACGTACAGCGACTACCGCCAGCAGGAACAGCGCAAGGGCTGGCTGGGGCGCATGTTCGGCAGGCCTTAGTCCTCGATCGTCCAGGTGAGGGTGCGCGACTCCTCGTCCGGGCGGGGGCTCCAGCGCACCGACGTGACCTCGGTCTGCTCCGGCACCACGTACACCGTATGCCCGCCCGCGGTCTCGCCCGGCGGCACGCCGATCCGGTGCGGCGGCCGCGACGACAGCGACACCGGCGCCTTCGAGATCGTCTTCCCGTCCGGCGTCACCAGGACCAGGTACAGGTCCGGCAGCGACTGGAAGGCCACCGCTCCGCGGTTGGTCAGCTCGGTGTGCACGACGACCGACCGCTCGCCCTCCTGCAGCCGGTAGCCGGCCGCGGTGAACAGGTAGTCGGCCGGGTCCACGACCTCCACGAGCTGGATCGCGAGCTTCTCGCCCTCCAGCCCTTCGGTCATCAGCACGGTGCCGACCTTGCCCTGCCGCTTGTCGCTCTCCGTGCGCACGGTCGGCTGCGTGACGTCCTGCGGCGGCTGGTCGCCCCGCGCCCACGACGCGGTCTGCGGCGGCCCCCACATGCTCATCGGCGCGTCCGGCTGCGGTGCCGGGAACGGCGTGCTGGGCGGGCCGGGCTGCGCGGGCACCGGCGTGCTCGGCGGCCCGGTTCGCACCGGGTAGCCGGCGGGAACCTGCTGCGGTGGCACGGGATGCGGGCCGGACGGTCCGGGCGGGACGGTGTGCGGGCCGGACAGGCCCGGCGGCACCGGCGGCCCGGATGGAACTGGTGGTGCGGGCACGGGGCCCGACGGCCCGGGGAACTGCATCGGCACGGGGCCGGACGGCGGCTGGTACTGCTGCGGCGGGTACGGGTAGGGCTGCGGGGCGACCTGCTGGGCGGCCTGCGCCGCGGCGGCCCGCAGCCGGTTGGAGTCGCACTCGACGCCGACGAGCAGCGGCAGCCCCGTCGCGGACAGCGCGACGAGGCGCGACGCCACCTCCCGCGGGTCCATCCCCACGCGGGCGGCGACCTCGTGCACCGCTGCTCTGCCCATCTCGGCGACCACCCCGAGCAGGCGGGCGTCCACCGGATCCGTCGCGACCACGGCTCGCACGCTACCCGGTCGCCGCGATCATCGCGGTACGGCCGCGCCCATGTTCCGCAATCACTGGCAGTATCGCCGGCGTGGAGATCGTTCACGAGATCGTGCACCGCCGTCGCTGGACGCGTGCGGATCGCGCCGAGGGGATCTGGCCGCGGCTGACTTTCGACGTACCGCCGGGCTGTGGCGCGGTCGAGGTCGAGCTCGCCGTCGCGGACCCGGCCGCCGTGATCGATCTGGGCTGCGAGGGCGCCGCGGGCTGGCGCGGCTGGTCGGGCGGGGCGCGCCGCCGGTACGCGATCACGCCGGACGCCGCCACGCCGGGTTACCTGCCCGGCGAACCGGAAGCGGGCACCTGGCACGTGGTCCTCGGCCTGCACCGGGTGCCGGAGTCCGGAGTGGACTGCACGGTCACGGTGCGCACCGGCGGCTCGCCGGCCGTCGAGCAGGACCGCCCGGCGCCGCCCGTGCCGGCCCGCCCGCCGCGCCGCGAGCTGCCGGCCGGGCCCGGACTGCGGTGGGTCGCGGCCGACTTCCACGCGCACACGCTGCACTCCGACGGCGTGCTGACCGTGCCGGAGCTCGCCGCACTGGCGGTCGAGGCGGGGCTGGACGCGCTCGCGGTCACCGACCACAACACCGTCGCCCACCACGCGGAGCTCGCCGCGGTCGGCCGGCGGTACGGCATCGCGCTGCTGCCGGGCCAGGAGGTCACCACCGAGTACGGGCACGCCAACGCCTTCGGCGACATCGGCTGGGTCGACTTCCGCGAGCCGGCCGCGAACTGGGTGTCCACGGTCGCCGAGCGCGGCGGGCTGCTGTCGGTCAACCATCCGCTCGCCGGCGACTGCTCGTGGCGCCACCCGCTGCCGGTCCGCCCGCCGCTGGCCGAGGTCTGGCACACGTCCTGGCTCGCCCCGGACTGGGGCGGCCCGGTCGCGTGGTGGCGGGCGTGGGGCGTGGACACGACCCCGATCGGCGGCAGCGACTGGCACCGCGACGACGGCACCCGCCTCGGCGAGCCGGTCACCTGGGTGGCCGTGGCCGCCGACGCCGACGGACCCGACCTCGCGGGCGCGGTGCTCGACGGGCTGCGTGCCGGCCGGACCGCCGTTTCCGCCCACCGCGACGCGCCCGTCCTGCTGCCCGTCGGCGGTGAGCTGGTCGCGATCGGCGCGCCGGGCGCGCTGGTCGTCGGGGACGGTCCGCGGCGTGCCGTTCATTCCGATCGGGACACGATGTCCCCGGCCGGGACCGGTGGTCAGGTGCTGTGCGGCCACGACGGCCGCGTGTTCTCCCTGGCAGGCGTGCCGCGCTGAGACCGCACCGGCCTTGATAGTAAGCGGCCGGTGATACAAGATTTCGACACACTCGGTCTTCAGTTGGTGAGTTCTCACCAGCTCGATCAGAGAGGTGCCGAACATGCGACGCAAGGTGCTGCTGGCCGCCGCGGTGTCGACGACGCTGGTGCTGTCCGGCTGCCTCGGCCAGCAACAGGAGTCCGACAGCGGGCGCAACGCCGACGCGAAGGACGTCTCGCTGACGATCACGTCCAACTCGGTCAAGGGCGGCAAGAACGACGCCGGTGCCAAGTGGATCGAGGACTGGGTGATCCCGGAGTTCACCAAGCAGCAGAAGGAGAAGGGCGTCAACGTCAAGGTCAAGCTCGACGGCGTCGGTGTCGACGACGACGAGTACAAGGCCAAGGTGGCGCTGGACTTCGGCACCGACATCGGCGGCGACATCGTCGAGCTCGACGGCATCTGGCTCGGCGAGTTCGCGCAGGGCGGCCAGATCAAGCCGCTCGAGGACATCGTCGGCAAGGACAAGGTGGACGCCTGGGACGGCTGGGAGCAGATCCCCGACGCCGTGCAGCAGGTGAGCACGTACCAGGGCAAGCGGTACGGCATCCCGCAGGGCACCGACGGCCGGGTGCTGTTCTTCAACAAGAAGCTGTTCGCCAAGGTCGGCCTGCCCGAGGACTGGCAGCCGACCAGCTGGGACGAGATCACCGCGGCGGCCGTCTCGCTCAAGTCGCTGCCCGGTGTCACGCCGATCCAGCTCAACGCCGGCACCGCGATGACCGAGGCGACGACCATGCAGGGCGTGCTGCCACTGCTAGTCGGCACCGGCTCGGAGATCTACTCGGACGGCAAGTGGCAGGGCGACACCGACGACCTCACGTCGGTGCTGGACTTCTACCAGCAGGTCTACCGGGGCAAGCTCGCCGACCCGGTGCTGGCCCAGGAGGCCAAGGGCCGGGACCGCTCGTTCGAGGAGTTCGCGCAGAACAAGATCGGCATCCTGCTGGAGAGCGACTACTTCTGGCGCTCGGTGCTCGACCCGGAGGACGGCGTGGCGAAGATGCCCGACCGCGACACCGCGGTCGGCTGGGCGAAGATCCCCGCGATGACCCCTGGGTCCGGTGTGGACGGTCAGGACTTCGTCAGCATGTCCGGGGGCGGCCTGCGCGTGATCAACCCGAAGACCGAGTACCCGCAGCAGGCGTGGGAGCTCCTGCAGTTCATGAACTCCGCGGCGGCGACCAAGGCATACCTGGCCGGCACGGCCCAGATCACGCAGCGCGAGGACGTGAACTCCGAGGTCCTGAAGAGCGACCCGATGCTGAGCTTCATCGCCGAGGAGGTCCTGCCGATCACCCGCTTCCGGCCGGGCATCGCGGAGTACCCGAAGGTGTCGACCGCGCTGCAGCAGGCGACCGCCGACGTCGTCGCCGGCAAGACCGCGGCGCAGGCGGCGGCCGGGTACCGGGACGCGCTCGTGAAGGCCGTCGGCGAGGACGCGGTCGCCGGTGGTTAGCGCGCCGCCCGCGGCCGGCGAGGCGGCGAGGTCCCGGCGGGCCCCGGGCAACCGGGACTCCGCCGGGCTCGGCGTCGCCCCCGCCATCGGGTTCCTGGCGCCGGGGTTGCTGCTGATCGGGCTGTTCCTGATCTTCCCGGCACTGTGGACGATCTACATCGGGCTGACCAACTACACGCTCACCGGTGCCACGTCGGTCGCGCCGGCGTTCGTCGGGCTCGGCAACTTCGCCGAGGCGCTGAACGACGCGCTGTTCGGCAACGCGCTGTGGCTGACGCTCGTGTACACGATCGGCTCGGCGGTGCTCGGCCAGAACATCGTGGGCTTCGCGCTGGCGTGGGTCCTGCGCGGTGCCCGGCCCGCGCTTCGCCGCACGATCGAGACGTTCGTGCTGCTGTCGTGGATCCTGCCGACCGTCGTCATCGCGTACCTGTGGATCGCGGTGCTCGACCGCGACGGCGGCACGCTCGACCTGCTGCTCGGCTCCCCCGGGACGGCCTGGCTGATCGAGTACCCGATGGCGTCGCTGATCGTGTTCAACACCTGGCACGGCACGGCGTTCTCGATGATGCTCTACAGCTCGGCGCTCGCGGCTGTGCCGCCGTCGCAGCTGGAGACCGCGCGCTCGGTCGGCGCGAGCGGCTGGCAGACCGTGCGGGACGTGGTGTTCCCGCACATCCGCGGACACGTCCTGACGAACACGCTGCTGATCTCGCTGTGGACGGCCAACGACTTCACGCCGTTCCTGCTGACCGCGGGCGGGCCGAACCACGAGTCGGAGCTGGTGCCGGTGTTCATCTACCGGCAGGCGATCTCGTCGGGCCGGCTCGGCTATGCGGCGGCGATCTCGTTCCTGCTGCTGCTCGTGAACCTCGTCGTGGCGCTGGTGTACCTGCTGCTGCTGAGGAAGCGCGCATGACTTCGCACGAACCGCGTGATCGCCAACCGCAGCCCAGGGTGTCCACAAGGGTCAATTCCGGGAAGGCGGTACTGCGGCGCACCGGGTACGTCGCGTTCATGGCCGCGGTGCTGGCGTTCTTCGCCGTGCCGATGCTCTGGCTCGCGTCGGCGCCGTTCGACTCCGACCCCGGGCTCGGGCTGCACTGGCCGGACTGGACGCTGTCCAACTGGACGGCCACCTTCGAGCACCCCTACGCGCTGGGTTCGCTCGTGAACTCGGTCGTGCTGTGCGTGGTGGCGACCGCGGTGACGACCGTGCTGGCCACACTCGCGGCGTACGCGCTGTCGCGGGTACGCATCCCGGGCCGCGACGCGCTGCTGTACCTGCTTCTGCTGCTGTCCAGTGTGGTCACCGGGACCGCGGCGATGGTGCCGATCTTCGTGATGATGTTCCAGCTGGGTCTGATCAACTCCCAGTACGCGACCGGCCTGGTGCTCGCCGGCGGCATCCTGCCGGCGGCGATCTTCATCCTGAAGGACTTCATCGACTCGGTGCCGAGGTCCTACGAGGAGTCCGCCCGGGTGTTCGGCGCGTCGCCGGCACAGGTGCTGCTGCACGTCGTGCTGCCGGTGGCCCGGCCCGGCATCGCGACGATCCTGGTGTGGGCGTTCGTGCAGGCGTGGGGGAACTTCCTGCTGCCGTTCCTGCTGCTGCGGGACATCGACGCGCAGCCGGCGGCAGTGCTGCTGAACACGATGAAGGACGAGGGCGGGAGCGCGAACCTGACGGTGATCCCGGTGTTCTCGCTGCTGTACGCGGTGCCGGTGGTGGTGCTGTACCTGTTCGTCAGCAAGCGGTACGGGTTCCGCTTCCACGGAGGGATCAAGGCCTGATGGCTGGCATCGAGCTGACCGAGCTGTCCACTGTGTACCCGAACGGCGTGCGGGCGGTGGACTCGCTCGACCTGTCCGTGCGCGACGGCGAGTTCTTCGCGCTGCTCGGCCCGTCGGGTTGCGGCAAGACCACCCTGCTGCGGACGATCGCCGGCCTGGAGCAGGCGACGTCCGGCACGGTGTCGATCGGCGACGCCGACGTCACCCGGGCCGAGCCGGGCCGGCGGCGGGTCGCGATGGTGTTCCAGGACTACGCGCTGTTCCCGCACATGACGGTCGCGCAGAACATCGCCTACCCGTTGCGCGTCCGCCACGCCTCTCGTGCCGCCCAGCGGGAGGCGGCGGCCCGGACGTCCGCCGGCCTCGGTCTGGCCGGCTTGCTGGAGCGCCGGCCGGCCCAGCTCTCGGGCGGCCAGCAGCAGCGGGTTGCCCTCGCGCGGGCGATCGCGATGGAGGCGGACGTGCTGTTGCTCGACGAGCCGCTGTCCAACTTGGACGCGAGGCTGCGGCTGGAGGCGCGCACGTTCCTCAAGCGCCTGCAACGAGACCTGGGCCTGACGACGGTGTTCGTGACCCACGACCAGGCCGAGGCGCTCGCGCTGGCGGACCGGATCGCGGTGATGTCGCAGGGCCGGATCCGCCAGCTCGGTAGCCCGAAGGAGGTCTTCCAGCGGCCGGGCGACACGTTCGTGGCGAACTTCATCGGCTCGACACCGATGAACCTGCTGTCCGGCACGGTCTCCGGCGGGCTGGTGGAGGTCGCCGGGGCGCGGCTGAAGCCGCCGCCGGGGGTTTCGCTGGCCGACGGCGCCGCGGTGACGGCCGGCATCCGGCCGGAGTACCTGCACGTCTCGGCCGCGGCGGACGGGATCACCGGGACGGTGTCGATCGTCGAGAACCTCGGGGTGACATCGCTGGTCACCGTCGAGTGTCCGGGGGAGGCGCTGGTCGGGGTGACCGTGCCGGAGGGGGAGGAGCCCTCGGTGGGTTCGACGATCACGGCGGCACCCGACCCGGGGCGGTTGCTCTTGTACGACGGTGAGACGGACGAGCTGGTGGGCGAGGCGAAGGTGGCGGAGTCCTGAGCTGTCCAGCATGTGGAACTCGCGCGTGAATTGTCGGGGGGTGCTGCTTCGATCGGGCACATGGACGCTTCGACCCTCGTCGCCTTCGTCGTCGCGTGTGCCGTGATCAGCCTCGTCCCGGGGCCCGACATGATGTTCATCATCGCCAACGGGGTCGCGCGCGGGCGGGCGGCGGGGGTCGTCGCCGCGGTGGGGATGTCCACCGGGATGACCGTGCACACGATCGCCGCGGCGCTCGGGCTCGGGGCGCTGCTGGCGGCGGCACCCGTGATCCTCGAGGCCGTGCGGATCGTCGGGGCCGTGTTCCTCTGCTACCTCGCCGTCAGCGCGCTGCGGTCCGCCAAGCACGTGACCCAGACCGCGACCGCGAAGTTCGGCGGTCACTCACTGCGCCGCACCTATGCGATGGCCACGCTGACCAACCTCGCCAACCCGAAGGTGATCTTCTTCTACGTCGCGTTCTTCCCGCAGTTCGTCACCGTCGGCGGCTGGCCTACGCCGCTCCAGTTCCTGGCCATGGGCGGGATACTGATCGTCGTCGGGCTGAGTGTCGACGCGACGGTGGGGCTCGCCGCCGGGACGCTGTCCGACCTGCTTCGCCGGCGGCCGGGCGTGCAGCGGTGGCTCAACCGCGTGTCAGCGACGATCTTCGGCGGGCTTGCGGTCCGGCTGGTCGTCGACCGGTAGCTCGGACCGCAGCATCCGGTACAGCACCTCGTCCCGCCACGCGCCGTCGCGGAAGTAGTACTCGCGCAGCACCGCCTCGCGCGTGAAGCCGGCCTTCTCGAGTGCGCGCTGCTCGGCGACGTTGTCCTGCTCGGTCCGCGCCTGGACGCGGTTCACCGGGTCGTGCGCGAACAGGTACCTGGACAGCAGCAGCTGCGCGGTCGTGCCGTGGCCCTTGCCGCGGTGGCCGGGCCAGATGGTGATGCCGAACTCGACGACGTACGAGATCTGCCCCGTCCGGATCTTCGTCCACGACACGAACCCGAGGTCCGTGCCGTCGAGGTCGATCATCAGCACGCTCTTGTCGTCGCTGAGCAGCTGATTGTCGGCGAACCGGCGCCGCCACGCCGAGCGGTCGGTGAACCCGGCCCAGTTGAAGATCCCGATCCCGTCGGGATCGTTGAACATCTCCTCGAGGCGCTCCAGGTCTGGCTCGAGCACCGGCCGCAGCCGCATCCCCTCGGTCATGCCGGCACCGTAACCGTGCCGGCCGACCGAGGCGCGCGGATTTACACCAGCTCGGCGTCCAGCGTGATCGTGGTGCCGGCCAGTGCCTGGGACACCGGGCAGTTCTTCTTGGCGTCCTCGGCGGCCGCGGCGAAGTCCTCGGCGCTGATGCCGGGGATGCTGGCGCGCACGGTCAGGTGGATGCCCGTGATGCCCTCGCCGGGCTGGAAGGTGACGTCGGCCTTGGTGTCGACGGTCGTGGGCGGGGTGCCCGCGCCGGCGAGGCCGTGCGAGAGCGCCATCGAGTAGCACGTCGAGTGCGCGGCCGCGATGAGCTCCTCGGGGCTGGTCTTGCCGTTGGCGGCCTCGGCACG
>NZ_DATBKY010000308.1:0-2728 GCF_036555685.1 Actinophytocola sp. | reverse complement strand
CGCGACGGGTCGCTCGCCGACTTCGAGAACTTCGTCAAGCTCGCGCAGAGCTTCCCGGTCCTGGACACCGCGGGCGGGGTCATCTGCGAGCCGAACGACGCGCCGCTCGACTCGCGGCACCTCGACATGACCTACGCGCTGCAGACGCTGACGGACAAGTTCTACATGGGCAACGTCGTCTCCGCGGTCAACGCCGCCGACACGATCCGGATGACCGAGATCCTCTTCGGCGGCCGCGAGGCGATCGAGAAGACGCCGGCCACGATCTCGCTCATCAACTGCAACTCGCCGCTGCGCTGGGACGACCGGATGCTCGAGGCCCAGTTCGAGTACAGCTCGGCCGGGCAGCCGGTCGTGCTGACACCGTTCCTGTTGATGGGCGCGATGTCGCCGGTGTCCATTCCGGCCACGCTCGCCCAGCAGATGGCCGAGGCGCTGTCCGGGATCGCGCTGTCGCAGCTGATCCGCCCGGGCGCACCGGTGATCTTCGGCTCGTTCCTGTCCAACATCGACATGCAGTCCGGCTCGCCGTGCTTCGGCACCCCCGAGTCGGCCGTCGGCCTGCTGTGCACCGGCCAGATCGCGCGCCGGTTCGGGCTGCCCGTGCGCTCGGGCGGCGGGCTCACGTCCAGCCAGACGGCCGACGCGCAGGCCGCGTACGAGGGCCTGATGACGATGCTGCCGACGTTCCTCGCCGGCATCAACTGGGTCATGCACTCCGCGGGCTGGCTCGAGGGCGGGCTGGTCTCGTCGTACGAGAAGTTCGTGATCGACGTGCAGGTGCTGGAGATGCTGCAGCAGGAGTTCCGTCCACTGGAGATCACCGAGGAGTCGCTGGCGTTCGACGCGCACACCGAGGTCGGCCACGGCGGGCACTTCCTCGGCGCGGCGCACACGCTGGAGCGGTTCCGGACCTGCTTCTACCGCCCGTTCCTGTCCAGCTCGGAGAACTACGAGCGCTGGATGCGCAACGGCGCGAAGGACGCGTCGGCGCGGGCCGGGGAGATCGCGCGCAAGAAGCTCGAGGAGTACGAGCAGCCGCCGCTGGACGAGGCGATCCGCGAGGAGCTGGCCGAGTACGTGACGCGGCGCCGCAAGGAGCTGGGGGACTGATGGACGGCGTGGTCGAGCATCCCGACTTCCTCTGGCGCAACCCCAGTCCGAAATGGTCCTACGACGTCGTCGTCATCGGTGCCGGCGGGCACGGGCTGGCCACCGCCTACTACCTGGCGCGCAACCACGGCATCACCGACGTCGCCGTGCTGGAGAAGGGCTGGCTCGCCGGCGGCAACATGGCCCGCAACACCGCGATCATCCGCTCCAACTACCTGTGGGACGAGAGCGCGGGGATCTACGAGCACGCGCTCAAGCTCTGGGAGGGCCTGTCCGCGGAGCTCGACTACGACATCCTCTTCAGCCAGCGCGGCGTGCTGAACCTCGCGCACACGCTCGGCGACGTCCGCGAGGGTGTGCGGCGGGTGAACGCGAACCGGCTCAACGGGGTCGACGCGGAGTGGCTGACTCCCGAGCGGGTCAAGGAGTTCTGCCCGATCGTCAACGTCGACCAGGACGTGCGTTACCCGGTGCTCGGCGCGACCTTCCAGCCGAGGGGCGGGATCGCCAAGCACGACCACGTCGCGTGGGCGTTCGCCCGTGGCGCGGACCGGCTCGGCGTGGACCTCGTGCAGGGCTGCGAGGTCACCGGGTTCGTCCGGGACGGCGACCGGGTGATCGGCGTGGAGACGAACCGCGGGCCGATCCGGGCGGGCGCGGTGGCGCTCGCGTCCGCCGGGCACTCCTCGGTGCTCGCGGCGCTCGCCGGTCTGCGCCTGCCGATCCAGAGCCACCCGCTGCAGGCGCTGGTGTCCGAGCTGCTCGAGCCCGTGCACCCGTGCGTGGTGATGTCGAACCACGTGCACGTGTACGTCAGCCAGGCGCACAAGGGCGAGCTCGTCATGGGCGCGGGCATCGATCCGTTCAACTCCTACGCCCAGCGCGGCTCGGTGCACGTGATCGAGCACCAGCTGGCCGCGGCGCTGGAGCTGTTCCCGATCTTCGGGCACGCGCACGTGCTGCGCACGTGGGGCGGGATCGTCGACGTCTCGCCGGACGCGTCGCCGATCATCGGACCGACGCCGCTCGACGGGCTGTTCGTCAACTGCGGCTGGGGGACCGGCGGGTTCAAGGCCACACCGGCGTCCGGGTGGGTGTACGCGCACACGATCGCGACCGGCGAGCCGCACGAGCTGAACAAACCGTTCGGTTTGGACCGGTTCACGACGGGGGCGCTGATCGACGAGCACGGCGCCGCGGCCGTGGCGCACTGACCACGGGGGTTTCGCATGCTGCTGATCCGGTGTCCCTGGTGCGGCGACCGGGACGAGGTGGAGTTCGGCTACGGCGGCCAGGCCGGCGTGTCCTATCCGGACGATCCCGAGGCGCTGACCGACGCGGAGTGGGCCGAGTACGTGTTCGTCCGCGACAACCCGAAGGGCCCGTTCGCCGAGCGCTGGGTGCACACGAACGGCTGCCGCCGGTGGTTCGACGTCGTGCGGGACACGGTGACCCACCAGTTCCTGGAGGACCGCTGATGAGGCTCGCCGAGGGTGGCCGCATCGACCGCTCCGCGCCGCTGACGTGCACCGTGGACGGGGTGTCCTACCCGGGCTACCGCGGCGATACGGTCGCGTCGGCGTTGCTGGCGAACGGGGTCGTCGCGGTGGGGCGC
>NZ_DATBKY010000307.1:0-26266 GCF_036555685.1 Actinophytocola sp. | reverse complement strand
CCCCCCCCCCACCACCCCGATCCCCTCGGGCCCCTCAGACGCCGATCCGCTCGTCCCACTCGATGCGGTGGCCGTAGGGCCAGCCCTGCCTGCCGCCGTACCTGGCCACGAGCTTGAACACGATCGGCAGGAGCAGCCGGCCGATCCGGTCCAGGCCTTGCCGTCGCCGTTGCGCTTCCCTTGTGCCACAACGCGTTCCACCCGCTTGCGGCGCAGGTTCTCGTAGGCGGTGTACGCGGCCGGCAGGTCCCGCAGGCACTTCGCCAGCGTCACCGCGTCCTCCAGTGCCATCGAGGCGCCCTGGCCGGACGCGGGCGAGGTGGCGTGGGCCGCGTCGCCGATGATGATCATGCGACCGCGGTGCCACACCGGCACCGTCGGGAAGTCGTAGGTGTTCGAGCCGGAGAAGACGTGCTCGGTGGCGTCGATGATCTCGCCCGCCGGGAAGCCCTCCCCGGCGCGCACGGGCCGGGCTGGCCGCCTTCCCGGAGCTGCCGCGCCTGTTCCGCCTGGACGACGAGTACATCCTGGCGGTTCGCGAGGCGGAGCTGCGGTGGGTCAACGGGCTGGTCGAGGCGCTGCGGTCGGGCGAGCTGACGTGGTCGCAGGAGTGGATCCACCAGGTCGCCGAGCAGCTGGCGGGCCTGAACCAGCCGTGACGGCGGCCAGGTCAGCCGCGGACGTTCTTCAGGGCGGTGTCGAGGTCGGTGGGCTCGAGGTCGAAGGTGCGCTCGGTGCGCGAGCTGTCGATCACGAACGGGCGGTTGAACTGGTACTGCGTGGTGCGCAGCTCGCGCAGCATCGGGGAGAAGACGCCCGCCGTCCACAGCACGGCATAGGGCAGCCGCGAGACCTTCGCCGCCGGCAGCCCGTGGACCGCGGCGAACCGCTTGGCCAGCTCGCGGATCGTCAGCGGCGGGTTCGTCGGGACCAGCCACGCCTTGCCCCAAGCCTGCTCCGAGGTCGCCACCGTGGTCAGGGTGCGGGCCACGTCCGCGATCGAGGACCAGCTGTGCGCGACGTCGAGCGGCGCCGGCACGTACGCCCGCTTGCCCGCCCGCAGCGGCTTCGCCAGCGCCAGGCTGAAGATCGAGTTCGCCTCGATGTAGTCGCTCGCCCGGACCTCGGTCGCGCGGATGCGGCCGGCCTCGTGCGCGGCCAGCGCGTCGCGCCACATGTCCGCACGCAGCTTGAGCTTCGGGTGGGTCGCGGCGAGCGGCGTGTCCGGCGTGATCGGCGCGCCGACCTCGCCGTAGCCGTACAGGTTGCCCGCCGACGCCAGCACCGCGCCGCTGTGCTCCGCAGCCGTGAGCAGCGACGACGCGATGGGCGGCCAGTCGGTCAGCCAGCGGTGGTACTGCGGGTTCGCGCAGTTGTAGAGCGCGACCGCGCCGGCGGTGAGCTTCGACAGCCGCTCGGCGTCCGTCGCGTCCGCGGCCACGCGCTCCACCGACGGGTGCGCGGGGCCGCTGCCGCTGCGGGTGACGACTCTGACCTGCTCGCCGCGCCCGGCCAGCAGCGTGGCGGTGGCGGTGCCGACCGGGCCCGCGCCGACGATCACGTGAAGTGCCATGGGAGGTTCCTATCTCTCGTTTGAGAGCGGTGCTCTCGATTCGGGCCAATAGTCGTCTGCGGTCCGCTCTTTGTCAAGAGCACTGCTCTCGAATGTGTGCGATACTCTGCGCCATGGCAGAGCGAACCGCGGGATCCATCCGTGCTCGCGTGCGGGCGGAGATGGTCGAGGAGATCAAGAACGCCGCCCGCCGGCAGCTCGCGGAGACCGGCAGCGACCTGTCGCTGCGAGCCGTCGCGCGCGAGATGGGCATGGTGTCCTCGGCGGTCTACCGCTACTTCGCCAGCCGGGACGACCTGCTCACCGCGCTGATCCTCGACGCGTACAACTCGCTCGGCGAGGCCAGCGAGGTGGCCGGCGCGGCCGTCGCGGACCGCTCGGACTTCCTCGGCCGCTGGCTCGCCGTGGCGCACGCGGTCCGGGACTGGGCGGTCGCCCAGCCGCACGAGTACGCGCTGATCTACGGCAGCCCGGTGCCCGGCTACGCCGCGCCGCAGGACACGGTCGAGCCCTCGATCCGGCCCGTCGTCGTGCTCGGCGAGATCCTCAACGACGCGCACAACGCGGGCGCGCTCGCCGGCCGCGCGCCCGTGCCGCCGCCGACCAGCCTTTCGGCCGAGGTGCGCCGGGTCCGCGACGTCGTCGCCCCGGACGTCGGCGAGGAGGCCATGGTCCGCGCGCTCATCGCGTGGACCGAGCTGTTCGGCGCGGTCAGCTTCGAGCTCTTCGGCCGCTTCCACAACACGATCACCGACCTCGCCACCTGGTTCGACCACCAGGCCCGCATCATGGCCACGTTCCTCGGGCTCAGCGACTGACGAGCCCGTCCAGCAGCTGATCCAGGCCCCACCGGAACTGCTTCTCGCCGTTCCAGGTCGCCGCGACCGGGGCGGTCCGCGCGATGCGGGGGAACGCCGCGGCGGGCACCGCGGCGAGGCGCGCCGCCCGCTCCGGCTCGGTGCCGGCGTCCGCGTCGGACAGTGCGATCGCGCCCAGCACGTAGGTCATCACCGCGTACGAGGCCCGTGACGAGTCCTCGTCGCACAGCCCGGCGTGGCCGAAGGCGTCCAGCAGCCGCTCGCCGACGGTCAGCGCGGCCGCGCCGTTCATCGGCGCCGAGTGGAACAGCGAGATCGCGCCGGGCCGCTCGAGCAGGACGGTCCGCAGGGCGACCGCGTAGTCCGCGATCCGCCGCCGCCACGCGCGGCGGCCCGCCAGCAGGTCCAGGCCGGCCATCTCGAGCAGCCGGTCGGCGACCGCGCTGTCGAGCGCGGACTTGTCCGGCAGGTACGTGTAGATCGTGTTCGGCCGGACGTCGAGGCGGCCCGCGACCGCACGCACCGACACCTGCTCACCGGCGTCGAGCACCTCGATCGCGGCCGTGACGACCTGCTCGACGGAAAGCCGTGGCTGAGGACCCCTGGCACCCACGAGAAAACATGATACAGTGTCCAAAGTTTGTACACCGTACAGAGTTTAGGAGTGCCGTCATGTCGATCCGTCTCCGCCGCCCCCACGCCTTCGCCGCCCTGCTCATCAGTGGTGCGGTCGGCGCCAACCTCGCGTTCCTGGGGCTGGGCAAGGTATTCGACTATCCCGACGTGCTCGACGAGCCGCCGGCCGACGTGCTGGCGTCGTTCGCCGCCCACCGCCCCGCCGTGGTCGCGCTGTTCACGCTGCTGCTTGTCAGCGCGGCGCTGCTGGCGCCCATCGGCGTGCTGCTGGGCAGATGGGCGCGCACGCCGCGCGCCGGCCGGGCGATCGCCGCCACGGGAGTCTTCGCCGCGGCCGTCCAGGTCGCCGGGCTGGCGCGCTGGCCGCTGGTCGTGCCGTTCGTGCACGACCCGGACACCTTCCACACGCTCAACCTCGTGCTCGGCCGGGCGATCGGCGAGACGGTCGGCTATGCGGCCACGGCCGTGTTCACCGTGCTGGTGGTGCGCGAGCTCACCGGCCGGCACTTCGGCCGGGTCACCGCGGTGCTCGGCATCGCGAGCGCCGCGCTCGTCGCGTGTGGCGTGCTCGTGCCGCTTTCCGTGCCGGGTGCCGACCTCGCAAACTTCGTCGGCTACGTGCTGTGGAGCGGGTGGCTGCTCGCGCTCGCGGCGGAGCGGGTGCCGCAGCGGACGCCCGCGACTCAGCCCAGCATCGCGAGCAGCAGGTAACCGTTGCCCAGGGCCATCGTCGCCTGGCAGGTCGCGGTGAGCCGCGGCGCGAGAAGGATCGACGGCGCGGTGGCGCGCGGTGCCGGCCGCCAGTCCGTCCTGGCGACCAGCACCACGGCCGACCCCCCGAAGTACGCCACCAGGCCCCAGCCCACCAGGGGCAGCGCGACGCCCGGTCCGGCGTGGCCGGTGAGCCAGACCCCGGTGTCGGGCCCGGTGTCGGGCCCGGTGTCGTGCCCGGTGTCATGCCCGGTGTCATGGCCCGCGTGGGGCATCGCGGCGAGCATGTAGACCATGGCGAGCGCGGCGACCGTGTGGTGCAGCCCGGTGCCGTGCCAGCCCATCCCGTCGTACGCCGGGCGGCCGGTCCGGCGCTCGTGCCACCACGAGCCCGCGAACCAGGCGCCGAGCAACAGGAAGATCGTCTGCCAGGCCGGCGACGGCAGCGGGCCACCGACCGGGGAGGCCATCGCCGACATCCCGGCGCCCATCAGTACGTGTGCGACGTCGACGGCCCGGTGCCGGCCCGGATAGCCGGCCGGTGCGCGGTGCGCGGCGGCGAGCCGGGCCACGCTGTAGCCGGCCACCGCGAGGAACGCGACGGTGCCGGTCCAGCGGAGGCCGACCTCGGCGTGCACCGCTCGGGCTCAGCCGGCCTTGCGGAGCAGGTTGTCCAGCACGCCGCTCTTCGCGTCCGCCACGATGTTCGCGAGCTGGGCGAGGCTCATCTGGATCCGCTGGCCGAAGTCGTCGGTGATCTCCACACGCTGGCTCGGCATGGCATCCGGGTCAACCCACAGCGTCGGGCAGCCGCAGCTGCACTCGCCGCAAAACGTGGCAACTTGCTGCAGATTGGGGCGGTTGTCCATTTTCTCCACCTGGCATTTGGGGTGTGTGGGCACGCATTCTGAGATTGACAGACGATCCGACGAAACGCCAGAGCGCAACCGAGCGACTACGCGGAGATCAGGAAGCCGCCGCCATCACCCTGCGTGCCGATCACGGGCCGTGACGAGACTGGAACGTGCGCGGTGCCGCGGGCGGTGGCCGTGACGATCCCCGCTGCACTAGGTTCGTTTGCAAATCACATGGCGGTAACTGCGAGGGGAAAGCGGACGTGGCGAGGGACCCCGTGGTGTTGACTCTGCCGGCGTGGAGACTGCGTCGGGATCACCCATGGTGACCGTTTCGCCACCGGAGCCGTCGACGCACCCGACGCACCCGACGCACGCCGCCGGCCGCAGGCGCGTCCGGGGCCTGCCGGGCACCGCCGTGCGCCGCGTCCGCCGCTCGGCGGCGAGCACCCCGGGCCGGCTGTTCGTCATCGGCGTCGGGCTGGTCGTGCTGTCGCTCGTGACCGGCATCGTCGGGGTCGTCGCCCTGCAACAGAAGCAGGCCACGATCGACAACCTGATCGCCCACCGCGAGCCGGTCGCCGCCGCGTCCCAGCAGATCTACCGCTCGCTGTCCGACGCAGACGCGACCGCCGCCAGCGCGTTCCTCTCCGGCGGCACGCCGCCGCGCGAGCTGCGGGACCGCTACGAGCTCGACATCGCGCAGGCCGGTGCGAACCTGGCGAAGGCGTCCGCGGACGTCGCCGGTGATCCGGGGGCGCAGGCGCAGGTCGACGAGCTCTCCCAGCAGCTGCCCGTGTACACCGGGCTCGTCGAGACCGCGCGTGCCTACAACCGGCAGGGCTACCCGGCCGGGGCCGCGTACCTGCGCGAGGCGTCCGGCCTAATGCGCGCGAAGCTGCTGCCCGCCGCACAGGAGCTGTACTCCATCGACTTCCAGCGGCTCGCCGACGAGCAGGAGCAGGCCCGCTCGTTCCCCTGGGTCACTGCCGGCCTGGTGCTGGTGTTGCTCGTCGCGCTCCTCGCCGCGCAGATGTACCTGACCCGGCGGACGAACCGGCTGCTCAACGTCGGGCTGCTGGTGGCCACGATCGCGGTGCTTCTCGGGCTCGTGTGGGGCACGTTCGTGCTGCTGGTCGAGGCGAGCAAGGTCGCGAGCGGGCACGACTCCGGTACCCGGCAGGTCGAGCTCGCCGTGCAGGCCCGCATCACCGCGCTGAAGATGCGCGCGAACGAGACGCTGACGCTGGTCGCGCGCGGCGACGGCGGCGAGTACGAGACGGAGTTCAAGAAGCTCTCCGACGACGTCTCCGGCGGCGGCAGCCTGCTCGTGCGGGCCCAGCAGCTCGCCGCGAACGGCGACACGCTCGACGCCGCCCGCCAGAACGTCCGCAACTGGCTCGAGGCGCACGACCGGGTGCGCGAGCTCGACGACGGCGGCTCGTACCAGGACGCGGTGGCGCTCGCGATCGGCAGCGCGAAGGACGGCGCGGCGGTCGCCTTCAACGACCTGGACGGGAACCTGAGCCGCGCGATCGACGACGGTCGCGTGGTGTTCGTCGACGAGACCAACGCGGCGAGCACCGCGATGACCGCGCTGGTGCCCGGGGTCGCGGTGTTGACGCTCGTGGCCGCGGCCGGGGTGACAATGGGGATCCGAGAACGACTGCAGGAGTACCGGTGAGGGTCAGGGCGAACCGCGTCGCGATGCTGGCGTTGCTGCTCGTCGGCGTGACGGGTTGCGCGAGTGGTGGCCGGCCGGTCGACCTGGCCACTGTGGACAGCGTGGAGCGGCCCGCCCCGGTCGGCGCGGAGGAGAACCCGGCGCCCCCGTCCACGTCCGCGGCACCCGCGCCGAACTGCGACCCGACCGCGAGCTTCCGCCCGCTGACCCCGATGCCGCCGCCCGGCCAGATGCCGCAGGGCACGACGATGGCGAAGATCAAGGCGAACGGCAAGCTGGTGGCGGGCGTCGACCAGAACACCTTCCTCTTCGGCTTCCGCAACCCGAACACGAACGCGCTCGAGGGCTTCGACATCGACCGGGTGCGGGAGATCGCGAAGGCGATCTTCGGCGACGAGAACAAGGTCCAGTTCAAGGTGGTGACCTCGGCCGGCCGGATCGACGCGCTGAAGAAGAAGCAGGTGGACGTCGTCGTGCGCACGATGACCGCCACGTGCGTGCGCTGGCAGGACATCGACTTCTCGGCCATCTACTACACGGCGGGCCAGCGCCTGCTGGTCGACCGCGCGTCGAAGGTGACGAGCCTGGACCAGCTCGGCGGCAAGAAGGTGTGTGCCGCCAAGGGATCCACGTCGATCAAGACGATCGCCGACCACAAGGCGAACCCGATCCCCGTGCAGGTCGACAACTGGTCGGACTGCCTCGTCATGTTGCAGCAGGGCCAGGTCGAGGCGATGTCGACCGACGACACCATCCTGTCCGGCATGGTCGCGCAGGACCCGAACGTGAAGATGGCCGGGCCGCGGTTCACCCAGGAGCCGTACGGCATCGGGATTCCCAAGGGAAACGAGGACATGGTGCGGTTCGTCAACGGGGTGCTGGAGCAGTCCGTGGCGAGTGGCGCGTGGGCGCAGAGCTACGACCGGTGGCTGGGTCGCACCGGCGAACCGCGCCCGAAGCCGCCTGCGCCGAGGTACCGGGACTGAGGTGGGGATGATCAACTGCCCGCGACCGGGCTGCCCCGGTGAGGTGGTCAACGGCAACTGCCGGGAGTGCGGCATCGCCGTGCCCACGTCGGCGGGCGAGGAGGCCGCGCGCCTGCGGCGGATGGCGGAGGAGCAGGCGTCCAGGCTGCGGGAGTCGGCGGGCGGCGGGTCCGGCTGGTTCCGGGCCGTCGACGAGGCGAGCGTCCGGGCGGGCGGGGCGCACCGGCGGCCGGAGGCGCCGTCCCCGGCAGCGCCGGAACCGGCCGGGCAAACGATTTCGGGGCGGCCGAGCCAGGCCCTGCCGTGGGCCGACGCCCGCGAGCAGGCGCAGGCGCCGGCACCCGATCCGGCGCCAGAACCGCCGCCGCACGACGCGGCCGGGCACTTGGGGGAGCCTCCTTCGGACGGGCCGGCGCCCGACCCCGAGTCGAGCGAGCAGGAACCGCGGGCGGCGGGTGAGCCGTCCGGGCCGCCGCCGTACGAGGAGCACGGGCCGGCGGAGGTGGAGCCGCAAACCCGTGCCGTGCAAGGGCAACCGCCGGGGCGGCATCACTCCGGGCACGAGCCGGCCGCCGGATCGGAGTCCGAGTCCACCGGTGGCCGCCACCAGGCCGACCAGGAGGGCCGCCGATGGACGTCGCAGGTGACGCAGCTGCGCAGCCCGCAGGCCCAGCCGGGGCCGGTGTGGCAGCCGAGTTCCGGCGAGCCGCAACAGTTCCCGGCGCAGCCCGGTCCGCACTCGCGGCCACCCGGGCAGGTGCCACCAGGCCAGCCGGGCCAGCAGTTCGCCTCGGAGCAACCCACCTCGTCCGTGCGACCGGCCCCGCCGCCGAATGTCCCATCCGGACAGTCCACAGCGGCCGATCCGGGCGCGCCGCCGTTGTGGGGCCAGAACATTCCCATGCCGAACGTGCTGCCGCGCGAGCCGGGCACGCGCATGGAGCCCGCGCTCGGCGAGGACGACCCGCTCCCCACGAGCGTGCTCGGCGAAACCCCGCCGACGCTCACCATCGAACCACCGCCCGCCGCCCCCGCAGCGGCCCCCGACGACGCGGCGCCCGCCGCCGCGCTGGCCGAGCCCGAGAAGGAGAGCCCGCACGGCACCGGGTCGAGCTCGTTCCCCACCGGGCGGCGCACGTCCTCGCGCGCGGCCAGCCGCGGGCGGCTCGGTGCGGGGCTGGTCGAGGTGCCGGTCGTGCCGGTCAAGGACCCCGCGTCGGCCGTGCTGAAGGACCCGGTCGTCAGCGAGAACAAGCGGTTCTGCTCCAACTGCGGCGCCGAGGTCGGCCGCGGCGTGGACGGCCGGCCCGGCCCGCCCGAGGGCGAGTGCCCCGACTGCGGCACCCCGTTCAACTTCCGGCCCCGGCTGTTCAGCGGCGACCTCGTCAGCGGGCAGTACGAGGTCCTGGGCTGCCTCGCCTACGGCGGCCTCGGCTGGATCTACCTCGCCAAGGACCACAACGTGTCCGACCGGTGGGTCGTGCTCAAGGGCATGATCGACACCGGCGACGCCACGTCGATGGCGAGCGCGGTGGCCGAGCGGCGGTTCCTGGCCGAGGTGGAGCACCCGAACGTCGTGCGGATCTACAACTTCGTCCAGCACCCGGACCCGAAGACCGGCACCCTCGCCGGCTACATCGTCATGGAGTACGTCGGCGGCCAGTCGCTGCGCCAGCTCGCGCTCTCCCACCACCGCCAGACCGGCCGCGCCGAGCCGCTGCCGATCGGGCAGGTCATCGCGTACGGCCTGGAGATCCTGCCCGCGATCGGGTACCTGCACTCCGTCGACATGCTGTACTGCGACCTCAAGCCGGACAACGTGATCCAGTCCGGCGAGCAGCTCAAGCTCATCGACCTCGGCGCCGTGCGGCAGGCCGACGACTACGAGAGCCCCCTGTTCTTCACCCTCGGCTACGCCGCGCCGGAGCTGGCCACCGAGGGCGCGTCGGTGGCGTCCGACCTCTACACCGTCGGCCGCACGCTCGCCGTGCTGTCGATCGAGTTCTCCGGGTACACGACAAGGCACAAGTACACGCTGCCCGGCCCGGAGGAGGAGCCGCTCTTCGCGCTGTTCGGCTCGTACTACCGGGTCCTCAAGCGCGCCACGCACAAGGATCCCGTCCAGCGGTTCGCCTCCGCGGAGGAGATGGCCGACCAGCTGACGGGCGTGCTGCGCGAGGTCATGGCGCTCGGCACCGGGCGGCCGCGGCCCGGCCTGTCGACGGTGTTCGCGATCGAGACGCGGACGTTCGGCTCCGGCATGGTCGTCGGCGAGCACGGCTCGCTGCCCTCGCCCGACCCGCAGGAGGTCGCGTCGATCCTGCCGCTGCCGATGGTCGACACCGACGACCACGCGGCCAGCACGCTCGCGAGCATCACCGCGACCGAGCCGGCGGAGATGGTCGCCGCGCTGGCGTCCGCGCCGCAGGACTCCATCGAGGTGCGGCTGCGCATGGTCCGCGCCCGGCTGGAGCTGGGCGACATGCGTGCCGCCGGCGCGGAGCTGGAGGCCGCGCGCAAGCTGGTCACCGACCCCGCGGACTGGCGGCCCGACTGGTACGAGGGCCTCATCGCGCTCGCGACCCGGCGCCCGCTCGACGCGGCGGCCGCGTTCGACAAGGTCTACGACGCGGTGCCGGGCGAGCTCCCGCCGAAGCTCGCGCTCGCGGCCAGCGCGGAGTACGCCGGGAACTTCTTCTGGGCGGCCCGGTACTACGAGCTGGTCTGGCGGACCGACCACTCGTGGGTCAGCGCCGCGTTCGGCCTGGCCCGGATGTACCTGGCGCAGGGCGCGCGGGTCAGCGCGATCGAGGTGCTGGAGCAGGTGCCGGAGACGTCCAGCCACCACGTCAACGCGCAGGTCGCCGCCATCAAGATCAAGACGGGGGCGAACCTGCAGGTGGGCGAGCACGACCTGCACGACGCGGCCCGTCGGCTGGAGCGGCTGGCACTGGACGCGGAGCGGCGCACGACGCTGTCGGCGGAGGTGCTGGAGGCGGCGTACGGCTGGGTGCGGGCCGGGCGGCCCGGTGCGGTCGGCGTCGGCTCGGACTCGCGGGCGGTGCTCGGCTGCCGGCTGTCGGAGCGGGAGCTGCGCTTCGGGCTGGAACGTTGCTACCGGGCGCTGGCGCGGCTGGCGAGCACGCCGGAGCAGCGGCACGAGCTGGTCGACAAGGCGAACGCGATCCGTCCGCGCACCGTCACCTGAGCACGAACTCCTCGACGAGCCCGGCCGCGACCATGCCGGCCGGGGTCGCGAGGTGCAGCCCGTCGGTGTGGATGGCGTAGCCGTTCAGCCGGCCGATCCGGTCGAGCCCGACGCCGAGCCCGAGGCGGAGCACGATCCCGCGGATGACCGGCATCATCGACCCGGGGAGGTCGCGGCCGGTGCCGGGATGCTCGCGGAGCATGTCGCGCAGCCGCTCGTTCAGGGGCAGGTAGGCGACGTCGTGCTCCTGTGCCGCGCGCCGGATGATCGCGTTGACGCGGTCCAACTCGCGGTTGACACCGGCGTCGGGCCGGTCGCCGACGACCTGGATCGACATCAGCGCCACGTGGGCGCCGGTCTCCGCCCGTAGCCGGCGCACGATCGCGGTGAGGTTGGCCTCGTAAGTATCGAGCGAGACCTCCTTCAGCACGTCGTTGGCCCCGACCTGCACGACGACGTGGTCGGGCCGGCAGGCGACGACGTCGTCGAGCCGGGCGAGGATCTGGGCGGAGGTGTCGCCGTTCATGCCCGCGTTGATCCACTGCCGGTCGGGCAGCCGGGCGGCGAGCTCGTCGACGAAGTTGAAGCTGACGTTGCCGCGCACGGTGCTGGCACCGAGACACACGACGCGCGGGCTGCCCGCAAGCCCGTGGGCGACGACGGCCGCGGGACTGTTGACCGCCGGCCGGCGCACCCGGAGAAAGGCACGAGCCACGACGGCGCCCGCGGCGAGCGGGAAAAGCAGGAGAAGCTTGCGCACACCACGGTTCTATCAGCGCACCCGCCGCCGCGCCTGCCCGCGCACCGGTTCGACCAACGCGCCGCCCCCGCGCCCGCTCGCGTACGCGCACGCACGCGCGTGCAGAACACAAGAAACGTAAGCCCCCGCCCTCTCCGGGGGCACCCCTCGTGACCGTCAGTCTACCGGGGAGGGCTGACAAAAGGGGTGGTCAGCCGCGTGCTGTGGACAAGCGTGCGGGTTGTGGACAGGTCAGGCTTCCAGCTCGATGAGCGTGATGTCCGGGGATGCGCCGATGCGGACCGGCGGGCCCCAGAAGCCCGCGCCGCGCGTCACGTACAGCCACGTGTCGTCCACCTTGGACAGGCCGGCCAGCGAGGGCTGCGCGGCCGCGACCACGTAGTGGAACGGGTACATCTGGCCCCCGTGGGTGTGACCGGACAGCTGCAGGTCCACGCCGCGCTCGGCGGCCTCCGAGACCTGCACCGGCTGGTGGGCCAGCAGCACGACCGGGCTTTCCGCGGCCCGCCCGGCCAGCGCGCGGTCGAAGTCCGGGGCATCGTCGTGGGAGCGGCCGTTCACGTCGGTCACGCCGGCCAGGTCGAACGACGCGCCGCCGCGGGTGATCGTCGTGCGTTCGTTGCGCAGGGTGTGCACGCCCAGCCGCGCCAGCTCGCGCACCCAGCCGTCCGGGTCGACGAAGTACTCGTGGTTGCCGGTCACGAAGAAGCTGCCCTCGCGCGGCGCGAGGTCCGCGAGCGGCGCGGCCGCGTCGCCGAGGTCGGCGACCGTGCCGTCGGCCAGGTCGCCGACGATCGCCACCAGGTCCGGGGCCGACTCGTTGATCATCGACACGATCCGCTCGGTGTGCGAGCGGCGCAGCAGCGCGCTGAGGTGGAGGTCGCTCACGACCGCGATCCGGAAGCCGGCGAGCGACGGGTCCAGCCGGCGCAGCGGGACGCGCACCCGCAGCAGGTCCGGCGTGCCCAGCGCGGTCACCATGCCGGTGCCGACGAGCGACGCCGACGCGACCCCGGCCACCAGGCCGACGCCCCGGGCGAGGAACAGCCGCCGGCCCGGGTCGGCGACCGCAGGCGCGGACGGCGGTTCGGTGGACGTCGCGGCCGTCGCCTCGAGCGGGCGGCGGCGCACCCAGCCGCGCAGCGCTAGCCGCGGCAGCTCCAGCAGCAGCGTGATCAGGAACAGGTAGAACAGCAGCGCGAACCAGACGTACCCGGGCCAGGCGAACCACTGCCCGGCGTCCGGGTCGACCTCGCGGCCGAGCGTCAGCGTCGCGATCACCAGCAGTGCCAGCACCACGGTCGCGACCGTCGCCACGCGGCGCACGCGGCCCGGCCGGGTCGTGTCCTTGACCAGCCGCTTCCACAGGTACCAGTGCATCAGCGCGAACACCGCGCCGAGGATCAGGCCGAACATGGCCGCTCCTACGGGTTGATGTCGAAGCGGCGTTCCCGCAGCAGTTCCGGGTTCGCGGCGACCGCGTGCAGGTCCTCCGCGCGCCCGTGCTCGACGAAGTGGCTGAACTCGACGGTCACGAACAGCGCACGCGCCCGCAGCGCGACCGGCCCGTCCGGCGCGTTCAGCCGGCCCTCGGCGCTCGCGTACACCTTGCGGCCGGCGATCCCGTCGAGCCGGCCCACGATGTGCAGCGTCGAGCCGACCGGCACCGGCTTGAGGAAGTCCGTCTCGAGCTTGCCGGTAACCGCGGGGCGGCGCAGCAGCTGCCCGACCGTCGACCCGAGCGCCTCGTCGAACGCGCAGGCCAGCAGGCCGCCGTGGGCGAGGCCCGGCGCGCCCTGGTGGGCCTCGGTGACGGTGAACTGGGCGAGGATCGTCTGCTCCTCGCCTGTCTCGGTCTGCAGGTGCAGCCCGTGCTCGACCTCGTCGCCGCAGCCGAAGCAGTACGCGTAGTGCGGTCCGAGCTTGCTGCCCGGCGGTGGGGCGTCCGGGTGCCGGTCGGGGAGCTCGACCTCGACCGGAGGCCAGCGCGGAGGTACTCGACTCACGCGACCAGCGTAGTTCGGCGGCGATGTTGACCCGCTGAGCCGTCGGCGTGCCCCGCTGAGCAGCCGCCCTGGGGCCGCCGCGGGGCCCGGGGCTCCAATGGAACGAACCGAGGAGGTGCGACATCGAACAGGAACGGCCGGAGCGGACCGGCGAGGAAAGCATCCCTTCGGTGCTGGACGTGGTGACGCCGGCACTGGAACGCTCGTCCGCGCTGGCCGACGAGCTGGCCAGGTTGCTGTTGCCGGCACGCTTGTTCAGCTGAGTCACGAATGTGACCAGTTGTGCACACCGTGCTGGATTTGGTGGCCCGCTCACGACAGTATGGCCAGGCTGGTCGCGACAGGCTGGGAACCGGGGTGGAGGATTAGCCCATGGGGCGCGAGAGGGTGGACAGCTTCACGGAGGCGAAGCATCTGTCCGCGGAGCACAAGAAGGTTCGGCCGGGCAAGACCGGGCCCGACATCCACGCGGGCGCGCTGCACACGCACGGCGCGTCCGGGCAGAACATGGACGGCCTCGTCGCCGACTACGACGAGCTCGGCAGGCTCACCGGCCGGCTGCAGCAGCTGCGTGACGAGCTGGCCGGGCACCAGACGGAGGCGGTCGAGCTGATGGGGCCGCTGCACGACGGAACGAGCCCGGTCACCGGACCGATGCGCAAGGCCTTCCTCCAGCGCGCCGACGCGGAGGAGGGCGTCCAGGGCATCCTCCAGCAGTACCTCGACGAGATCGACGGGACCATCGACGCGCTTAACAGCACGTTGGCCACCTACCGGGGCGTCGACGGGTATGCCGGTGCGCGCTTCCAGCGGCTCGCGAACCAGGAGGGGGTCGAGGGATGAACCACGCACCTGACGACTACAACCGCGACCGCATGCACAAGACCTTCGGTGAGAAGCATCATCTGACCGACGAGCAGAAGGCGGAGCGGCACCACCACACGACGACGAAGCGGAAGAACCGGCTGCCCGGACATTTCGGCAAGGCCAACTGGAAGGTCTACCAGCACTACGAGCTCTACAACATGATCATGAAGGCCAAGCCGCACCAGATGTACGTCCGGGCGGAGAAGTGGAAGGATCTGTCCGGCAAGATCGAGAATACCACCGCCGAGATCCAGTCGATCATGGAGCAGGCACTGGGTGTCTGGCAGGGCCCGGCCTCGGTCAGCGCGGGCGCCTCGACGACCCGCCTCATGCAGTGGGCGAGCGACGCGAGCCACACGGCCGGCACGGTCGCCGCGAACATGTCGCAGTACACCGACGCGGTCCAGCAGGCGCAGCGGAACATGCCACCGCCCGGGTTCGCGACCGCCGAGGAGCGGTTCCGGGACGGCTACACGGTCATGACGACCGGTGGCCCGGCTGACGCGATCATGCTCAAGGCGCTCACGACCGACGCGCTGGTCAGCCACCAGGAGGCGCGGGCCCGCAAGGAAGAGGCCGTGGCGGTAATGGAGGCCTACGAGGCGGAGAGCAAGGACGTCCACACCCGGATGCCGCACTTCACCGACAGCGACGGGACCAAGCCACAGCAGGCGTGGGTGCCGCCGGCCTCGCCGGGCGGCGTGAGCGACGGCGGTGGCGGGGCGGGCTTCGGCCCGGGCTCGGCTGGCTTCCCGCCCGCCGGCAGCGGTGTCTCCGGCTCGTCGCCGAGTGGCAACGGCTCGACGTCGGCCCAGGGCTTCGTCGACCCGTTCGCTCCGGGCGGGACCGGGCCGGGCGGCAACGGCCTGAACGGGCCGACCAGCTTCGGCGGCGGCCCCGGCAGCCTCAACGGCGGCGCGGACGCCCTGCGCGGCGGTTCCGGCTTCGGGACCGGCTTCCCGGGTGGTGCCGCCGCCGCGGGTGGCGCGGGTGCCGCGGCCGAGATGGGCGCCGGTGCGCTGGCCGCACGCGGCGCGGGCGGTGTCCTCGGCGCCGGTCCGGGCGGGGTCGTGCCCGGTGCCGCCGGTGCCCGCGGCGGCGCGGGGGCGTTCGGCGGCATGCCGCTCGGCCACGGCGCGAACGGCGAAGAGGACGGCGAGCACACCAACAAGTACGACGAGGGCCTCGACCTGTTCGACGATCTGCCGCCCGCCTATCCTCCGGTGTTCGGCGCGTAACTCGAGTCGAGGAGGCGGCCGTTGTCCGGGTTCGAGGCCGATCTGGCCGCCATCGGGGTCACCGCGGGTGTCCTGGGCTCCGCCGCGGAGGCGGTGTCGGCCGCGGTGGACCGGCTGGAGGGCTGCTCGGGGCTCGGCCCCGGCCGGCTCGACGCGGTCGCCGGCGTGCTGATCGCCGACACCCGCACGGAGCTCGCGGGCGTGCTCCAGGCGGTCAGCGACGACGCCGCCCTGGTCGAGTCCATTCGCGGCGGCTACGCCTCGCTCGACGAGGACACCGCCGAGACGCTGCGGCGCGCGGGGGGTGACCGCTGGTGAGCACGTACCGCGGACTGGAGTTCGATCCCACACCCGGGCGGCTGGACGCGGTGCACGCGGTGATCGCGCAGCTCACGTCCGCCGGCTCGGCGCTCGGCACGGTCGAACCGGCACTGCGCGACGCCGAGCGGCACTCGGCAGGCTGGCAGGGCGACGCGGCGGAGACGTTCCGCGACCGGCTGCGCGCCACGCCGTCGGACTTCGACGCGACCCAGCGCCGGCTGCGTGACGCGGTCGCCGTGCTGGAGCGCTGGGCCCGCACGCTAGCGGACAACCAGCGGCGCGCCGAGGACCTCGACACGACGGCCGTGCGCCTGCGCCGCCGGCTCGCCGACGCGCGGGATGTCATGTCGGACAAGCAGAACGCGCTCGACCTCGCCGCCACCCCGAGCCTGGCGGCCGGCGCGAGCATCGAGCTGACCGGCGCCACGAACCGGGTCGCGGACCTCGAGGCGCGGCTCAACGAGGTGCTGGACGAGGCCCACGCGCTCGAGCGCGAGCACCGGCGCGCGGCCGACGAGGTGGCCGACGAGCTGGCCTCCTCCGGCTCGCCCCCGATGCACCGCGCCGCCGAGCGGCCGGAGATCCGGGCACTCGCCGGCGTGCTGGGCCAGGCGTCGCGGACCTCCGCCGCGCTGGGCGCGTTGCTGCGGCCGCTCGGCGCGGAGGTCGACGAGGTGCCCGGCGGTGCGCCGGCCGCGCTGGCCGAGACGCTTTCCAGTGGTTTCTCGGGCGGGCTGAGACCCTCCGGCGAGCTGATCGTGTTCGGCGAGACCCCGCTGCGGGCGGACTCGTGAAGCTCGCCGCCATCCAGGGCGTCACGCCGGTGTCAGTGCAGTCTGTCGAGGCGACCGAGCGCGCGCTGGCGGCCGCGATCATCCAGGTCCGCGGCCGGGAGGCCGAGCACGACCCGGGGGTCGCCCTCGCCGCGCGCGACGCCGCCGAGCTGGCGCACGCGAACGGCGCGGGCCTGGTGGCGGTGGTGACACATCCGGACGCGGACCCGGCGATCCTGGTCGGCATGGTCGTGACCGCGGACGTGCCGCTGGGCCCCGACGCGGCGGCGGAGCTGCGGCACTACCTGTCCGACGGTGGCGGCCCGGACATCCGCGAGGTGACCGAGTCCCGGACCGAACGCGGCTATCCGGTGGTGATCGCCGAGCGGATCCTGGTGGAGGGCCCGTCCCGCGACGCGCCGTCGGCCGGCTGCCAGCTGCAGGCGGTGGTGATCGACCCGCTTGGCCGGCGGATGGCCGTGTTCACGCTGCACTCCACGACTGGCCGGGGCTGGCTGGAGCTCGCCGGCGTGCTGGGCCAGCTCGTGTCCTCGGTGGACTTCGAGGTGGCGGCACCCGACCCTAGAATGCGCGTCTCGACGACGACCTAGTCGCCTGCCGCGTGGAGGAAGCCGTGTCGAAGACGCCCGCGGGCCGCACGGCCTCCGACGCGGAGCTGGGCGCCCGGATCCTGGCCGGCTGGGAGCGCATGTCCCGCGCGGTGGCGGACGGCCCGCGGCACAACAGGCGGCTGGCCGCGCACTTCGGCGTCGGCCTGCGCGACATCGAGCACGTCCGCGACACGCGCAACCGCGTCGCCCACCCGGGGGAGACGATCCACCGCACGGACCTCGAACGCGCGGTGGCGATCATCCGCCGCGCGGACCGCCGTTCGGGCCCACGCGAATCGACCCGCCCGGCTCGCCGCCGCCCGCGGACCTCGCGCCCGAAGCGGGCGCCGGAGCGGCCGGCGCGCCCGAAACGCAAGACGCGGTTCGGTTCCGTCGCGATCTCGGTCGCGCTGCTGGTGATCGTGGGCGCGGCGATCCTGTTGTGGCTGACCGTCTTCTGACCGACCCCGGCCGCGCCGGGCGCTACTGAGCCTTCAGGATCCGGTCGCGGTAGTCGCGTGGGGTCTCGCCGACCACCTTGCGGAACGTGCGGGAGAAGTGCGCCGCGTTGGCGAAACCGCACTGCCGGGAGATCTCGCCGATGCCCTTCACCGCGTGCGCCGGGTCGCCAAGCAGCTCCTTCGAGCGGTCGATGCGCAGCTGCCGGATGCGGCCGGACACCCCGTCCCCGTCGTCGAACAGCTGGTACAGGCGGCGGCGTGAGATGAACAGGGCGTCCGCGATGCGGTCCGCGGACAGTGCCGGGTCGGCGAGGTTCTCCTTGATGTACTCGACCGCGTCGCGGCGGCGGGTGGCGATCGCGTCCGCGCGGTTGAGCTCGGTGCGCAGCGCGCTGCGCAGCACCAGCTCGGCGAGCCCCGTCAGGTATGGCTTGATCCCGTGCTGGTCGAGGGACTCGGCGACCACGAGCAGGTGCGCGACGGCCGCCGCGAAAAGCGTCTGCAGCGGCCGTTCCACCGGCACCGGGCGGAACAGCAGCGGCCGCAGCTCGCCGAAGCTGATCGACAGCTTGCCGGTCGCGACCGTCAGCAGCACCGTGCCGTGCCGGCCCGCGCGGTCGCCCGGCTGGGCCCGCAGCGCGCACTCCGGGAACTCGAGGCTCACGCCGGCGGGCGGCAGGTAGCGCGGCAGCGAGGCCCGCATGAGCAGCTGGATCTGGTCCGGCTCGGCCTTGGCCCGGGCGAGGCCGGGCTGGCGGATCGCGTCGATCGCGAGGCGGGCGGCGCTCGCCCCGGAGGCACGGACGACGAGGTAGCCGGCGGCCACCTCCTCGTCGCCCGGCGGCTCGTCGTCGGGCTGCGGGGAGCCGAGCACGGCCGACAGCGCGGCGAACCGGCGTTCCAGGTTGGCCGGGACCCGCCGGGGTTGTGCCGCCCCACCCTGCATCGCGTGCTCCCGCCCGCCGCCGGATCCTGACCTGGCGGGCATTATGCCTCGCATCTCTCAGCCGGCCGCCGACATCCCGACCCACTGCGCCCAGGGGATCGCCCAGTCGTAGTAGTCGCCGTCGGCCGGGTCGAGCTGCTTGTCGGTGCCCGTGACCTCCACGGGATCACCGACGAGCGCCTCGTCGAAGTAGACCTTGGCGTTGTCCGGGGACAGGTTCACGCAGCCGTGCGAGACGTTCGTGTTGCCCTGCGCCCAGACCGACGGGCCGTACCCGTGGATGAACTCGCCGTTGTTGGAGATCCGGACCGCCCACGGCACCTCGACGTTGAAGTACTTGTACTTCGGGTTCGTCATCTTGTAGGTCTCGTGCTTGGACATCACGACGTGCGTGCCGCTGTTGGTGACACGGCCCGGGTCGGAGTCGAGGCCCATGCTCGCCGGGAAGTTCTGGATCAGCTTGCCGCCGCGGTACACCAGCACCCGGTGCGTCTTCGCGTTCGCCTTGACGACCTGGTTGCGGCCGATCGTGAAGTGCGAGGTCATGTCGTCCGCGCCGAACACGCCGTCGCCGTAGGACACCCCGTAGAGGTTGAGGTTCACGGTGACGCTGGTGCCGGCCGGCCAGTAGGTCTTGGGCCGCCAGTGCGCCCGCCGGTCGTCCAGCCAGGCCCAGGCACCCTGCACCGGCACGGAAGTCCGCACGACCATCGCGCGCTCCGCGGCCGCCTTGTCCCCGACCGCGGAGTCGAAGGTGACCGCGATCGGCATGGCCACGCCGTAGGTCTTGCCGTCGCCGGTGTTGATCGACGCGTCGACGAGGTAGTCAGGCGTCACGGTCGTGAAGGCGCCGGCGATCTCCTTGCGCTCGCCGTCGGCACCGACCGCGGTGCCGGACCAGGTGTACTTCTTGCTGAAGCCGAGCGGTTCGCCGACCGTCCAGCTGGTGGCGTCCGGCGAGAGCTTGCCGATGACCTTCTTGCCGGCCGGGTTCGTGAGGGTCAGCGACTCGATCTTGCCGTCGGCGACGGTGACCCTGGCGGGTGCCGCCGGGTTGACGTTCTGCGCGCCGGCGGCGGGCTGGAACGCGATCTTGGCGGACGGCTTCGGGGCGGCCTGGACCTTCGGATGGTCGTCCGCTCCGGACGGCCACGGCTTGGGGGCGGTGTCGTCGTCCGAGCCGCAGGCGGTGAGTCCGAGGGCGGTCACGGCACCCAGGACGACCAGCAGCCGCCCCGCCCTCCTGTGACCGCCGCGACCCCTGATCCCAACCATGTTGTCCCCCATGTTGTCCCCCTGTCGATGCCCCAGCCTCTGCACACCTCTTTCGACGCTTTTGCGCAGTGTGACGTTGGCTCGGCCAGATGTGACACAGATCACAAATGTCCGCCCGCGTTTTGCCTGCAGAGATCGTCTCTGGACGGTAGTCAGCCGTATGCAAGTGGTAGTGCTCCGAGTGCTCTACGCGATAGGCTCCATCGCGCAGGCCGCAAGTTTCTGTGTTCGTGCTTTCCACGCTCGCGGAACGAAAACGCGGGCGTGCTGGTCTTTCGTCGAGGTTGGCGGGGGCAACGCCCGGGGGCTGCCGGGGTTGCACGGTGTAACCCCATGCTGATCCTGCGATGGAGGCAGGTAGATGGCACAGGGCACTGTGAAGTGGTTCAACTCCGAGAAGGGCTTCGGCTTCATCGCGGTCGACGACGGCGGTGCCGATGTCTTCGTGCACTACTCGGAGATCCAGGGCAAGGGCTTCCGCACCCTGGAAGAGAACCAGCGTGTCGAGTTCGAGGTCGGGCAGGGCACCAAGGGGCCCCAGGCCACGAACGTGCGCGCGCTCTAGTTTGACTGCGTGAGACGAAGGGCCCCGGTCGGCGCGACCGGGGCCCTTCGTTGCGTCTAGTGGCGGTGTAGTTGCTGGGACTCCCACTCGAGGCGTTGGAGGACCCATTCCTGGGCGAGCGCCATCGGGGAGGTCTGGTGGTATGCGGCGAGCTCGCGGAGTCGCTCGTTCGCCATGGTCGGGAGGCGCAGCTGGTAGACCTGCGCGCCGCCGAACCGCCGGCCGGAGCCGGTGGACTCGGGGTCGCCTTCGGGAGAGATTGCCGCGAGGTAGGACTCCAGCTCGTGGTCAGGCAGGTTCTCGTCCTGCTCGTGAACCTCGGTGCGATGGCGTCCGGCAAGGGCGGCCTCTTCGGCCGCGTTGCCGCTCGGTCGGCTACGTCCTGTGAAAAGCACCTGGAGAGGGTAACGAATATGTTGCGGGCTACCAAGCAAGACAGCCACTTTTCGCCGGTAAGGGTTCCGGTACCCTCTGTAATCGTGTTAAAGCCGCACGTCAACCGGCACGTTCGAGGTCGCGTTTGAGCTTGCACACATGGAGAGGCCCCCGCGCCAGGGGGAGGAACGCGGGGGCCGGAGGGGATCTCCACAGGCGCTGACCGGGGGTGTGTCAGCGAGTCGATTGTTGCATGCGCACGCGCTTCGTGGGAGTGGGTACGCGCGAAAAATTGAGAGAACTATTCACCTACTTTGCGCGGTACAGGGGGACTCTTCCACCGGTCCGCCGCAGTCGTGGTGGGTGTCTTTCGACGGGTGTCATGGGTTCGCCGGCCCGAAGGCAGTGGGGGCGGAGCGCCTGGAATCGCTTGCGCGCCACGGGTTCGGCCGGCGGAACGAGCGGGCGCGCCCCACCGGAGGGTTGGGCGGCTCGGCGGCGGTCGGCAGGTCGGTGTCGTGCCGGTGGCGTGGTGATCTTGGACCTGGCGCGGTTGCCGGCGTCCGGCGCCGGCCGGCCGGGGTTCGCGCGCCGACTGCCGGCGATCTTGGTGCCGATGAGCCCGGCGTGCGGACCGGCGAATCGGGCCCCGGTGATCTTGTGGCCGTGGGTCGCCCGTGGCCGGCGGGAAGCGTCAGCCGGCCAGCGGTGGCCTTCCGGGACCAGGGCTCCGGTGACCCGCGGCCGGTCGGTCGCCTGGTCCAGTTCGGACAGTTCCGCGGAGACCGAGGCGGCGCAGTGCGCGCAGCCGGCGTCGCCCACACGGGTCGGCTTGTCCGAAATGCCGTTACCGCAGGTCGCCGAGTAGCTCGATCGGTGTTACCCGTCAGCGTGGTGTCCCCTCGGTACGCGCGCCGGTGCCGGCAGCGATATGAGTGCGTCCGTTCGAGTGATTCGTTGACCTTCACTCAATCGGCGTCAGTCACGCGGCGGGCCCCCTCATCACCGGTGACTACTATCCGTAGGACTCGGATTCACTCCTCGGGGGGCTGTGGACTGTGCCCCGCGTCTCATAGCCTCTCCGCCAATACCTTGATGGTCGGGGAGGCGGCGATATGAGCGGACCGGTCGAAGTTCGTGACTTCCTGCTCCAGCAGGACACCCGTGACCCCTCGCTGAACTTCGGGGGTGTGCCGGCCCAGCGCTCGGGTGACGGCTCGCGCGTCTCCGACGAACAGGTGCGCCGCGCGCAGCTGGCGGTCGCGCACAGTGCGGAGAGTGTCGAGGACTGCAAGGAGCTGCTCGACATGCTCGGTCTCATCCCCGGCGAGGACGGCGTCCCGCCGGTCAAGAGGTAGCCGAGGAGCCCGCACGTCCGCGTGGAGCACGGCGCCGGCACGGAGGGATACCCGCTTTGTCGAGACCGCGGGTCGTGTCCTATGCTTTCCGTGCTCCAAGCGGGCAACCCGGGCTCCCATCGTCTAGCGGCCTAGGACTCCGCCCTTTCAAGGCGGCAGCGCGGGTTCGAATCCCGTTGGGAGCACGTACAACAGCAAGGCCCAGTGGCGCAGTTGGTTAGCGCGTCGCCCTGTCACGGCGAAGGTCGCGGGTTCGAGTCCCGTCTGGGTCGCGGAAGGTCTGGGCCCTTGGGCTTCGTGCTCAGGGGCTCTTGATCTTCTGGCCAGGTAGCTCAGTTGGTATGAGCGACCGCCTGAAAAGCGGTAGGTCGGCGGTTCGATCCCGCCCCTGGCCACTGCCCCGACGGACCCCGTCCGCTCGGGGCTTTTCCGTGAGTCGAGACACTTAGGAGTGATCTCCTTGCGGCCTTCAACTTGCGTGACGACGTCGTGATCTCCTTGGTACGGCCCCAGATGTGGTCCGCCATGAGGTCGCTCGCAGATCGCGAAGTGTGACCGACAACCCGCATTGATCGCGTTGACACTCGATCCCCCCAGGTGCAGGGCGTGGTGCTCCCCGATCGGGGGGATACGAGACTCACCCTCCGTGTAACAGCGGCCCGTCGCTGAACGAATCAGAGAACGCGACAACGGGTTGGCAGGGGCAAACCGATTCGTTGCGCTGCAAGCGAATCGGACCGCACCGGGCCATCGGGGATGCCCTTCAACCCGCCATACGCGCATGCGTTCGGCCGGGGGGACCACAATGAGTGACCAAACAGTACGCGCCCCGCGTCGACGACCGACGATCTTGCGGGGCTTGTCCGGCAACCGCCACTCTGGCCTGCTACCCACAGGTGAACCCACCCAGCTGCCCGTCGCGAGCTGGGAACCGGCCTACCGCCGCTACGTGATCCTCTCCGACATACTCGTCACGCTCTGCGTCGCGTTCATCGTCGGCGGCCTGATCAGCATGGGCGGCGCCGCGCTGTTCAAGGACCTCGTACTCGGCGGCCTGACCGTGATCGTCGTGCTCGTCTCGCTCGCCATGAACCGCGCCTGGAACTCCGTGACACTCGGGCAGGGGGCCGACGAGTACGTCCGGCTCGGCCGCGGCATGTTCGCGGCCGCCGTGGCGCTCGGCCTCGCCGGGCTCGCCACCGGCGTCGTCTCCGCACGCCCCTGGGTGTTCATCGTCGTCCCGTCGATCGCGCTGGTGGCGCTGCTCTTCCGCTACCTGCTCCGCCAGGTCCTGCACCGGCACCGCGCGGGCGGCGAGTGCCTGCTGCCCGTCATGGCCGCCGGCAGCGTGGAGACCGTCCGCGACCTGATCACCCGGACCAAGGACGCCTCGCACATCGGCTGGCGGGTCGCCGCCGTCTGCACGGTCGACGGCACCGGCGCCGCCCACACCAACGGCTCGAACGGCCACGGCTCGAACGGCCACGGCTCGAACGGCCACGGCGACATCGACCACGGCGACATCGACCACGTCGACGGCGTGTCCGTGGTCGGCCGGCTCGACGAGGTCGCCGAGCACGTCCGCCGCGGCGGCTACCGCATCGTCGCCGTCACCGCCGACTCGTACTGGACCCCGCGCCGCCTCCAGCAGCTGGCCTGGCGGCTGGAGGGCAGCGGCGCCGAGATGGTCGTCGCGCCCACGCTCATGGAGGTCGCCGGTCCACGGCTGCACGTCAGCGGCGTGCTCGGGATGCCGCTGCTGCGCGTGAGCGCCCCGGTGTTCACCGGCATGCGCCGGGTGATCAAGGGCATCTTCGACCGGGTCGGCTCGGGTCTGCTGATCCTCATGTGCCTGCCGGTGATGACCCTCGCCGCGCTCGCCATCATGATCGACTCCCGCGGCGGCCCGTTCTACACGCAGCGCCGCGTCGGCAAGTCCGGCCGGGAGTTCACCATCGTCAAGTTCCGCACGATGGTGCGCGACGCCGACCGGCGCAAGGCCGGGCTCGCCGCGGACAACGAGGGCGCCGGGGTGCTGTTCAAGATGCGCAAGGACCCGCGGGTCACCCGGGTCGGCGCGCTCCTGCGGCGCTACTCGATCGACGAGCTGCCGCAGCTGTTCAACGTGCTCACCGGTGCCATGTCCCTCGTGGGACCGCGGCCGCCGCTGCCGGAGGAGTCCGCACGCTACGAGCCGGACATGCGGCGCCGGCTGCTCGTCAAGCCGGGTTTGACGGGGTTGTGGCAGGTCAGCGGTCGAAGCGACCTGCCCTGGGAGGAGGCGGTCCGGTTGGACCTGCGCTATGTGGAGGACTGGTCGCTCGCGCTCGACGCGATGATCCTTTGGAAGACCTTCCGGGCGGTGCTCGGTGGTCAGGGGGCTTACTGACATGACCTGCCGTTTGTGTGGTTCGACCGACCTGGTGAGCGTGGTCGACCTGGGGGCCACCCCGCCGTGCGAGCTGTTCCTCACCGAGGCGCAGCTCGACGAGCCGGAGCTGACCTACCCGCTGCACCTGCGGGTGTGCACCAGCTGCTGGCTCGCCCAGCTGCCGCCCCTGATCACACCCGAGGACACCTTCACCGAGTACGCCTACTTCTCCTCGTTCTCCACCTCGTGGGTCGAGCACGCGCGCCGGTTCGTCGCCGACTCGACCGTCCGGTTCGGACTCGACCGCGACTCGTTCGTCGTCGAGGTCGCGAGCAACGACGGCTACCTGCTCCAGCACGTGGTCGCGGCCGGCATCCGGTGCCTCGGCATCGAGCCGTCGGTCAACGTCGGCGCCGCGGCGCGCGAGAAGGGCGTCGACACGCTCACCGAGTTCCTCTCGCCCGAGAGCGGCGCCGCGGTCCGCGCCGAGCACGGGCCCGCGGACCTCGTCGTCGCGAACAACGTCTACGCGCACATCCCCGACGTCGTGGGCTTCACCCAGGGCCTGCGCAACCTCGTCGCGGACGACGGCTGGGTGTCGATCGAGGTGCAGCACCTGCTGACCCTGTTCGAGCGCAACCAGTACGACACGATCTACCACGAGCACTTCCAGTACTACACGGTCGCGTCCGCGCAGCGCGCGCTCGCGAGCGGCGGCCTCGCGCTCGTCGACGTCGAGCTCGTCGACACGCACGGCGGCTCCATCCGGCTGTTCGCCCGCCCGGCCGAGGTCGCCGGCGAACCCAGCCGCCGGGTGACCGACGTGCTCGCCCGCGAGAAGGCCGCCGGCCTGCACGAGCTCGCCGGCTACGCCGAGTTCGCCCGCCGCGTCGCCGCCGTGCGCCGCGAGCTGCTGAGCTTCCTGACCCTCGCCGCGAGCCAGGGCAAGACCGTGGTCGGCTACGGGGCGCCGGGCAAGGGCAACACCCTGCTCAACCACTGCGGCATCCGGCCCGACCTGCTCGCCTACACCGTCGATCGCAACCCCTACAAGCACGGCAGGTTCACGCCCGGCACGCGGATCCCGATCCTGCCCCCGGAACGCATCGCCGAGGACCGGCCCGACTACGTGCTCGTGCTCCCCTGGAACCTCCGCACGGAGCTGACCGAGCAACTGTCCTATGTGGGCGAATGGGGTGGCCGGCTCGTCTTCCCCATCCCGCGCCTGGAGATCGTTGAGGTAAAGCCATGAAGGTCGTTCTGTTCTGCGGCGGGTACGGGATGCGCATGCGCAACGGCTCCGCCGACGACGTGCCCAAGCCGATGGCCATGGTCGGTCCCCGGCCGCTCATCTGGCACGTGATGCGCTACTACGCCCACTTCGGGCACAAGGACTTCGTGCTGTGCCTCGGCTACGGGGCCCACCACATCAAGAACTTCTTCCTCAACTACGAGGAGACCATCTCCAACGACTTCGTCCTGCGCGGCGGCAAGGCGGAGCTGCTCGCGACCGACATCGCCGACTGGTCGATCTCGTTCATCCAGACCGGCATCGAGTCCGCGATCGGTGAGCGGCTGCGCCGGGTACGCGAGCACCTCGACGGCGACGAGATGTTCCTCGCCAACTATGCCGACGTGCTCACCGACGCGCCGCTCGACGTCATGATCGACCGGTTCGAGCAGTCCGACGCGGGCGCGTCGATGATGGTCGTGCCGCCGCAGTCGTCGTTCCACTGCGTGGAGATGGGCGTCGACGGCATGGTCGGCGGGATCACCCCGGTCAGCCACCTGCCGCTGTGGGAGAACGGCGGGTACTTCGTGCTGCGGCAGGATGTTTTCGAGTACTTGCCGCCCGGCGGTGACCTCGTG
>NZ_DATBKY010000306.1:0-77250 GCF_036555685.1 Actinophytocola sp. | reverse complement strand
CGTGGGCCCGAACTGCCCGGGCGTCATCAGCCCCGGCAAGTCGAACGCCGGCATCATCCCGGCGGACATCACCGGTCCCGGCCGGATCGGCCTGGTGTCGAAGTCGGGCACGCTGACCTACCAGCTCATGTACGAGCTGCGTGACATCGGCTTCTCGTCCGCGGTCGGCATCGGCGGCGACCCGGTCATCGGCACCACGCACATCGACGCGCTCGCCGCGTTCGAGGCCGACCCGCAGACCGAGGTCATCGTGATGATCGGCGAGATCGGCGGTGACGCGGAGGAGCGCGCGGCGGCCTACATCAAGGAGCACGTGAGCAAGCCGGTCGTCGGCTATGTCGCGGGCTTCACCGCGCCGGAAGGCAAGACCATGGGCCACGCGGGCGCGATCGTGTCCGGCTCGTCAGGCACCGCGCAGGCGAAGAAGGAAGCGCTGGAGACGGCCGGCGTCAAGGTGGGCAAGACTCCGTCGGAGACCGCGGACCTCGCCCGTCAGCTCGTCGCCGCGTCCGCCTGAGGACGCCGACCGGCGGTCAGCACGACCTGGGGCCGGAAGCTGGTGTAGCGTCCGGCCCCAACGGTGGTCCCGACGGGGAACCACCCGCCGGCTCCGGTCGTCGGAGGGGCGCGGGGCGAGCCGGCCTTCCCGGTCGGTTCGGAACCGAGACCGTTTGCAATCGCGTCGAGTGAGCTGAGGAGAGCAACGCGATGACCTACCCAGGCGGAGCACCGGGTGGCTACCCGGGGCAGGGCCCGCAGCAGCCGCTTCAGGGACCGGGCTACGGACCCCCGCCGGGGGGTGGCGGCATGAAGCTCGGCCTGCCGCAGATCATGTACCTCGTCGTCGCCGGTCTCGGTCTGATCAACTTCTTCGTCGGCTTCGCCGACATCTACGACGGCGCCAGCCAGAGCTACTTCGCCGCGCCCACGCCGGTACCGGCGCTGTTCCTGCTCGGCGGGTTGTTCGTGCTGCCGGCGATCCTGCCGGGCGGCGACCGCAAGGCCGGCATCGCGCCCGCGGCGTTCTCCGTCACCGGCATGCTGACCGTCCTCTTCTTCACGTTCTCGACCGACCCCGACCTCGGCGTCGGCTCGATACTGCTGCTGATCTTCGGCATCCTGCAGGGCGCCGCGTCCGTCGTCGCGTACCTGTTCGAGGCCGGGATCATCAAGGCGCCGACCCCGGGTCAGAACCACTACGGGCAGCAGCCGCCCGGGATGTACCCGCCGTCCGGGCAGTTCCCGGCGCAGCAGCCGCCGCCGGGGCAGTACCCGCCGCCGGGTGCGCCCGGGCAGCAGACCACGTTCGCGCCGCAGCAGGGCCAGTTCGGCCAGCCGGGCGGGCACCCCGGTACGCCGCCGGGCGGGTACCCCCAGCAGTAGCCAGACCTCGACGGGGGTGGCGCCGGAGCTCCGGGGCCACCCCCGTTGACGTGCGGTGACACGGTTCACCGATGCGGTCGCGGGCGGCGTGCCTCCACTTGGCGGCGCGGTCCGCGTGCCACAGTGGCCGCATGGCGCCGCCCCTCGACCTCGAAGCCACCGACGCCAGCGTCGACGACGCACCCGTCTCGAAGCTCACCCGGCTCCGGGTTCTCACACTCGCTGCGCTCGGCTCGATCGTCACGGGCTACGCCGCGGTCGCCGCATTGCTTGCGCTGGTCACCGCGATCGCGCCGCTGACGAACTTCTCCACGACGGGTGTCGTCGTCGCCGCCCTGCCGGCCTGGCTGGCCGCCCATCAGGTACCGATCGCGCTCGGCGGGCTGGAGCTCGGCATGCTCCCGCTCCTGCCGACCGTCGCGATGATGCTGATCGCCGCCCGGGCAGCGGCCGGCGCCGCCGAGCGGCTTCGGTTGTCGGGCCCGCGGCAGGCCGGTCAGGCGGTCGGCGCTCTGGCGGTGGCGCACGGCGTGACCGGGATAGCCGTCGCGCTGGCGGTCTCGAGTCCCGAGCTCGCGGTCGACCCGCTTGCGGCGTTCTACTACCCAGCTCTGATCGCCGCGCTGGCCGCGACTGTCGGAGTGATGCGTCCCTGTGGCCTGCGGACGGCGGTCGCGGCGCGGACGGACGCCGTGGCACTGGCCGGCATCCGAGCCGGGGCGGTCGCGGTGGTGTGGCTGCTCGCGGCCGGGGGCGCGCTGCTGTCGATTGCGCTGCTGACGTCCGTGCCGACGGCGAAGGAGCTGTTCGCCGTGTCCGCGCCGGGCATCGGCAACGGACTGGGCATGGCGTTGCTGTCGGTAGGGTTCGTGCCCAATGCGGTGATCGCCGGCGTCGGCTTCCTGGCCGGTCCGGGCTTCTCGATGGGCATCGTGGTCGTGTCGCCGCTGAACTTCACCGGCGGTCCGGTGCCCGGCCTGCCGTTGCTCGCCGCCTTGCCGGAGGAACCGGCAGCCTGGTGGCCGGCCCTGTTGGGGTTGCCGCTGGGTGTTGGCGTGCTGGTCGGCCGCCGACTGAAGAACGTGGCCCCGGAGCCGCTGGCCCGGGTGCGCGCCGCGGCGGTCGCCGCCGGAGTGGTCGCGCTGGTCTTCGTGGTGCTGGCCGGCAGCGGAGGCGGCCGGGTGGGCATGGGCCCATACGACCCGGTAAGCCTCCGTGCGGCGGCGGTGTCGATCGCGCTGGTCGCGTGGATAGGAATCCCGGCCGCGATCATCGCCTGGCTGACCGGCCCTCGCCCTATCGCCGACACGTCACCCGCTCCACGAGACGATCCAACCCGGAATGCTCCCGAAGCAGACGATCTCAACGCAAACGATCCGGAAGCAAACGATCCGGAAGCAAACGATCCCGAGACGGACGATCTGAAATCGGATGATCGAGAAGCGGAAGGTCCGGAAGGAGATCGCAGGAACTCGGACGATCCCACCCGGACCTGATCCGGAAACAAACGATCCGAACCCAGATCGTCTCGAAACAGACGATCCGCAACCCGCCGATCTCGAGCCTCCGATCCCGACCCCGCCGATCCCGAGCCGGCCGATCCCGAGCCGGCCGATCCCCGACCGGCCGATCTCGAACCCAGTGATCCAGAACCTGAAGGTTCCGACCGGATCGTCCCGACTCGAACCGTTCCTAGCGGGCGCGGTCGGAGCGGGCGTCGAGCCCAGGTCGTGTTGCCATGGATCCTCGGCCTGCGGTTCGTTCCAGCACGAATCACACTGCGGAAGGCCGTCTGGCACGGATCGCTCTGGCCGCGGTTCGTCTTGTTGCGGACGGCTTGGTTCTAGACCATCTCGATGCGGATCGTCTCGTAGCAGATGAGTTGGCAACGGATGATGGCGTAGCGGACGATCTCGAACCCGGACCGTCTGGTGGCGGAAGAACGCACCGGATCTCCGCGGTGGTGTCGTCGTGGCGGTCCATTCAACCGCGGGGTCTTGACTCGGCCGGCAGCACGCCGAGTGACGGCAAGGACACGCCGCGGAAGTTGGCCCGCCCGCGGCGGGCCGGGCGAGCGCTTTGCCGACCAGGTCCTAGGCTTCGCATATGCGCGCATCGGGGAGAGTCCGCTGAGCGGGTCGGCCGCCACGGTGAGACCGGATGGACCGGCACGGGTCGTCGTCCTGGTCTCCGGTTCCGGAACCCTCCTGCAGTCCGTCCTCGACGCGAGCGCCGGTCCGGACTACCCCGCCCGCGTGGTCGCGGTCGGCGCGGACCGGCCCGCCATCGAGGGGCTGACACGCGCCGAGCGAGCGGGGCTGCCTACCTTCGTCGCGCGCCTCGCCGACCACCCCGACCGCGACGCCTGGGACAAGGCGCTGACCGAGGCGGTCGCCGCGTACGAGCCGGACCTGGTCGTGTCCGCCGGTTTCATGAAGATCCTCGGCGCGACGTTCCTCGAACGATTCGCCGGCCGGGTCGTGAACACCCATCCCGCGCTGCTGCCGGCCTTCCCCGGCGCGCACGCGGTCGCCGACGCGCTCGCGCACGGCGTGAAGGTCACCGGCTGCACCGTGCACCTGGTCGACGCCGGCGTGGACACCGGCCCGATCGTCGCCCAGCAGGCGGTGACCGTGGCGCCGGACGAGGACGTCGAGACCCTGCACGAGCGCATCAAGGTTGTCGAGCGTCGCCTGCTGGTCGACGTGATCGCGCTGCTGGCCCGCTCGGGCTACACGGTGCACGGACGAAAGGTGAGCATCCCGTGACTGACGACCGGCGCCCGGTTCGCCGGGCCCTCATCGGCGTTTCGGACAAGACCGGCCTGCTGGAGCTCGCCACGGGCCTGCACGCGAACGGCGTGGAGATCGTGTCGACCGGCGGGACCGCGCGGGTGATCGCCGACGCGGGAGTTCCGGTGACTCGGGTCGAGCAGGTGACCGGCTTCCCGGAGTCGCTCGACGGCCGGGTGAAGACGCTGCACCCGCGGGTGCACGCGGGCCTGCTGGCCGACATGCGCAACCCCGACCACGTGGCGCAGCTGGACCTGCTGGGCATCGAGCCCTACGACTTGCTGGTCGTGAACCTGTACCCGTTCGAGCAGGCCGTCGCCTCGGGCGCGGCGCCGGACGAGTGCGTCGAGCAGATCGACATCGGCGGCCCCGCGATGGTCCGCGCGGCCGCGAAGAACCACGGATCCGTTGCCGTGGTCGTCGACCCGGGGCGGTATCACTGGCTGCTCGAGCAGGTCCGCGACGGCGGCTTCACGCTGGCCGACCGGCGCTCCCTCGCCGTCGACGCGTACCGGCACACCGCGTCGTACGACATCGCCGTCGCGTCGTGGATGGGGTCGGTGCTCGCGCCGGAGGAGGGCCAGATCTTCCCGGCATGGGTGGGCGCGAGCTGGGGTCGGCAGGGTGTGCTGCGGTACGGCGAGAACCCGCACCAGCGGGCGGCGCTGTACGTGTCGTCGCACGGCGGCAGCGGCCTCGCGACCGCGGAGCAGCTGCACGGCAAGGAGATGTCGTACAACAACTACGTCGACGCGGACGCCGCGTGGCGGGCGGCGTACGACCACGAGCTGCCGTGCGTCGCGATCATCAAGCACACCAACCCATGTGGCATCGCGGTGTCCACAGTAGACGGTGTGGGTGCCGTCGCGGACGCCCACCGGCGCGCGCACGCGTGCGACCCGCTGAGCGCGTTCGGCGGCGTGATCGCGTCGAACCGCGAGGTGACCGTCGACATGGCCGAGCAGGTCGCGGAGGTCTTCACCGAGGTGATCGTCGCTCCGTCCTATGCGGACGGTGCGGTGGACGTGCTGTCCCGCAAGAAGAACATCCGGATCCTGCTCGCCCCTCCGCCCCACCGCGGCGGCGCGGAGATCCGCCCGGTGTCCGGCGGCCTGCTGATGCAGAGCCGCGACATCATCGACGCCGAGGGCGACGACCCGGCGAAGTGGGCACTCGCCACCGGCTCACCGGTCGACGAGGCGGTGCTCGCCGATCTCGCGTTCGCGTGGCGGACCTGCCGCGCGGTCAAGTCGAACGCCATCGTGCTCGCGTCGGGCGGGGCGACCGTCGGCGTCGGCATGGGCCAGGTCAACCGCGTCGACGCGGCGCGCCTGGCGGTCGAGCGCGCCGGCGACCGGGCGGCCGGCTCCGTCGCGGCGTCCGACGCGTTCTTCCCGTTCCCCGACGGGCCGCAGCTCCTGCTGGACGCGGGCGTGCGGGCGATCGTCCAGCCCGGCGGCTCGGTCCGCGACGCGGAGGTCATCGCCGCGGCGGAGGCCGTCGGCGCGTCGCTGTACCTGACCGGCACGCGCCACTTCGCCCACTGAAGCCGTAACCCCGCAGGCTGCCCGTTCGTTGACCGGGCAGGGATTCTCACATACTGGGGACGGTTTTGCGCACGTTCTGACAAGTTCGCGCCAGAGAATTGTCACGAGAATTCAAGAACTGGCGCATTGTCCGCCGTACCTTGCCTTCCATGAAATGACTTGACTAACCTACTCGGCGGTAATTAACGCCGAAGTTCCATACGATGTGACGAGATTTCCTCGCCACGCCGGAAACGCGGCGCCTCGGGAGCGGCGGAGGTGCGGGTTTGGGAGTCGAGGTCGCTGTCGAGGGGCTGAGCAAGTCCTTCGGGCGCCAGCGGATCTGGCACGATGTCACGCTCACCCTCCCCTCGGGCGAGGTCAGCGTGCTGCTGGGCCCGTCGGGAACCGGCAAGTCCGTCTTCCTGAAATGTCTGATCGGGCTGTTGAAACCGGATTCCGGACATATCGTCATCAACGGCGTGGATCTGGTCGGCTGTTCGGAGCACAAACTCTACGACATTCGGAAGCTCTTCGGTGTGCTATTTCAGGACGGCGCGCTGTTCGGTTCCATGAACCTCTACGACAACATCGCCTTTCCCCTGCGTGAGCACACCAAGAAGTCCGAAGCCGAGATCAAGAGCGTAGTGCTCGAGAAGATGGACATGGTCGGGCTCGGCGGCGCGGAGCGCAAGCTGCCCGGCGAGATCTCCGGCGGCATGCGAAAGCGTGCCGGCCTGGCCCGCGCGCTCGTGCTCGACCCGCAGATCATCCTCGTCGACGAGCCGGACTCGGGGCTCGACCCGGTCCGCACCGCCTACATCTCCCAGCTCCTCGTCGACCTGAACGCGCAGATCGACGCGACGATCCTGATCGTCACGCACAACATCAACGTCGCCCGCACCGTGCCGGACAACATCGGCATGCTCTTCCGCCGCGAACTCGTCATGTTCGGCCCGCGCGAGGTGCTGCTGACCAGCGAGGAACCCGTGGTCAAGCAGTTCCTCAACGGCAGCCGCATCGGGCCGATCGGCATGAGCGAGGAGAAGGACGAGGCCACGATGGCGGCCGAGCGCGCCGCGGGCCTCCAGGAGATCGACGAGATCCGCGGGGTGCCGCCACAGCTCGAACCCACCCCCGGACTGCCGGAACGGCAGGCGGTGCGCCGCCGGATGGACCGCGTGCTGCGGATCCTGCCGTCGCTCCCCATCCCCGCGCAGCGTCACATCATGTCCAGCTACGAGCGCGTGGGCACGCGATGATCGCCGCGGCCCTGCGGCAGACCGGGCAGCTCTACGCGCTCGGCCTCGACGTCGTTCGCGCCACCTTCAAGCGGCCGTTCCAGTTCCGCGAGTTCGTCGGCCAGTTCTGGTTCATCGCCAGCGTCTCGCTGCTGCCGGCCGCCCTCGTGTCGATCCCGTTCGGCGCGGTCATCGCGCTGCACCTCGGCTCGCTGACGACGCAGATCGGCGCGCAGTCGTTCACCGGCGCGGCGAGCGTGCTGGCGATCATCCAGCAGGCGAGCCCCGTGGTGACCGCGCTGCTCATCGCGGGCGCGGGCGGCTCGGCGATGTGCGCGGACCTCGGCGCGCGGACCATCCGCGAGGAGATCGACGCCATGCGGGTCCTCGGCGTCAACCCGGTGCAGCGCCTGATCGTCCCGCGCGTGCTCGCCGCGATGGGCGTCGCCGCGTTCCTGAACGGGCTGGTCAGCGTCGTCGGCGTGCTCGGCGGCTACTTCTTCAACGTGATCATGCAGGGCGGCACACCCGGCGCATACCTCGCGAGCTTCTCCGCGCTGGCGCAGCTGCCGGACCTGTGGATCAGCGAGATCAAGGCCGTGATCTTCGGCTTCGTCGCGGGCGTGGTGGCCGCCTACCGGGGGCTCAACCCCGGCCGCGGCCCGAAGGGCGTCGGCGACGCGGTGAACCAGTCCGTCGTGATCACGTTCCTCCTCCTGTTCCTGCTCAACCTCATCCTCACGACGCTGTACCTGCAGGTCGTGCCGCCGAAGGGGGCATGAGGCGTGACCCTGCTGGAGGAAAGACCCAAGCGGGTCCTCGAGGCCGTCGACCGGCGCTTCACGTTCCTCGACGTCCTCGGCGACCAGATCTTCTTCTTCGTCCGCGCGCTCGTCTGGACCCCGCGCGCTATCCGCCGCTACGGCCGGGAGATCGTGCGGCTGCTCGCCGAGGTCAGCTTCGGCTCCGGCGCGCTCGCCGTCATCGGCGGCACCATCGGCGTGATGGTCGGCATGACCGCGTTCACCGGCACGGTCGTCGGCCTGCAGGGGTACTCCGCGCTCAACCAGGTCGGCACGTCCGCGCTCGCCGGGTTCATCTCCGCCTACTTCAACACCCGCGAGATAGCCCCGCTCGTCGCCGGCATCGCGCTCTCCGCGACCGTCGGCTGCGGGTTCACCGCGCAGCTCGGCGCCATGCGCATCTCCGAGGAGATCGACGCGCTCGAGGTGATGGGCGTGCCGAGCGTGCCCTACCTCGTGACCACCCGTATCGTCGCCGGCTTCCTCGCGATCATCCCGCTGTACGCGATCGGCCTGCTGACGTCCTACATCGCCTCGCGGCAGGTCACCGTCTGGTTCTTCGGCCAGTCCGCCGGCACCTACGACCACTACTTCCACCTGTTCCTCCCGCCGATCGACGTCCTCTACTCGTTCGGCAAGGTCCTCGTGTTCAGCGTGGTCGTGGTGCTCGCGCACTGCTACTACGGCTTCCGCGCCACGGGCGGGCCGGCGGGCGTGGGTGTCGCGGTAGGACGGTCGGTGCGCACGTCGATCGTCGCGATCAACGTGATCGACCTGTTCCTCAGCCTCGCGATCTGGGGCGCCACCACGACCGTGCAGGTGGCGGGATGATCGGGGGCAAGCTGGTCCGGCGCGGCGCGGGGGTGGTGTTCCTCGTGGTGCTGGCGATGCTCGCGTGGCTGGCCGTCCAGGTGTACCAGCAGAAGTTCACCGACGTCGTCCTCGTCACGCTGCGCACCGACCGGATCGGCAACCAGCTGACCGAGTCGTCGGAGGTCAAGGCGCGCGGCGTGGTCGTCGGTGATGTCCGGTCCGTGCGCGCCACCGACCACGGCGCCGCCGTCGAGATCGCCCTGGAGCCGGACAAGGCCGCGCGGATCCCCAAGGACGTCACCGCGCTGCTGATCCCCAAGACGCTCTTCGGCGAGCGCTACGTCCAGCTGTCCATTCCGGACTCCTCCGGCGCGGACCCGATAGGCGCCGGCGACGTGGTCCGCCAGGACCGCTCCCGCAACGCCATCGAGCTGGAGCGCGTGTTCGACGACCTGCTGCCCGTGCTCAAGGCCGTGCAGCCGCAGAAGCTCGCCGCCACGCTCACCGCGATCTCCACCGCGCTGGAGGGCCGGGGCGAGCGGCTCGGTGAGGCCATGGTCGACACGGCCGCCTACCTCGAGGACTTCAACCCGGACGTCCCGCGGCTCACCGCCGACCTGCGCGACCTGGCCCACGTCAGCGACCTGTACTCGGACATCGCGCCCGACCTCCTCGACTCGCTGACCGAGTCCGCGACCACGCTGAACACGGTCGCCGCCGAGCGGGTCCGGCTGACCGACCTTTACGCGCAGGTCACCGCGTCCGCCCAGGACGTCACGATCTTCCTGCGCAACAACCAGGAGAACATCATCGCGCTGGCCGCCCACAGCCGCGCGCCGCTGGAGCTCGCCGCCCGCTACTCGCCCGCCTTCCCCTGCACGCTCAAGGCGCTGACCGACCTGAAGCCCGCGATGGACCGGGTGCTCGGCGCCGGCACGAAGCACCCGGGCCTGCACATCGACGCCACCGTCACGAGGTCGCGCGGCCCGTACCGGCCCGGCGCCGACGACCCGGTGTACGACGCGACCGGCGGCCCGCGCTGCTACCCGAGCGGCGTCGCGCCGACAGTAGGCGCGGTCGCGGTTCCCACGGGTAGCGCCGGCCACCCGCTGCTGCCCGGCTCCACCGGCGACCTCGGGCTCGCGAACTCCCCGCAGGAACAGCAGCTCGTGGCGAGCCTCGCCGGGCCGGCCGCCGGGCTCGCACCCGGCCAGGTGCCCGGTTGGAGCAGCGTGCTCGTCGGTCCGCTCTACCGCGGGACGGAGGTGACGCTGCGATGAGGAAGCTCGCCGGCCCGCTCGTCAAGGCGCTCGTCTTCGTGCTCGTCACGGGGTTCGCCACGGCCGTGCTCGCGATGTCGATCAGCAACACCGGACTCGGCGACATGGCGAGCTACGCCGCCCGCTTCACCGACGTCACCTCCCTCAACCCGGGCGACGACGTGCGCGTGTCCGGCGTGCGGGTCGGCCAGGTCGACGACATGTCCATCGTGGACGGACACGTGGCCAGGGTGACGTTCTCCGTCGACCGGTCCATGACCCTGCCGGCGGACGTCACCGCCACGATCAAGTACCGCAACATGGTCGGCCAGCGCTACATCGCACTCGACCGCGGCCCGACCGCGACCGCCGACCGGCTGCCCGAAGGCGGCGAGATCCCGCTCGACCGCACCACCCCGGCGCTGGACCTGACCGACCTGTTCAACGGGTTCAAGCCGCTCTTCCAGGCGCTCTCGCCGAAGGAGGTCAACGACCTGTCCGGCGAGATCGTGCAGGTGCTGCAGGGTGAGGGCGGCACGGTCGACAGCCTGCTCGCGCACACCGGCTCGCTCACCGCCACGCTCGCCGACCGCGACCGGGTGATCGGCGACGTGATCCACAACCTCAACTCCGTGCTCGGCACGATCAACCGGCAGGGCGATGCGCTGTCCACGTTGGTCGGCACGCTGCAGCGGCTGGTGTCCGGTCTCGCCGGCGACCGGTCGGCGATCGGTGACGCGATCGAGGGCATCGGCGACCTGACCGGAGCGACCGCCGGGCTGCTCGAACAGGGCCGCCCGGCGCTCAAGGACAGCATCACCGGTCTCGGCAGGCTGTCGACGAACCTCAACGCGGGCAAGGCCGACCTCGAGAAGTTCCTCACCTTGCTGCCGGAGAAGTTCAACGCGCTCGGCAGCACCGCGGACTACGGCTCCTGGCTCAACTTCTACCTGTGCGAGGCGGTCCTGAACTCCGACGACCCGGTCGTCTACCGGAGCAAGGCGGGGAGGTGCACGGCATGAAGTCCTTCGCCGAACGCAGTCCCGTGCTGCTCGGCGGCATCGGCACGGCGGTGCTGGCCGCGGTCGCCGCGCTCGTGTTCTTCTACCAGGACATCCCGCTGATCGGCGGTGGCACCACCTACCAGGCCGAGTTCAGCGAGGCCGCGGGCCTGCGGCCGGACGACGAGGTCCGGGTGGCCGGCATCAAGGTCGGCGAGGTCACCGACGTCGAGCTGGCCGAGGACCGCGTCCTGGTGAGCTTCCGCGTCGGCGACGCGTGGCTCGGCGACGCCACGACCGCGGCGATCAAGCTGAAGACGTTGCTGGGTCGCAAGTTCCTCGCGCTGTTCCCGACCGGCCGGACCACGCTGGACCCGGACCGGCCGATCCCGCTGGACCGCACGGCCACCCCGTACGACGTGACGACCGCGTTCGAGGGCCTCGCGGACACCGTCGGCTCGATCGACACCGCACGGCTCGCGCAGAGCTTCCGGACGATCTCCGACACGTTCGCCGACTCCCCGGAGCACGTGCGCACCGCGCTCGACGGCCTCACGTCGCTGTCGAAGACGATCTCCTCGCGCGACGCCCAGCTCGCCGAGCTGCTCGACAACACGCGGACGATCACGCGCACGCTGTCGGGCACCAACGACGAGTTCGACAAGCTCCTCGACGACGGCGACCTGCTGCTGACCGAGCTCACCAACCGCCGCGAGGCCATCCACGACCTGCTCACCGGCACCACCGACCTCGCGGGCCAGCTCTCCGGTCTGGTCGCCGACAACCAGCGGCGGCTCGCCCCGGCACTGTCTCAACTGGACTCCGTGACCGGGATTCTGCAGCGCTACACCGCCAACATCGACCGGAGCATCAAGCTCGCCGGCCCGTACTTCCGGCTCGTGAACAACGCCACCGGTTCCGGGCACTGGATCGACAACTACATCTGCGGCCTGGTCGAGCAGAACCGCGAGCCGTGCGTGCCGCCCCGTATTCCGGCGGGTGCCAGATGAGGCGGGTCGGTGTCGTCGCCGCGGTGCTGGTCGTGGTCACCGCCGGTGCGCTGTGGTGGATCTTCGGCGGTGACGGCGACAAGCGGATCACCGCGTACTTCGCCCGCGCGGTCGGCGTCTACGCGGGCTCGGACGTGCAGGTCCTCGGCGTGCGCGTCGGCACGGTCGAGTCGGTGACCCCGCGCGGCAGCCGGGTCGAGGTCGTGTTCACGCTCGACCGCGACGTCAAGGTCGCCGCGGACACGAACGCCGTGGTGGTCGCGCCGAGCGTGGTTTCCGACCGGTACGTCCAGCTCACCGGCCTCGCACGCGGGGGCCCGCGGCTTCCCGACGGCGCGGTGATCCCGGAGTCGCGCACGGCCACCCCGGTCGAGCTCGACGAGCTGTACGCGAGCCTCGACACGCTGGTCACCGCCCTCGGCCCGGACGGCGCGAACTCGAAGGGCGCCCTCTCGGAGCTGCTCGACACCGGCGCGGACAACCTGCGCGGCAACGGCAAGGCACTCAACGACACCGTGCGCAACTTCGCCAAGGCCGCGCGCACGCTGTCCGGCTCGGCCGGCGACCTCTTCGCCACGGTAGACGAGCTGCAGAGCTTCACCAGCATGCTCGCGGGCAACGACCAGCAGGTGCGCCGCGTGAACGACCAGCTCGACCAGGTGTGGCGCACGCTCGCCGCGGACCGCGACGAGCTGTCGACCGCGCTGCGCACGCTCGCCGGCGCGCTGGCCGACATCCAGGGCTTCATCAAGGACAACCGCGCCGCCATCAAGTCCAATGTGGACAAGCTGGCCCGGACCACGCAGCTCCTCGTCGACCACCGCGCGTCGGCCGCGGAGGCGCTGGACGTCGCGCCACTCGCGGTGACCAACGTGGTCGACGGGTTCGATCCCGGCTCGGGAACCCTCCAGGGCCGGACGGACATCCTCGAGTACATCAAGGACCTGCCGCCGCTGCCGGTGCCGCTGACCGGCATGACCGCCGGAGGGCACCGATGATCCGCCGCGTACTCGCCGCCCTCGCCGTCGCGGTGCTCGCCGCCGGCTGCTCGGCCGTCGGCAGCAACGGCATCTACGACATGCCGCTGCCCGGCGGCGCGGACCTCGGCGACCACCCGTACCGGGTCACCGTCCAGTTCGCCGACGTGCTCGACCTCGTGCCGCAGGCCGCGGTGAAGGTCGACGACGTGGTCGTCGGGCGGGTCGAGTCGATCGGGCTCGGCGGCGCGGACGGGTGGACCGCGCAGGTCAAGGTGGCCGTGAACGGCGATGTGGACCTGCCGGCCGACGCGGTGGCGAGCCTGCGCCAGTCGAGCCTGCTCGGCGAGAAGTTCGTCGAGCTGGCCGCGCCGCCGGACTCGACCGCGCGGGACCGGCTCGCGGACGGCGCGGTGATCACCGCCGACCGCACGAACCGGCACACCGAGGTCGAGGAGGTGTTCGGCGCGCTGTCGCTGCTGCTCAACGGCGGCGGGGTCAGCCAGCTCAAGACGATCAACCGCGAGCTCGCCGACGTGCTCACCGGCAACGAGCCGCAGATCCGCGCTTTCTTGTCCAATGTAGACCAGCTGGTCACGAACCTGGACCGGCACCGCGGTGACATCACCGCCGCCCTGGACGGGGTCAACCGGCTCGCCGCGACGCTCGCCGGACGCCAGCACCAGATCAAGGGCGCGCTCACCGACCTCACGCCGGGACTGCGCGCGCTGACCGAGCAGCGCAGCGCGCTCGTCACCATGCTGCAGTCGCTCGACACGCTGTCCGACGTCGCCGTCGACACGATCAACCGCGGCCGCGACGACATGGTCGCGGACCTCAAGGCGATCGCACCGGTGCTGAACCGGCTCGCCGACGCGGGCCAGAACCTGCCGCGGGCGCTGGAGATCCTGCCGACCTTCCCGTTCACCGACCCGGTGCTCGACGCGGTGAAGGGCGACTTCCTCAACGTGTTCCTCGACATCGACCCGCCGGCGAATTTCCCCGACCCGCTGCCGCCGCTGCCGTTGCCGCCGTCCGGCCAGACCACCGGGGGTCGCTGATGCTCACGCGTACGGTCCGCGTCCAGGTGTTCGCGTTCGTCGTGCTGTCGCTGACCGCGGTGGCGTTCGTCGGCGCCAACTACGCCGGCCTGGACCGGCTGGTCGGCAACGACGAGTACACCGTGCGGCTGCAGCTCGACGACGGCGGTGGCATCTTCACCAACAGCGAGGTGACCTACCGGGGCGTGGCCGTCGGCCGGGTGGGGGAGCTGCGGCTGACCGACGACGGCATGGAGGCCGACCTCGTCATCTCCGACGACGCGCCGCGCATCCCCGCCGACGCCCGGGCCGTGGTCGCCAACCGGTCGGCGATCGGCGAGCAGTACGTCGACCTGCAACCTCGCGGCGAGGACGGTCCGTTCCTGGCCGACGGTGCGGTGCTCCCGCGGTCGGCCGCGACTGTGCCGCCGCCGGTGACCGGCCTGCTGAGCGACCTGTCCGCGTTCGACCGCTCCGTGCCGACCGAGTCGCTGCGCACGGTCGTCGACGAGCTGTACGCGGCCACCCGCGACTCCGGCGACGACCTGCAGGTGCTGCTCGACTCGTCGATCTCGTTCACCGAGACCGCGGCCCGGCACCTGCCGCAGACCGCGACGCTGATCGACGACGGCTCGGTCGTGCTGCGTACCCAGCTCGACTCGTCCGCGGCGTGGCGCTCGTTCTCCCGCAACGCCAAGCTGTTCGCGACCGAGCTCGCCGACTCCGACGGCGACCTGCGCGAGCTGATCGGCGCCGCACCCGCCGCGGCGACGCAGCTGTCCCGGCTGCTGTCGGACACCAACCCCGGCCTGTCGGTGCTGCTCGCGAACCTGCTGACCACGGCGGACCTCTTCGACGCGCGCACGGCCGGGCTGGAGCAGCTGCTCGTGATGACGCCCAAGGCGGTCGCCGCGACGTCGACCTCGATCACGCCGGACGGCGGCAACCTGTCGGTCGCGCTGACGTTCTACCAGCCGCTGCCGTGCGTCGCGGGCTACGAGTCGACCGTCTACCACCAGGGCGAGGACGTCACGCCGGGCCTGTTCAACACCAAGGCGCGCTGCACGCTGCCCAAGGGCGACCCCCGGCTGGTGCGTGGCTCGCAGCACGCGCCCTCCGGCGGGGTGCCGGCCGCGGCGATCCCGGGCGGCGGCGTCCACCTGCCCGGCCCGCTCGGCGTACCCGATCTGCCCGTCGCCGGGAACCTGGAGGAGCTGCTGTGGCTGCGGAGGTGAGAGCGCACGGCCCGTGGCCATTGCGGATCGCGGTCGCGCTCGTCGTGGTGTCGCTGGCGTTCGCCGGCTGGGCGGGTTGGACGTGGTGGCGGACCGGCGCCGACGAGTCGCTCGGGTACGCGCAGGCACGCGACGACGTGCTGGCGGCCGGCCGCGCGCACGTGACCCTGCTGACCTCGCTCGACACATCCGATGTGGACGCCGGGATCGACCGGTGGCTGACCGTGTCGACCGGGGCGCTGCGCGACGAGCTCGCGTCGACCGACGCGAAGACGCGCAAGACGTTGCACGACGGCGGAACCGTGGCGACCGGGCGGGTGCTCGACGCCGCGGTGAGCGAGCTCGACACCCGCTCCGGCACGGCGAAGCTGCTGGTGTCGGTGGAGATCGCCACGTCGGTGCGGGGTGGTAAGCCGGCGACCAAGCGGAACCGGTTCGTCGCCGCGCTCACCCGTACCGACCGCGGCTGGTTGCTGTCCGCCCTCGACCAGGTGCCGCTCGGCGCGCAGTGAAGGGAGCCGACATGACTTCCCTGGTGTCTACCTCAAGATCACATCGGGCTGCCGCCTTCTCGACCGCACCTCAGGGGAACGTGATGCAAACCAGCCACAAGTACGTGACCAAACGGGTCCTTTCGTTCCCTGACGCGACCACAAGGGTTGATTCCGGGGAGGCGGACCAGACATGACCGCTCAGGTCGAGGACGTCGAGGTCGAGGTGCCGGACCCGGAGGTGCGGCCACGCACGTGGTACGGCTTCCGGCCGCTCGTGGTCGTGCTGGTCGCGGTGGCCGTGGTGCTGACCGGGGTGGGCGGCTGGTTCCTGGTCCGTGCCGACGCCCTGCGCGACGCACCGGCCGCGAGCAACGCGGCGCTCGTGGACACCGGCCGCACGGCCGAGGTCAGCGCGGCCGTCACGACCGCGCTCAACCGGATCTTCTCCTACTCCTACGACCGGACCGACGTCACCGAGCGCGCCGCCGACGACGTGCTGCGCGGCGCCGCCCGCGACACCTACGACAAGCTCTTCGCCCAGGTCCGCGAGCTCGCGCCGAGCCAGAAGCTCGTGCTCACCACGCGGGTCGTCGACGCCGCCGTGCAGGACCTCGGCACCGACAGCGCGCGGCTGCTCGTCTTCCTCGACCAGTCGGCGACGCGGGCCGACAAGGACGCGAGCAGCGCGGCCGCGGCGCAGCTGTCGGTCACCGCACGGCTCGAGCGCGGCCGGTGGGTCATCACGGGAATGGAGCCGCGATGACTTTCTGTCCACCGGTGACAAAACCGGTTCCCGCAATTGTCCACCAAAGCAGTTTCCGGGAGGTGACGACGTACTTTTCTGTTACCTGATTGTGGTCCCTGTTACCCACAGGTAACGTGGTTTATCGAGGGCCTTCCCGCCTCGACACACCCGGGAATACGACATTCGATTTCGTCGAATGCGGATTCCGTGTGTGCAACTCGGAGAAAGGAAGAGATCGGACAATGCACAAGCGTATCGCAGGAATGCTCGCGGTCGGCATCACGGCGCTTTCCGCGGTGGTCGCCGCGGCCACGCCTGCCGCGGCGGCACCGCCGTGGACCATCAGTCCCGGCGGCCCGACGAACGGTACGGCCGGCGTCACGAACCTCGTCGTGCACGACCCTGTCAACGGCGACATCACCCTGACCTGCGACACCTCCACGGTGGCGGTGGACCTGGAGTCGGGCACGAGCGCCGACAACCAGCTCGCGACGATCCCGGAGACGCCCGGCATCCAGTTCAACGGCTGCCTGCTGGCCGGGTTCATCCAGTTCGAGGTGACCCAGGTCGGAACATGGACGCTCAACGGCGCCACCTTCGATTCCGGAGTCACGAACGGAAGCATCGACAATATTACGGCGGACATCGCCGGACCGGGTTGCGACGCGACCGTATCCGGCTCCGTGGGCGCGCAATACTCGAACAGCGCCGCCACGCTCTCGGTGGTCCCCGAGCCGACATTGACCGTCACGCGGGTCGACGAGCTCAACAACTGCTCGGACCTGATTCACGAGAACGCCACCGCACAGTTCGACGGCAGCTACACGGTCAGCCCGGCACAGACGATCACCGGCTGACTCACGGATGACCGCGGGCCCGCCCGGCCGCCGGGCGGGCCCCTGGGCCGGTAGCGAGGGAGGATGACGATGCGCGGACGAGTCCGTGCTCCGCTCGCCTCCACAGACCATCACCCATGAGGGGAGCACGCATGAGGCGCGCGGTGTTGCCGGTGCTCGTCGGCGCCGGGCTGGCCGCCTTCGTGCCGGCCGCACCGGCCCCGGCCGACCAGCCGGACGTCACACACGTCGACCGCACCCTCGCCTACCGGTGCGCGTTCCCGGGCGGCGAGCGGCCGGTGGACCTCCGCGTCGTCGTCGACGTTCCCCGCGCCGCCGTCGTCGGTACGCCGGTGCGGCCGGGCGCCCCGGCGGCGACCGTGTCCATCGCCCAGCCCGCGCTGGCCGACCTGACCGGCATCGGCGCGGTCTCGATCGGCGCCGTCGTGCGGCTCGACACGACGATCACCCAGGGCACCTCCGTGGCCACGGCCACCTGGTCCGGGGCCTGGCCGGAGCCGGTCCCCATCCCGGCGGACGACTCCGCGCTCGCCCTGGACGTGCCGCTCGAGACCCCGGCCCCGATCGTCACCGGCACCGCCGGGGACGTCGAGATCGGCGCCGCCGGGCTGAGCGCCGTGCTCACCGGCTACACCGCCGACGGTGCGGTGACCGAGCCGCCGGCCGTCGAGCTGAGCTGCGCGCTCGCGCCCGACCAGGCGACCTCCCTCGCCACGATCGCGGTGTCCGATGTGGAGGAACCGACTCCCGGTGCGACCGCCCCGCCCGGGGCCGTCGTCGTGGGGCCGAAAGCCACCGGGGCTCCGGCCGCGCCCGGCGCGAAGGTCGTGGAGATACCCGAGGACTGCGAGGAGATCGACCCGCCGAAGCCGGCCAACTCCCGGTACTGCGCCTACGTGACCGGCTACGCGAACGTCGCCAAGCTCGATGCCGCTGTGCTGCAGCCAGCGGGCATCGTCAACATCGGCCCCACGAACTTCTCGCCGGCCACCTGTGATCCGCCGACGCCGCCGATCCTGTGCCAGCAGGCCAACCTGCTTCCGAACCTCCACGGCGAGCCGGTGCTGCCGGAGGTGGGCTCGTCGTTCCTGCCGTTCGGTTTCGTGCCGACGACGGCGAAGATGCAGCTGACCCAGATCGGGCTCGGGTTCGCCGACATCCGGCTGCACCCGAGGGATCCGACGTTCAGCAACGCGACGGTCTCCGGTGCCTTCGTCGCGCGGATCTACGACGCGGAAGTCGACGGGGTGCCGCTCGACCTCGGACCGAACTGCCGGACCGCGACCCCCATCGAGGTGAAGGTGTTCGGCAAACCGCCGAAGTACCTGCTCACCGGCGGCGGGCCGCTGAGCGGCACGGTCACGATCCCGCCGTTCACCGGCTGCGGGGTCACCGAGGATCTCGATCCGCTGATCACCGGCATGGTTTCCGGGCCCGACAACTTCGTCAAGCTGACCCAGGGCTCGATCTGCACGATCAACGGCAACCACTTCGGCTGCCCGCCCGAGGTGCCCACACCGCAAACCTGAGCAGGACGGAAGGAGTCTCGATGATCGGATTACGGCGGTTCCGCAGACAGCTGGTCACCGGCATGGCGGTGGTCGTGCTCGGGACCGGTACCGCGCTCGCCACCCCCGCCGCCGCGACCGCCGACCCGCTCGCCGGCGAGTGGGCCGCCCTGAGCGGGTGCCCGGTGGACGACCCGGCCATGCTCGCCGCGGACGGCGCGAGCGTCGTCGCGGCGTGCCTCGGCGGCGGCTCGCCCGGTGGCACGATCACGATGGGCGGCACCACGATGCCGGTCGGCAAGGTCGACCTGTCGTTCGGCATGCTGAACCAGGGCGGCACGTACTCGCTCGTGCTGCCGGCCAACGGCGGCCTGTCCGGCGACCCGATCGTCGTTCCCGGCGGCCTGCTCGGGCTGATGTGCCCGAGCGACATCCCGGTGATCTCCGAGATCTGCGACGCGGTCGTCGGCAGCCCGTTGAACACCGTGACCGCGACGCTGGAGCCGGCGGGGCCGGTGACGGACTTCGACCTCGCCGCGGCCGTCACCACGGGCCGGCCGATCATGACGCTGCCGGTGAAGATCCACCTGCAGAACCCGTTCCTGGACCGGAACTGCTACATCGGCGCCGGCAGCGACCCGATGGTGCTGAAGGTGGCCAACCAGTCGCAGCCGGCCGTGCGGCTCATGCGCTACGACGCCGACGGCACGCCGAACCCGGCGGGCGAGATGAACAACACCGTGCTGTCCGGCGCGGCCGTGGCCGACCGCACGTTCGCCGTACCGAAGGCCCGCAACTGCGGGCTGTTCGGGCTCATCGACTCCGTCGTGAACGCGCGGCAGGGCCTGCCCTCACCGGCCGGGTCGAACAGCCTCGTGCTCGACGGCACCGGGTTCACCCTCGGCGGCTTCGCCAACCCGCGGGCGTACGTGCCGACCCAGGGCCGGCAGTTGGCCGACCGCTGGCACGCGGCCGGGGCGTAGACCGCCGGTTCCCGACGACGCCTTCGCCGTACCCGACGCGGTGAAGGCGTCGTCACCGCCGTTCGCGTTGTGCCGGGAGCACGACATCCGACGTGGTACGGCGTTTCATCGCCCGGCCGGCCGGCGTCGCCCGCAACACCAGCTCCAGCTCGAAGCGGCGCAGCGGATCGTGCAGCGCCTCGCCGAGCGTCTGCTCCAGCTGCCGCATCCGGTATCGCACCGTCTGCGGATGCACGCCGAGCTGCCCGGCCATGTCCGGCACGCTGGCCTGCGTGTCCAGCCACGCCCGCAACGTCTCCAGCATCCGCTCCCGCTGCTTTGCGGTCAGCCCCCGCAGCGGCGCGAGCAACCGCTCCCGCAGCGTCGCCAGCAGCCGGTCGTCGGCGTGCACGAGCACAGTGGACAGATACCGGTCGCCGCGGATGACCAGCCCGTCCGCGATCACGCCGTGCTGCGCGAGCGTCAGCGCCTTGCGCGCCCACCGCAGCGCGTGCGTCGCCGCGTCCAGCCGCACCGACGGGCCGACCGAGATCCGGCACTGCGGCAGCGCCACGCGAATCCGTTCCAGCCGCGCGTCGGTCACGTCGCCCGGCACGAGCAGCCGCGGCTCGAGCCCGTCGAGATCGGCGAGCACGTCCGGGTCGAGGGTCGGCTTGCGCTGGTTGTGTCCCGAGCCGGGCAGCGCCTGCACCGCGACCGGCGACACCTTCTCCGGCACCGCCCAGCCGATCAGCTGCGCCAGCTCACCGATCGCCGCGGCCGGCGCCGGTGGCGTCTGCAGGATCATCCCGAGCAGCCGGCGGCGCCACGTCTCGAGCGCACCCGCGGACGTGGCCTTCGCCTCGAGGTAGCCGTCCAGCGCGATCGACGCGAGCTTGTCCATGTACGCGAACACCGCGTCGGCGAGCTGCGACATCACCGTCGACGACAGCCCGTTCCGCTTGCCCACGCGCATGATCCGCCGCCACGACACCCGCGCGCCGACGCGGTACGCCGCCTGCAGCTCGTCGAGGCTGCGGCCCTCGCGCATCTCGTTCTGGCCGAGCTTGTGGTGCACCTCGTAGCACTTCTGCGCCGACGTCTCCGGGTCGGCGATCTGCTCGATGAACAGGCTCGTCGCGTGCTGCACCCCGGCGCGGATGGACTTGCCGTACGGGCCGTCGAGCGGGCGCGCGTACGCGGGGATCTTGGCGCGGATCTCGTCGACGATCTCGGTCGCGAGGCTGGCGAGCTCGGGGCGCAGGATGTCGGCGAGGCGCCGTGGCAGGACACTTCCGTCCAGCCGGGTCTCGACCGTCATGTGCACAACTCCTCGCCGCCACCACGCGCCGTAGAGGGGTGGCATTCGGCTTATCGGATCGTGAGCCGCAAATGTGTCACCAGAACGCAACAAACTGACACCTTGCTCATCTTGTGACAAGTTCACCAACCGGATTCGTGCGCAGGTGAGTACATCGGCCAAGGATCGGCCGGGTCGATGCGCTCGGCCGCTGCTCACCTATGCAGCGTCCTACACGTGCGTGTAGTCTCCTAGTCGTTCGAGTAGTCAGCTACACGACGGGACAGGAGCACATGGCGACCGCACCGGACCCCGAGGACCTCACCGCCCGCGCCCGCATCCGCGACGCGGCCATGCGGCACTTCGCGGAGCACGGCTTCGAGCGGGCCACGATCCGTGGCATCGCCGAGACGGCAGGCGTCTCGTCCGGGCTGGTGCGCCATCACTTCGGCTCGAAGCAGGCGCTGCGCGATGCCTGTGACGAGTGGCTCGTGCGGACGATCCGGCGGCTCAACGACCAGGCCGTGGCGGACATGCGAGCCGGCGAGATCAGCAACTACGTCGCCGCCGCCCGGTCGTCGATGCTGCCCCATTCGCGATACCTCACCCGGTCGCTGGCCGAGGGGGGCGCGGGCGTGCTGTTCGACGAGATGGTCGGGATGACGGAGCAATGGCTCGCCGACTACGTGAAGGCGAACCCGGAGGCGTCCGAGGTGAACGTCCGGCACTGGGCGGCGGTGATCACCGCGATGGCGCTCGGCGTCCCCATCCTCTTCCCGCACCTGTCGCGCGCGATGGGCGTCGACCTCACCACGTCCGAGGGCGACCTGGCGCTGTCCGAGACCTTGCTGCACGCCTACTCGAACCCGCTGCTCACCCGGCAGGAGGCCGCGAAGCTGCGGGCCGGGTTGGCGAAACAAGAAAGGGGAGAACCACGATGACCGGCATCATTACCGACGCCATCTCGGCGGCCGGACTGGTCAAGACGTTCGGCCCGACGCGTGCGCTGGACGGCCTCGACCTGGCCGTCCGCACCGGCGAGGTGCACGGCTTCCTCGGCCCGAACGGCGCGGGGAAGTCCACGACGATCCGGATCCTGCTCGGCCTGATGCGCGCCGACGCCGGCACCGTACGGCTGCTGGACGGCGACCCGTGGGGCGGTGCGACCGAGCTGCATCGCAGGCTCGCGTACGTGCCCGGGGACGTCACGCTCTGGCCCAACCTGACCGGCGGCGAGGTGATCGACCTGCTCGGCCGGCTGCGCGGCGGGCTCGACCGCAAGCGCCGCGACCACCTGCTCGAACGCTTCGACCTCGACCCGCGCAAGAAGGGCCGCAGCTACTCCAAGGGCAACCGGCAGAAGGTCGCGCTCGTCGCCGCCCTCGCGTCCGATGTGGAGCTGCTGCTGCTCGACGAGCCGACGTCGGGCCTGGACCCGTTGATGGAGGAGGTCTTCCGCGAGGAGATCCGCGAGGAGAAGCGCCGCGGCGACCGCACGGTGCTGCTCTCCAGCCACATCCTCGCCGAGGTCGAGGCGCTCTGCGACCGGCTCACGATCATCCGCGACGGTCGCGCCGTGGAGACCGGCACGCTCGCCGACCTGCGCCACCTCACCCGCACGAACATCCAGGCCGAGCTCGCGCGCCCGGTCGCGGGCCTGGCCGACCTGCCCGGCGTGCACGACCTGAAGGACGACGGGACGCGGATCAAGCTCGACGTCGACACCGACTCGCTGGACGCGGTCCTGCACCGCCTGACCGAAGCCGGCGTGCGCAGCCTCGTGAGCCAGCCGCCGACGCTCGAGGAGCTGTTCCTCCGCCACTACGACCGTGGCACGGCGCTGGAGGCCGTGCGATGACCACCCTGACCGGCACCGGAAAGCTGGTCCGGCTCATCCTTCGGCGTGACCGCGTCATCATGCCGCTGTGGGTGCTGTTCCTCGGCCTCATCCCGCTGTCCTACGTGACCGCGATCGACGAGCTGTTCCCGGACGCCGCCGGCCGCCTGCGGTACGCCACGACCAGCGCGAACAACGCGGGCTTCGTGGCGCTGTACGGCGGGCTGCACGGCTCCGGGCTCGGCGAGCTCGTCGCATGGCGCGCCGGTTTCCTGCCCGTGATCATCGGGATCGTCAGCATCCTCACGGTCATCCGGCACACCCGGACCGAGGAGGACACCGGCCGCCGCGAGCTGCTCGGTTCCACGGTCGTCGGCCGCCACGCGCCGCTCGCGGCCGCCCTGGTCGCGACGTTCGGCGCCAACCTGGTGATGGGCCTGATCCTCGCCGGCGGCATGGCCGGCCAGGACATGCCGGGTGCGGGCTCGGTGGCGTTCGGGCTCGAGATGGCCGCCTCCGGCTGGATCTTCGCCGCGGTCGGCGCGGTGGCCGCGCAGCTGGCGGGTGCCGCGGGCAACGCGCGCGGGATCGCGATCACCACGCTCGGCGTGACCTACGTGCTGCGCATCGTCGGCGACATCAGCGCCATGTCCGACGGGCCGCTGGCCTGGCTGACCTGGCTCTCGCCGATCGGCTGGGTGCAGCGGATCCGCCCGTACGGCGAGAACGCGTGGTGGCCGGCGCTGCTCGTGGTGGTCGTGAGCGCGCTGCTCGCATACGTGGCGATCGCCCTGTCCGCACGGCGCGACGTCGGCGCCGGTCTGCTGCCGCCCCGGCCGGGTCCGGCGTCGGCGTCGGCCGCGCTGTCCTCGCCGTTCGGGCTCGCGTGGCGGCTGCACCGCAGCCTGCTCGCCGGCTGGGTGGGCGGGTTCGTGGCGCTGGGCATCGTCCTGGGCTACCTCGCCGAGGGCGTCGGGGACCTCGTCGGCGACAACCAGGAGCTCCGCGACGTGTTCGCCCGCATGGGCGGCGCGACCGGGTTGATCAACAGCTACCTGGCCAGCATTCTCGGGCTGTTCGGGCTGATCGCAGGCGCCTACGCGATCCAGGCGATGTTGCGGGCACGCAACGAGGAGGTGAGCGGCCGAGCCGAGCCCGTCCTGGCGACGGCGGTCGGCCGCCTGCGCTGGATCGGCAGCCACCTGCTGTTCTCGCTGCTCGGCCCGGCGGTGACGCTGGCCGCGGCAGGCGTCGCGATGGGCCTGACGCACGGCCTGAACGTCCGCGACGTCGGCGGCGAGCTGCCCCGGCTGCTGGGCGGCGCGATGGTGCAGCTGCCCGCCGTGTGGGTGCTCTCGGCGGTCACCGTCCTGCTGTTCGGCGTGCTGCCGCGGCTGGCGGCGGTGGCGTGGGCGGCGCTCACGGTGTGCCTGCTGATCGGGCTGGTCGGCCCGGCATTGCAGCTCGACCAGTGGGTGCTGGACATCTCGCCGTTCACCCACATTCCGCGGGTTCCCGGCGCGGACGTCACGGCGACGCCGCTCGTGTGGCTGCTCGCGGTCGCCGTGGTGGTCGGGGTCGCCGGCCTGGCCGGGTTCCGCAGGAGGGATGTCCCGGTCGCCTGAGCTCGCGGAGCGACGTGTGCCCGCCGGTACTTTTGCCGGCGGGCACACCCCGGCGGGCCGCCGCCGTGCCGACCGCCGGCTGCCGGGTCAGTGCCGAAGGCTCGGCTGTTCCTGCCCCCGCTTCTCTGGTACTATCGAACAGGCGTTCGAGTGCTGCCTTCCCCGCGGCGCGTGCGGAGTTGCGGGGAGGTGTGCGCGAATGCCGGCGTTGGGTGCATCGCTGGCCACTTCCGGTGCGGTGGGAGTGGCCAGCGACCTCGCCAAGGCGCCGTCCGGCCGCGTGCGGATGCTACCCGTGCACACCGACCTTGCCGGGCTGTTTCCGTGGGGCGGGCTCCGGCGCGGCAGCACGGTGTCCGTGCACGGCTCGACGTCGCTGCTGCTCGCCCTGCTCGCGGAAGCCACGGCAGGTGACTCGTGGGCGGCCGTCGTCGGCATGCCCGACCTCGGCGTGCTCGCCGCCGCCGAGCTGGGTGTCGCGGTCGACCGGCTCGCGCTGGTCCGGCATCCCGGCGCGGACCTGCCCGCGGTGGTCGCCGCCCTGCTCGACGGGATGGACCTCGTCGTCACCCCGCGCGCGCGGCTCGGCGACGCGCAGGCCAGGCGCCTGTCCGCGCGTGCCCGCCATCGCGGCGCGGTCCTGCTGACGGTCGGCTCCTGGCCGGGCGCCGACCTCGAGCTGCGCTGCGCGAGCTATCGCTGGGACGGCATCGAGCAGGGCGCCGGCTACCTCGCCGGCCGCGAAGTCACCGTCACGGCCCGGGGCCGTGGCGCCGCCGCCCGGCCGGTCCGGACGACCCTGCGGCTCCCCGCTCCCGGCGGCGGCATCGCCCCGGCGTTGCCGGCTCTGCGACCCCGGCCGGCGACCGATCCGGTGGGTGTCGCGTGAGCGTTCGAGGAGTGCCGGGCCGGGCGGTCAACTTGTTGGCAGCAAAGGGTTTCGCCCTGCCTGGCAGTTGGCTGAGAGTCCGCTTGACAGCGCCGCGTATCGCTCGTACGTTCGAAACATGAACAACGTCGGGGCACCACACCGGATGCTCGTCGTGTGGTGCCCGGACTGGCCGGTGACCGCCGCGGGTGCGGCGGCTGCCCTCCTCCCCGGGCGGCCGATCGCGGTGGTCACCGGCAATCTCGTCGTCGCCGCGAGCGCACTTGCCCGGGCGGAGGGCGTGCGGCGCGGCATGCGGCGTCGCGAGGCCCAGGGGCGCTGCCCCGAGCTGGTTGTGTTCGCCGACGATCCCGACCGGGACGCGCGGTTGTTCGAACCGGTGGCCGCCGCGGTCGAGGAGCTCGCGGTCGGCGTCGAGATAGTTCGGCCGGGCATCGTCGCGGTGCCCGCCCGTGGCCCGGCCGGCTACTTCGGCGGGGAGGAGGGAGCGGCCGAACGGCTGATCGACCAGGTCGCGCTGCGCACGGGCGCGGAGTGCCAGGTCGGCATCGCCGACGGGTTGTTCGCCGCCATCCTCGCCGCGCGGCGCGGGCTCATCGTCGAGCCGGGCGCGAGCCGGGAGTTCCTCGCGCCGCTGAGCGTGCGCGAGCTGCACCGGCCGTCCGAGGGGATGGATCGCGCCGACCTGGTGGACCTGTTGCGCCGCCTGGGTTTGCGCACGCTGGGCGCGTTCGCGGCGGTGCCCGAGCGCGACGTCTCCGCGCGGTTCGGCGGCGACGCCGTCGTCGCGCACCGCCTGGCTCGCGGCGGCCAGGAACGCCCGCCGGACCGCCGCCGACCGCCCCCCGAGCTCGCCGTGGACAAGGTGCTCGACCCTCCGGTGGAGCGCGTCGACGCGGCGGCGTTCGTGGCCAAGATCCTGGCCGAACGGCTGCACGCCGGCCTTGCCGTGCACGGCCTGGCCTGCACGCGCCTGGGCATCCACGCGGCCACCGCGCACGGTGAGGAGCGCGAGCGCGTCTGGCGGGCCGCCGAGCCGCTCACGCCGTCCGGCATCGCCGACCGGGTGCGCTGGCAGCTGGACGGCTGGCTGCGCGGCACCACCCTGTCGGCCGGCGTCACGGTGCTGCGCCTGGAGCCCGTCGAGGTCATCGAGGGCACGGCGCTGCAGCTGGACCTGTGGCGCGGCGAGGGTCGTGCGGAGGCCGACGAGCGCGCCGGCCGGGCCATGATCCACGTCCAGGGTCTGCTCGGCGGTCCCGAGGCGGTGGTCGTCCCCGTGCTGGGTGGCGGACGCGATCCGGCCGAGCGCGTGCGCCTGGTCCCGTGGGGCGACGAGCGCAGTCCAGCCGCCGATCCCGCCGCGCCATGGCCGGGAGTGCTGCCCGCCCCGTCGCCGGCGACCGTGCCGATGAAACCGTTGCGCGCCAAGGTGACCGACACATTCGGCCGGCCGGTGGACATCAACGTCCGCGACGAGCTGACCGGCTCGCCGGCCCAGGTGGCGATCGAGGGCGCAGCACCGCGCCGCATCGTCGCCTGGGCCGGTCCCTGGCCGACCGACGAGCGCTGGTGGGCCGAGTCGCACCGGCGTACCCGCCTCCAGGTCCTGCTCGAGGAGCGCGAAGACCCCGACCAGTCCGAAGAGGACACACAGACGGCCCTGCTGCTCGTCCTGGCCGGCGAGAAGTGGACAGTGGAAGGAATGTACGACTGATGCCGCGAGACCCCCGAGCCTGCCCGGAGTGCCGCACCCTGGACGGCAGCTGCCGCCAGTTCGTCATCGGCCACCCGAACCCGGTGTGCGTAGCGGGCTACCCGTACCTGAGCCGAGCCGTCCCCGACCCGGACGAGGACTTACTGGGCTTGGATCTGCTCGTCCCCGCCCCCCGCCACTCCCCGGAGAACATCCGAGCCCGCTGATGAACCACGAAGCCCAACCACCATCGACACACCCGCCCGCCGGGCCGCCCCACCACGCCCCAACCAAGCCGACCTTCTCAGCCCCACACTCGCCGCCCCGGGCCGAGGTAGCCGACAACGTCGCCGATCTGCTGCGAATCGAGGCGCTGGACAGCCCGGCCCGGGGCGGTTTCGCCGCTGCCAATCCGGCTGCCTCGTCGACGATCCGCAACGAGGTCGATCTCGCCTCTCCGGAGCAGTCACCCGATCCGGCGTGCGCCGCCACGCCCGGCCGTGTCAGCTTCGCCGCCATACCAACCGATGGCACCATCGCCGCCAGTCATCCCGTCGCGAACGGTTTTGCCACGAGCGCCGGCTCCCGCGGCGGCGGCTCCGTCGCAACCGGTCCTTGCCCAACCAGCCCACCAGTCACCACAACCGCCCGCCCGAGTGCTGCCACGTCGCGAGCGAGATGTCGCTGATGGGCTGGAACAACCCACCGGTCAGCTGGTCCGAAGTAGAACGCATCCTCTCCGGCCGGCCACCCGAGAAGAAGGCCGGGATCCGCGGCGACGGCGGCGACAGCCCCGCCTGGTCCAGACACCGGGAGCGCTACACCGCGCCAGCCGGCCTCGGCCCACCCGGCCCCACCGACCTCGCCGGTGCCGAGACCCGAACGCCCTACGCCGAGTTGCATTGCCACTCGAACTTCAGCTTTCTCGACGGCGCCAGCCACCCCGAGGAGCTCATCGAGGCGGCCGCACTCCTCGGGCTGGACGCGATCGCGATCACCGACCACGACGGCATGTACGGCGTCGTCCGTTTCGCCGAGGCCGCGAAGGAACTCGGCGTCCGCACGGTGTTCGGTGCCGAGCTCAGCCTCGGCCTGCACGAACCGCAGAACGGCGTCGCCGACCCGGAGGGCGAGCACTTGCTCCTCCTCGCCACCGGTCCCGCCGGGTACCGGCAGCTCTGCCGCACGATCACCACGGCCCAGCTCGCCGACGACAGCGAGAAGGGACAGCCGGTCTACGACTACGACGAGGTCGTCGCCGAGACCGCGAGTGAGTGCGTCGTGCTGACCGGCTGCCGCAAGGGTGCCGTGCGCGCGGCGTTGCTGCGCGACGGCCCGGCCGCCGCGTTCGCCGAGCTCACCCGTCTCGTCGACCGGTTCGGCAAGGACCGGGTGTACTTAGAGCTCATCGACCACGGCATGCCGCTCGACACCATGCACAACGACCTGCTCGCAAAGATGGCCATGGACCTGCACCTGCCGGTCGTCGCCACCAATGCCGTGCACTACGCGCACCCGAACCGCGGCGACCTCGCCGCCGCCATGGCCGCGGTGCGCGCCCGCCGCTCGCTCGACGAGCTCGACGGCTGGCTGCCGCCCGCGCCGACGGCCTACCTGCGCTCGGGCGCGGAGATGAGCCGGCGGTTCGCGCGGTATCCGGGCGCCGTGCAACGCGCCGCGCTTCTCGGCGTCGAACTGTCCTTCGACCTCAAGCTGGTGGCGCCCGAGCTCCCACCGTTCGAGGTCGGCGGCCACACCGAGGACAGCTACCTGCGCGAGAAGACCTACGCCGGCGCGCTGCGGCAGTACGGCACTCCCGGGGCCAACCCGAAGGCCTACGCACAAATAGAGCACGAGCTGCGTGTCATCGAGGAGCTGGGCTTCCCCGGCTACTTCCTGATCGTGTCCGACATCGTCGACTTCTGCCGACGCAACGGGATCTACTGCCAGGGCAGGGGATCGGCGGCCAACTCCGCCGTCTGCTACGCGCTCGGCATCACCAAGGTCGACGCCGTGAAATGGAACCTGCTGTTCGAACGGTTCCTCGCCCCGGCCCGCGACGGCCCGCCGGACATCGACCTCGACATCGAGTCCGACCGCCGCGAGGAGGCAATCCAGTACGTCTACGAGCGCTACGACCGCCGGCACGCCGCCCAGGTCGCCAACGTCATCTCCTACCGCGCGAAGTCCGCGGTGCGTGACATGGCCAAGGCCCTCGGCTACTCGCCCGGGCAGCAGGACGCGTGGAGCAAGCAGATCGACCGCTGGGGGCCACTCGAGTCCACTGTGGCGGACAACCACCACGACGTGCCGGCGGCCGTGCTCGAGCTCGCCGGACAGCTGGAGCACTTCCCGCGGCACCTGGGCATCCACTCCGGCGGCATGGTGATCTGCGACCGGCCGGTCAGCGAGGTGTGCCCGGTCGAACGTGCGCGGATGGACAAACGCACGGTCGTGCAGTGGGACAAGGACGACTGCGCGGCCGCCGGTCTGGTCAAGTTCGACCTGCTCGGCCTGGGCATGCTCTCCGCGTTGCGGTACATGGTGGAGATGGTCGAGGAGCACCACGGCACGACGGTGAACATCGACAGGCTCGACCTCGACGACGAGCACGTCTACGAGATGCTGACGCGCGCTGACTCGGTCGGCGTGTTCCAGGTCGAGAGCCGCGCGCAGATGGCCACGCTGCCCCGGTTGAAGCCAAAGGAGTTCTACGACCTGGTGGTCGAGGTCGCGCTGATCCGCCCAGGCCCGATCCAGGGCGGCTCGGTCCACCCGTACATCCGCCGTGCCAACGGACAGGAAGAAGTCACCTACGACCATCCGCTGCTGAAGAAGGCCCTGCACAAGACCAAGGGCGTGCCGCTGTTCCAGGAACAGCTGATGCAGATGGCCGTGGACATCGCCGACTTCACGCCTGCCGAAGCCGACGAGCTTCGCCGCGCGATGGGCGCCAAGCGGTCGACGCGGCGGATGGAGCGGTTACGCGAGCGCTTCTACGCCGGAGCGGCGAAGCACGGGATCGACGCCGACCTGGCCGGGCGGATCTACGAGAAGCTGCTCGCGTTCGCCAACTTCGGCTTCCCGGAAAGTCACGCGCTGAGCTTCGCGTACCTGGTGTTCGCGAGCGCGTGGTTCAAGCTGTACTACCCGGCCGCGTTCTGCGCCGCGCTCCTGCGCGCGCAGCCGATGGGCTTCTACTCGCCGCAGTCGCTGGTGGCCGACGCCCGACGGCACCTGGTCACCGTCCGCGGGCCGGACATCAACGCCAGCCTCTCGTACGCGACGCTCGAACCATCGGGCTTCGCGCTACGCCCACGCGATCCTCGCGACGAACACGACAGCGCGGGACCGGCGGTGCGCACGGGCCTGGGCACCGTGCGCACGATCGGCGACGAGCTGGCCGGCAAGATCGTCACCGAGCGCGAGGACAACGGCCCGTACGCGGACATGACCGATCTCGCGCGTCGGGTGCAGCTGACGAGGGCGCAGATCGAGGCCCTCTCCACGGCGGGCGCGTTCGACTGCTTCGACCTGGCACGCCGCGAAGCCCTGTGGGCAGCAGGCGCGGTGGCCGGCGAACGACCCGACCGGCTGCCGGGCACCGCGGTGGGCGCGACCGCGCCGTCGCTGCCCGGCATGACCCCGCTGGAACTGACGGTGGCCGACGTCTGGGCGACTGGCCTGTCCCCGGACACGTTCCCGACGGAGTTCCTGAGAGCCCACCTGAACGAGGTAGGCGCACGCCCGATCAAGACGGTGTCCGAAAAGGACAACGCCACCCGCGTCTTCATCGGCGGCGCGGTAACCCACCGCCAACGCCCCGCCACCTCGGGCGGCGTGACGTTCCTCAACCTGGAGGACGAGACGGGCATGATCAACGTCGTCTGCTCGCCAGGCCTGTGGACCCGCTACCGCCGCATCGCGAGGAACTCGTCGGCCCTGCTGGTCCGCGGCATGGTCGAGAGTGCAGAAGGCGTAACAAGCATCCTGGCCGACCACCTGGAGCCCTTGGACCTGAGCATCCCCGCCAAGTCAAGGGACTTCCGCTAACCCGCAGTCCCGCCCGCAACCCGCACCGCACCGCACCGCACCGGGGGTGGGCTGATGCGTGACCTCACGAATCGAAAGTAGACGCTGAGCCGCGGGCAGCAGACGCGCAGCTCCGGCGATTCGTGAACCCGGCCCCCTTGACCCGCGGCCCGACACGAGTTGTCCACACACCAGCCGTCGACGCGCTCGAACCGTCGGCCCTGCCTACTAGGCTTGGCAATCGGGGGATCCATCGCCAGGAATGCCTCGAAAACCGTTGTGCAGCAGGCAAGTCGGTCGGATCTTCCATTCGCACGCCGCAGTTGTCCACAGGCGACAGCGATCCCGCCTCCTCACACCCACCGCCGGTAGACTGGAACGTGGGTGGCCCCCGGGAGTGGTGGGGCTTTGCCAACGCGAGGCCAGATGCGCCAGTGCGATGTCCGGACAGCTGTGGGGTGGGCGGGCACGAGGTCCAGCGGTGTTGGGGATCCGCACCGCAGCGACGCTCTCAGCGGATCACTCCACACGAGAGCTGAGCAAGGCACAATCCGCCGGCCGACGCATGCGGGCAGTCGAGAGCAAGAGACAGCCGGGTGAACGCGGCGCGTAACAAAGAGCGCGTTGGTGAGCACCCGATGGGCCCTATGTCCTTGCAGAGCAACGGATCTAAGATCCAAGCGTGTCGCGACGGGGCGATTTCGAGATCGGCAAGGACGGGCTTGCCGTGATCGTGGTCGGGGTTGACGGGGGCGATCGGGCGCTGCACGCCGCCGCCTGGGCCAGTGGGCTCGCCCGCCGCGAGCGGGCGTTGCTCGTCCTCGTCTACGTCGAGGCGCTTGCCGGGCCCGCCTACTGGTCGCCCCTCGGCATGGCCACCGCGGCCGAGGCGGCCAGCGAGTACGTCGCGGAGCTGCACCAGGCCGCGTCCGCCTATCTCGATCAGTCCGGCGTGCAGTGGGAGCTCGTCCACTACCGCGGAGATCCGGCCCACGGACTGGAGGCCGTGGCCGAGGACCGGCGGGCCGACTGCATCGTCGTCGGGCGCGGGGGCGGCGTGACGCGCTCGCTCGTCAACGACGCGCGCCGGCCTGTCGTGGTCGTTCCATAGAGTGCCCCCATGACCGAACGGGACGAGAACTATGCGGACGCCGTCCTCACCGGGCAGGAGTGGACCGGCCGCGCGTTCGAGGACTGCACCTTCGCCGAAGCCGACCTGCGCGGCCTCATCACCAAGGGCTGCACCTTCGACAACTGCGACTTCACCCGCACCGATCTCGGCGAGTCGCGGCACCGCTCCAGCGCCTTCCGCTCCTGCACCTTCAAGCGCACCACGCTGACCGAGAGCGAGTTCACCGGCTGCAGCCTGCTCGGCTCGACCTTCGTCGAATGCCGGTTCCGGCCGTGGAAGATCACCGACTGCGACCTCACGCTCGCGAGCCTCTCCGAGGCCGCATTGCGCACGACCAACCTCGCCGGCCTTCGCTTCCGCGAGGCCAACCTCATGGGCGCCGACCTACGCAACACCGACCTGCGCGGCGCGGACCTCACCGGCGCCCGCCTGCTGGAGGCGAAGTTCGACGGCGCCGACCTCCGCGAAGCACAGCTCGACGCCACCGGTCTGACACACGCCAAGCTCGGCGGCGCCCTCGTCGACCTGGATACCGCCGTCGCGTTCGCCGCCGCTCACGGGCTGCGCGTCGACACCTCGAGCTAGCTCGGCGGCCGCTCCCTGCCGTTGACCTCCACGAGCCGGCCCATCGCGACCAGCTCGCCGATCGCGTCGGGCAGCAGGTACGCCGTCCCGCCGCCGGGCTGGTCGAACCACGGGATCGCCGCGCCGGTCAGCACCTGCACCGGCTGCCGGACCTGGTACACGTGGTACGGCCGCTCCACCCACTCCGGCACCAGCGACCGCTCCCGGAACGGCGTGCCCTGTGCGTACACGAGGTTGCCGTCGTCCTCGCCGAACCGGTCGATCTCCATGCCCGGTTCCAGCTCCACGAGCCGCTTGCCGCGGAACAACGTCAGCGGCGGCTCGCCGGGCAGCGGGCTGATCGGCCAGTCGCCGGACACCGGCGCGGCTGCCGACCCGGCCGGCGCCGGCCGGGCGACCATCGTCTGATCACCAGCGCGCGCGCCCGGCCCCGGTGAGTCCGGCCGCCCCGGTTCGGGACCACCGGCACCGGACCGCGAGAACTCCGGTCGGTCGAAACCGGACTGTGGCGACGGTGGCCCGGACAGGTCGGGACGCTCGAAACCCGCGCGAGGCGAGGCCGGCATGTCCGGACGGTCGAAGCCCGACTGCGGCGACGGTGGCCCGGACACGTCGGGACGCTCGAAACCCGAGGGCGGGGAGTCGGCCAGCAGCGCGTCCGGCCGGGCGAACTCGGTCCGCTCCAGCTCCGAGCCACGCGGGTCCGGCTGCCTGCCGAACGGGCCGTCCGGTTCGAACCCCGCGCGGGCCGCGCCGACTCGATCGTCCGGCCGGCCGAACCCGCCGCCCGGAACCGGCTGGCCGGCGCCGCGGCGAGGTAGATCGTCGGGCTCGTGGTAGCCACCATCGGGTGGGCGGTAGCCGTCCGGCTGGCCCCCGCCGCGGCGGGGCAGGTCGTCGGGCTCGTGGTAGCCGCCGTCCGGCGGGCGGAACCCGTCGGGACCGCCCGCGGCACCGTATGCGCCCTCCGGCTGGCCGTAGGACGAGCGGCCGTTGTCGGGCCGGCCGTCCGTGTCGGGGACGCCGTGGCGGCTGTGCCGACCGGAGTCCGGTCCGGCATCCGGCGGTCCGTAGTCCGGGGCCGCGGGCTCCGGGTAACCGCCTGCGGGGCCGAAGCCGCCGGGTGCGCCCGGACCGAAACCGGCCTCGGGCACGCCGCCGTCAGGTGCCGGACCGAAGGTGCCCGGCGCACCCGGGCCGAAGCCGCCGTCGGGCATGCCCGCGTCCGGTGCCGCGCCGAAGCCGCCCGGGCCGTAGCCGTCGGGCGGGCCGTAGTCGACGGCCTGCGGAGGCGGTGGCGTGACCGCGGCCGCTGCCGGCGGCGGAGCCTCGAGCTCCTGGCTCGGGCTCACCGGTTCGTCGGAGCTCAGTGCCGCGTCCTTGCCGGACCCCTCGGAGCCGGACATGCCGTACGACGCCGGCACCACGTGCACCGGGCCCGGCGCGTGCCCGCGGTCCGCGTCCATCATCAGCTTGCCCAGCAAGAACGCCGACGCGTCGGCGACGTCCTCGAACATCGCCGGCGCCACGAACGCGCGGTCGTACCAGCCGACCCGCCAGCCCTCGTCGGTCTGCTCCATCGTCCACGCGCGCCCGCCCGGCGGGCCGATCCGGAACGCCGTGTCCGGCACGCCGAGGTCCGACAGCCGCGCGCGCAGCGCGTCGATCGTCTGCGCCGGCGGACCCTGCGACGGCAATGCGGCCGGCGGGGCCGAACCACTGGGATCCGGCGGCGGGACGATCGGCTTCGGCGCTGGCACGACCTTCGTGACCGGTGGCGGGGGCGGGCCCGGGGGCGGTGGCGGGGGCGGTGCCATCGCCCGCGTCGGCGGCGCACCGGGCGGTCCAGGCGGCGGACCAGGCGGACCCGCCGGACCGGGCGGACCAGGTGGCGGTCCGGGCGGAGGGCCCGGCGGCCGCGGCGGCCCACCGGAACCGAGGAACGCGGCGGCGGCCGACCGGACCGAGTCGTCGATCAGCGGGACCTCGAAGTGCTGCCGCGCGATGTGCTTGACGAGGTCCGGCTCCGGCGGAATGTTGTGCTCACGCAGGTAGTAGTTGACCGCGGCCGGCCAGATCCAGGTGCCGTCCGTGTGGAACGCGACCGGCACCGACTGCCGCCCGTCCGGCCCCATGCGATCGATGTCGTAGCCGCGCGCGGGTCCGGCCAGCGGCGCGGCGTCGAGGTAGTCGAGCACGTCCCGCACCTCGTCCGGCGCGACCGGCGGGCGGTTCACCGCCTGGTTCGGGCCGTCGAAGATCCGGGCCACGCGGAAGCGCGGCGGCGGCGGGCCACCCGGGGCGGGCGGCGCCGAGGCCAGCCTGCGGCGCAACCACGCCGGCACGTTGTCATCCGTGCGGGGGAACATCCGCATGTCGTCGGGGTAGGCCTGCGGCGGCGGCGGCAGGTCCCACTTCGGCTCCTCGCGGTCGTACTCGAGGTTGTACGACGACGGGTGGTCGAGCCGGTACCTCGCGTTGAACCACGTCCCGCGCCCCTCGCGGTACATGCCCCCACGTAGCCGTGCGAACAACCCCGCCAGGTCCGGCGGCATCGTCCACGGCTCGGTCCCCCCGTCGGTGTAGACCACCTTGCCCGTCGACTCGGAGTAGCGGCCCACCGCGCGGTAGTCGACGGTCAGCTGCTCCCAGTCGTCGGGCGCGACCCGCAGCATCGCCAGCCCGATCTGCTTGACCAGGGCATCCTGCTCGGTCGGGGTTAGCTGGGTCGGTTGTGCCACGCTCACATCTTCCCTTGTCCATCGGACTGCGGCTCAGCAAGCTCTCTACCTGGCCGGTGACCCTCGCCGCAAGGCCGTAGGTGAGGATGTGCACACGTGATCTCCTCACCGCACCATCCGCCCGCACGCGTACGGGTGGCAGGCGCCGCCGTCGCCGCGGTCGGCGGGGTGGCGCTCGCCGTTCAGGGCCGTATCAACGGTCAGCTGGGGCACGTCATGCACGACGGCGTCTTCGCCGCACTCATCTCCTTCGGCATCGGCACCGTCCTGCTTGCCGTGTCCGTGGCTGCGACTCCCTCGGCTCGCGCCGGACTGGTCCGGCTCCGCAACAGCGTACGCGGCGGCCGGCTGCGCCCCTGGCAGTGCCTGGGCGGCGCGTGCGGGGCCTTGTTCGTGACCGCGCAGGGGATCACGGTCGCCACGCTGGGGGTCGCCGTGTTCACGATCGCCGTGGTGGCCGGGCAGGTCGTGGCGAGCCTCGCGGTCGACCGGGCCGGGCTCGGGCCCGCCGACCCGCAGCCGGTGACGCTGCCGCGTGCGGCCGGCGCGGCGCTAGCGGTGGTGGCCGTGGTGATCGCGGTGTCCGACCATGCCGCGATCGAGGCGGGCGGCCTGTGGTGGGCGCTGCTGCCCGCGATCGCCGGGCTGGGGCTGGCGTGGCAGGCGGCGGTCAACGGGCTGGTGCGGGTCGAGTCCGACCACATCGTCGTGCCCACGCTGGTCAACTTCTCCGTCGGCACCGCGGCGCTGATCATCGCCGCGCTGGTCGACGCGCTCGTGCGCGGACTGCCCGGGGCGCCGCCCGGCGAGTTCTGGTACTACGTCGGCGGCCCGCTCGGCATGATCGCGATCCTGACCGCGGTCGCGGCCGTCCGGTTCACCGGCGTGCTCCTGCTCGGGCTCGCCTCGGTCGCGGGCCAGCTCACCGGCGCCGTGCTGCTCGACATCGTCGTGCCCACCGGGGGCGGGCTCACCGCGGCGAGCGTGATCGGCACGGCCATCACGATGGTGGCGGTCGGCGTCGCGGCGATACGGCGGTGAGAGGATGCAGGGCGTGACCGCAACGATCCTGGACGGCAAGGCGACTCGCGACGCCATCTTCGACGACCTCCGCGAGCGGGTCGCCGCGCTCGCGCGCAAGGGCGTCGTCCCCGGGCTCGGCACGATCCTCGTCGGCGACGACCCGGGCTCGCACTCCTACGTGCGCGGCAAGCACAACGCCTGCGCCAAGGTCGGCATCACCTCGATCCGCCGCGACCTGCCCGCGGACATCACGCAGGCCCGGCTGCACGAGGTCATCGACGAGCTCAACGCCGACCCCGCGTGTACGGGTTACCTGATCCAGCTGCCGCTGCCCGGGCAGCTCGACTCGGGCGCCGCGCTCGAGCGGGTCGACCCGGCCAAGGACTCCGACGGCCTGCATCCGATGAACCTCGGCAAGCTCGTGCTCGGCGAGACCGGTCCGCTGCCGTGCACGCCGGTCGGCATCATCGAGTTGCTCAAGCGCTACGACGTGCCGATCGCCGGCGCGAACGTCACGGTCGTCGGCCGTGGCGTGACCGTCGGCCGCCCGCTCGGCCTGCTGCTGACGCGCCGCAGCGAGAACGCGACGGTGACCTTGTGCCACACCGGCACGAAGGACCTGGCCGCCGAGACCCGCCGGGCCGACATCGTCGTCGCGGCGGCCGGCAACCCCGCGCTGATCACCGCCGACATGATCAAGCCCGGCGCCGCGGTTCTCGACGTCGGCATCACCCGCACCGACCAGGGCCTCGTCGGCGACGTGCACCCGGCCGTCCGCGAGAAGGCCGGCTACCTCGCGCCGATGCCGGGCGGCGTGGGACCGATGACGATCGCGATGCTGCTGACGAACACGGTCCTGGCCGCCGAACGGAGCTTGTCGAAGTGAGCATCGGCACCGAACGGAGCTTGTCGAAGTGAGCATCGGCACTGAACGGAGCCTGTCGAAGTGACCACACCCCAGCGCCGCCGCCACCCGGTCCTGACCCACCTGCCGTTCGGCATGGTGCTGGCGGTTGTAGCGCTCGGGTTGGTGCGGATCCTGCTCTACCACTGGCGGCAGGGCACGGTGCTGATCGGTGCCGCGCTGATCATGGCGGCGGCCATGCGCGCGCTGCTGCGGGACGACCAGGCCGGTCTGATCGCCATCCGCGGCCGCGGCGTCGACGTGCTGACCTATGCGGGACTCGGCGTCTGCGTGCTCGCGGTCGCCCTGACGATCGAGGGCTTCTCGCTGGACCACTGACCGGTCCGGCGTCACATGTGACGGTGCGCTCCCAGCGGTGGTGCGCGGGCACCCGGTTGCTAGCCTCCCACCACCGGATTTCGTCATTTCGTCGGGAGGATCTTCCCCGTGGCAAGCAAGGCTGCCGTCAAGGTCACCGTCACCGGTGCCGCCGGCCAGATCGGGTACGCACTGCTGTTCCGCATCGCCTCCGGCCAGCTTCTCGGGCCGGACACGCCCGTGCGGCTGTCGCTGCTGGAGATCCCGCCGGCGCTCAAGGCCGCCGAGGGCACCGCCATGGAGCTCGACGACTGCGCCTTCCCCCTGCTCGCCGGCATCGACATCACCGACGACCCGAAGCACGCGTTCGACGGCGTGAACGTCGCGCTGCTGGTCGGCGCCCGGCCGCGGACCAAGGGCATGGAGCGCGGTGACCTGCTCGAGGCCAACGGCGGCATCTTCAAGCCGCAGGGTGAGGCGATCAACGCCGGCGCCGCCGACGACGTCCGCGTCCTCGTGGTCGGCAACCCGGCCAACACGAACGCGCTCATCGCGAAGGCGCACGCGCCCGACGTGCCGGCCGACCGCTTCACCGCGATGACCCGTCTCGACCACAACCGCGCGCTGTCGCAGCTCGCCGGGAAGCTCGGTGTCGCGGTCGGCGACATCTCGAAGATGACGATCTGGGGCAACCACTCCGCGACGCAGTACCCCGACCTGTTCCACGCGGAGGTGAACGGCCGGACCGCGGCCGCCGCCGTGAACGATGACGAGTGGCTGAAGAACACGTTCATCCCGACCGTCGCCAAGCGCGGTGCCGCGATCATCGAGGCGCGCGGCGCGTCGTCGGCCGCGTCAGCCGCGAACGCCGCGATCGACCACGTCTACGACTGGGTGAACGGCACCGACTGGACCTCGATGGCCGTGGTGTCCGACGGCTCCTACGGGGTGCCGGAGGGCCTGATCTCCTCGTTCCCGGTGCGCTGCGCCGGAGGGCGGTGGGAGATCATCCAGGGTCTGGAGATCGACGACTTCTCCCGCTCGAAGATCGACGCCTCGGTCGCCGAGCTCGCGGAGGAGCGGGACGCCGTCCAGGGGCTCGGGCTTATCTAGATCCCCAGGTCGGACGTTAGCTGTGGGTATCCGTTCGCACCGAATAGCGTGAATATTTCGGCTTCGGCATCATGACCTGGCCGCCAGGTCGATCTCATCCTCGACCGGCCCGCGCCCAACGGCGGACCGGCTCGAGGAGGAGGGCCAGACAATGTCGACCGAAGCCATCCACGCGGAGCTCGTGGCGCTGCATGACGGCACCCCGGTTCGCTCGCGCTGGTCCTACCGTGCCGATCAGCCGTTCACCGTCATCGCCGCGTTCCAGACCGAGCGGGACCGCTGGGTCGAATGGGCGTTCTCGCGTGACCTGCTGGTCGAAGGCCTACGCGGGCCGGCGGGGGTGGGCGACGTCCGCCTGCGTCCCGAGTACGAGGGCGAGCTGACGATGCTCGTCGTCGAGATCGAGTCGCCCGAGGGCTACGCCGAGCTCGAGCTGGACCACGCGGGTGTCCGCTCGTTCCTCGCCGCCACCGAGCAGATCGTGGCCATCGGCGCGGAGTCCGACCACTTCGACGTCGACGGCCTGATCGACGAGCTCATCCGGGTCTGACCGGGCGCGCGGCCACGACGCCTTCCCGGCACCGCAGGCCGGGAAGGCGTCGGCGTCTTCTCAGCCGTGCTCGATCACGCAGTCCGGGCCCGGGAACACGAGTCCCTCGTGGCCGTCGGGATAGCGCACCAGGTAAGGCGGCCCGCCTTCGTCCCCGCGCACCTCGACGATCTCGGCCAGCTGGTCCGGGTTGCCAACGTTGCGACCGTGGACGTGCAGCCGGTCGCCTACTGCCGCTTCCATGTGACCACCTCCGCCCGTTCAGGGTAACTAGGGTGGACCGGTGAACGAAGGGTCCGAGGTCCTCGACCGGCTCACCGGTGTATGCGGCGAGCTGGTGCTGCGCCGGGCCGGCGCGGACTTCGAGATCATCGCGAACGGCGTGTTCCTGATGGACACGCGCGGCGGCGCGTCCGAACGACTCATGGTCGACGCGGTGGCCGACCGGATGCCGGCCGGCGGCCGGTTGCTCGTCGGCGGGCTGGGCGTCGGGTTCTCGCTCCGCACGGCGCTCGACCATCCGCGGGTCGGCGAGGTCGTGGTCGTGGAGCGCGAGCGGGCCGTGATCGACTGGAACCGCGGGCCGCTGCGGTCGTGGCACGGCGACGCGCTCGCCGATCCGCGGGTGCGGTGCGTCGAGGCCGACCTGCTCTCGTGGCTTCCCTCGTCGGGTGAATTGTTCGACGGCATCTGCCTCGATATCGACAATGGTCCGGATTGGACCGTCACTGACGGGAACGCCGCTCTCTATGACAATTCCGGACTCGGCATGGTCGCTCGCACGCTGTCGCCCGGTGGCGTGCTGGCGGTCTGGAGCGCGGGTGCGAGCCCGGCCTTCGCAGCGCGCCTGGCTGCGCGTTTCGGCGCGGTCGAGACACTCTCCGTCCCGGTGTCACGCGGCGAACCTGACGTCGTGTTCCTCGCCCGCGCCAGGTGATCCGATCGAAATCGCCGGCTTGGTAACTCATGGCCGGAGTGTTGCGATTTCATCGAATATCACACGTGGAGGTGCGGCCCGATGCTTCGTCAGCGCCCGCATCGCACCGCGCGCAACGTGCTCCTCCACCCCGCCCTCGGCTGGTTCGCCCTCGCCGCGCTCTATTTCGCCGGTTGCGTGCTCAACTTCATGCTGTCGATGAGCACGGCCAGGGTATGGCCCCTCGTGCTGTCGGGGACGCTCGGCGTGATCGCGGCACTGTGTGTGTTCGCCGCCGGACGCAGCCTGCGACGTTGATTGTCCACATCGGAGCATCACGCTCCGTTCGTGCGACACTACGTTAGGCCGAACGGGTGCACTTCTGCAACTTGCATGATCATGGCGGCGAGGGCTACTACCTGCGAATGTGCATCTGCACGGGCATTCGCCACGATCCGTGCCGCGTTTACCGTGAGTCGGGCCGCCGATACGCTGGTTCGGTCTTCTGGAGCCCGCAGAGTGAGGTAGCGATGTCTGGGACCGCGGCCAAGTACGACGCGCCGAGTTCGGTGCCCGTCGGAGTCGATCCGACGAGAGCGAGTATCGCCCGGGTATATGACGCATTCCTCGGTGGCAAGGACAACTACGAGATCGACCGGCAGGTGTTCCAGAAGGTCCGTGCCACGGCTCCGGAGGCGCGCGACCTCGCGTGGTCGAACCGCAACTTCCTGACCCGCGCGGTGCGGTTCCTCGCCGACCAGGGCGCGGTCCGCCAGTTCCTCGACTGCGGTTCCGGCCTGCCGACCGCGGAGAACACCCACCAGATCGCGCAGCGGATCGATCCCGAGGCGCGGGTCGTGTACATCGACAACGACCCGGTGGTGATCGCGCACGGGGAAGCTCTCCTCACGGAGAACGACTTCACGCATTTCGCGTCGGCGGACATTTTCAAGCCGCAGGAGGTGCTGGCGCATCCGATCGTGCAGAAGCACCTGGACTTCACGAAGCCGATCGCGCTGCTGCAGGTCGGCACGCTGCACCACTACACCGCGGACAACGGCGCGGAACTGATGCAGGAATACATCGACGCGCTGCCGTCGGGCAGTTTTGTGGCGATTTCGCATTTCCTCGACCCGCAGACGCCGGAGCACAGCAAGCTCGCCCGCCGGATGGAGGACGTTTTCCTGCACAGCCCGATGGGTTCGGGGAAGTTCCGTACGAAGGAGGAGATCCTGGCCTTCCTTCCCGGCCTGGAGATCATCGCGCCCGGCCCGGGCAAGGAGGGTGACCTCGAGCTTTCTGACCTGTGGTGGCCGGACGGCCCGCGCCTTCGGCCGCTGAGCCAGGTCGAGCAGTGCAGCGCGGCCGTGGTGGGTCGCAAGTCCTGACCGTTCTTCTCATCCGGCCCCGATGTCCTCAGTGGACGTCGGGGCCGGCTTGTCGGCGGAGCTGTGCGGCGCGGTCCATGAGGTAGTGGCGTTCCGGGAGGCTCGTCGCCTTGTTCGACGCCGCGCGGTACTCCGCGACGGCCGCGGTTTCGTCGCCCGACATCTCCAGCAGGTGCGCGCGCACGGCGTGCAGCCGGTGGTGGCCGGATAGCTTGTCCGCCAACGGCTCCAGCATCGCCAGCCCGTTCGCCGGCCCGTGCACCATCGCCGCGGCGATCGCGTGGTTCAGCCGCACCATGGGGTTGTCCGACAGCCGCTCGAGCACCCCGTACAACGCGAGGATCTGCGGCCAGTCCGTGTCCGCGGCGTCTTTCGCCTCGTCGTGCACCGCGTTGATCGCCGCCTGCACCTGGTACGGACCGGTCGGTCCGGCCGGCAGCGTCTCGGTGATCAGCGCGATGCCCTCGGCGATCGTGTCCGCGTCCCACCGCGATCGGTCCTGCTCGGCGAGCGGCACGAGGGTGCCGTCCGCATGCGTGCGCGCCGGGCGCCGCGCGTCGATCAGCAGCATCAGCGCGAGCAGCCCGGCGACCTCGCTCTCGTGTGGCAGCAGCCGGTGCGCCGCTCGCGTGAGCCGGATCGCCTCCGCCGACAGCTCGACGCGCGCGAGCGCCGGCCCGGCCGTCGCCGTATAGCCCTCGTTGAAAATCAGGTACAGCACGTGCAGAACGAGCCGCAGCCGCTCCGGCCGCTCGGCGTCGGTCGGCAGCCGGAACGGCAGACCGGACGACTTGATCTTCTGCTTCGCGCGGCTGATCCGCTGCGCCATCGTGGCCTCTGGGATGAGGAACGCGGAGGCGATCTCGGCGGTGGACAGGCCGCCGACGGCGCGCAGCGTCAGCGCGATCGCCGCCGCCGGCTTGAGCGCGGGGTGGCAGCACATGAACAGTACGGTCAGCGAGTCGTCGGTGTCCGGCGCGACCGCGTCCGGCGCCGGCTGTGCCGCGACCAGGTCCTCGCGGCGGCGCCGGGCCTGCTCTTTGCGCAGGTGGTCGGTCATCCGCCGGGAGGCGACCTGGATGAGCCACCCACGCGGGTAGCCGGGCAGCCCCTGCTCGGGCCACTGCTCGGCCGCGGCGATCAGCGCCTCCTGGACGGCGTCCTCGGCGGCGGCGAAGTCGTCGTAGCGGCGCATCAGGGCGCCGAGGACCTGCGGCGCGAGGTCGCGCAGCAGGTCCTCGACGCGGGCGTCCGTCACAGTTCGGCGTCGGGCGGCGCGGACAGCACCTGGCGCACCTCGATCGGGTGATTCAGCGTGATGCCGCCGGGCCCGGGCGAGGCGGACGCCGCGGCGGCGATCTCCAGGGCGCGGTCGAGGCCGTCGCAGTCGACGATCCAGTAGCCGGCGAGGAACTCCTTCGACTCGGGGAACGGCCCATCGGTGACCGCCGGCGCGCCCCCGTCCCGCGCGGTGACGATCTTCGCCTCGTCCGGCAGGGCGAGCCCCTCGCCGGAGACGAACTCGCCCGACTTGACCAGGCCCTCGGTGAACTCGCGCATGAACTCGATGTGTGCCTTGACGTCGGCCGGCTCCCACTCGGTGATGGGCGGGTGACCGATGTCGGTGGTGTTCATCAACAGCATGTACTTCATGTCGTCACTCCTCACTGATGGCGCTTATCGGTGGCGCCTTCGTGGGGACGTCGAAGCACGCTACGCGTCCTCTACGGTTTCCCCCAAGATTTCTCGATGAGTTTGCCGGCCGGGCTCCCGGCGGTGTTCCGCCTGGTCAGGTGATCCTCGTGGGACCGTGGCCGGCGCACCTGTGCGCGGTAGCGCGAGCCCGTGGCGGGAATCGTTCGTCTCGCGGTTCCTGTGGACAGTTGGGGCGGTTGTGGATAACCCCGGCTTTCGGCGGGGTGCAAGGCCAAATTCGTTGGTGGGGTTGGATAACGTCGTGGCATGAGTCTGGAATCGGTCCTCAGCGCACGTCTCGGTGCCGCCTTCGCCGCGGTCGCCGGTGAGCCGGTGGATCCCGTGCTGCGCCGATCCCAGCGCGCCGACTTCCAGGCCGACGGGGCGCTCCGGCTCGCCCGCACGCTGAAGAAGCCGCCGCGGGACGTGGCCCTGGCGGTGCTCGGCCACGACCCGCTCGAGGACCTCTGCTCCGACGTCACGGTCGCCGGGCCGGGTTTTGTCAACCTGACCTTGCGCGAGGACGTTCTGTCCACAATGGTCGCCGAGATGGCCGGCGGCGAGCGGTTCGGACTCGATGCCGTCGAGGCGCAGACCGTCGTCGTCGACTACTCCGCGCCCAACGCCGCCAAGGAGATGCACGTCGGGCACCTGCGCTCGACGATCATCGGCGACGCGATCGCCCGGCTGCTCGAGTGGCTCGGCCACCGCGTGATCCGGCAGAACCACCTCGGCGACTGGGGCACCCCGTTCGGCATGCTCATCGAGCACCTGGTCGACACCGGCGCGGGTGCCGACTCGTCGGTGGGCGAGCTCAGCGACTTCTACCGCGCCGCGCGGCGGAAGTTCGACGCCGACGAGGAGTTCCGGGAGCGCTCGCGGCGCCGGGTCGTCGCGCTGCAGTCCGGTGACGCGGCGACCCGCGAGCTGTGGCACGTCGTCGTCGCCCGGTCGCTCGGGTACTTCGCCGAGATCTACGATCGGCTCGACGTCACGCTGAAACACAGCGACGTCGCCGGCGAGAGCCTCTACCAGGACCAGCTCGGTCCGGTCGCCGCCGAGCTCGAACGGCTCGGCCTGCTTCGCGAGAGCGACGGGGCGCAGTGCGTCTTCCCCGCGGGGTTCACCAACCGCGACGGTGACCCGCTGCCGCTGATCGTCCGCAAGGCCGACGGCGGGTACGGCTACGACACCACCGACCTCGCCGCCATCCGGCACCGCATCCTCGATCTGAAGGCGACGCGGCTGCTGTACGTGGTCGGAACGCCGCAACGGCAACACTTTCAGATGATCTTCCAAGCCGCCCGGGAAGCCGGCTGGCTCACCGACGGCGTCCGAGCCGAGCACGTCGGCTTCGGATCGGTGCTGGGCATGGACGGGAAGATGCTGCGCACTCGCGCCGGTGAGAACGTCACGCTCGCCACGCTGCTCGACGAGGCCGTCGCACGGGCGGCCGCGAAGGTTCGCGAGCTCGGCGCCGACATCGATGTCGACGCCGTCGCACCGGCGGTCGGGATCGGCGCCGTCAAGTACGCCGACCTCGCGGCCGACCGCATGCGTGACTACACCTTCGACTACGACCGGATGCTCGCCTTCGACGGCAACACCGGCCCGTACCTGCAGTACGCGCACGCACGGACCCGGTCGATCCTCCGCCGCGCCGAGGCCGAACCCGGCGCGGTGACGGTCGCCGGGCCCGCCGAGCGGGAGCTCGCGCTCGCCCTGCTCGGCCTACCCACCGTGGTGACCGAGGTCGCCACATCGCTCGAACCGCACCGGCTGTGCGCGTACCTGTACGGGCTAGCCGGCGCGTTCACCGCCTTCTACGAGCGTTGCCCGGTGCTGCGGGCCGAGCCCGAGGTCCGCGCGAGCCGGCTGGCGCTGTGCGCGCTGACGGCCCGCGTGCTCGCGTTCGGGCTCGGGCTGCTCGGCATCGCCGCACCCGAGAGGATGTGAGAACTCAGCCGTCCATCTGCAGCACCGAGATGATGTTGCCGGCGGGGTCGCGGAACCAGGCGATCAGCGGGCCGGTGCCGCGGTAGATGCCGCGCTCGTCGAGGCCGTCGTACTTCTCGAACTCGACGCCGCGCGCGACCAGCTGGTCGACTGCCTCCTCGATGTCGGCGACCGGGAAGTTCAGCATCGTGTACGTGGCCGGCGCGTGGTCCGGCTTCGGGTAGACGAGCGTGTTCCGGTCGCCCGCGAGGTGCAGCGTCAGCATGCCGTTCGCCTCGGATACCCGCAGGCCCAGCGTCTCGCCGTAGAACCGCCTCGCCTTCTCGATGTCGTCCACGGAGAAGCCGCTGAACGCCTTGGTGTTCTCGAACATGGTGTGTGCTCCTTTCGTTCCGGCCTCGACATGTACGTAGTCGCGGAGACGTCCAATTCGACATCGCGGTGAGAGGATCGGCCAGTGAAGTACCTGATTCTGATCTACAGCAACCCGGCGTCCCGGGCGCTGTGGGAGACGTTCCCGCCGGAACGGCGCGCCCAGGGGCTGGCCGCCTACGAGGCGCTCGACAAGGAGCTCACCGCGTCCGGCGAGATGGTCGCCTCCGAACCGCTCGACGACCCGGTCACGGCCAAGCGGGTGCACGTCACCGAGGGCCGGACGCTGACCACGGACGGGCCGTTCGCGGAGGTCAAGGAGTACCTCGTCGGGTTCTACCTGGTCGACTGCGCGACCGAGGAGCGCGCGGTGGAGATCGCGGCGAAGGTGCCGGAGGCGTTCATGGGGCTCGTCGAGGTCCGGCCGGTGACCGAACTCGCGGCGCTGGCGTAGGCGTGGACGCGCTGCTGCGCGAGCTCGCCCCGCAGGTGCTGACCGCGCTGACCCGCCGGTACGGCGACTTCGACGCGTGTGAGGACGCCGTGCAGGAGGCGCTGCTCGCCGCGGCGAGGCAGTGGCCGGTCGAGGGCATGCCGGACAACCCGAAGGGCTGGCTGATCACCGTCGCGTCGCGGCGGCGGACAGAGCAGTGGCGCAGCGACACCGCGCGGCGCCGGCGCGAGTCCGCGGTGTTCACGATGGACGTGGCCGCGACGGAGGTGCCGGCCGTCGATGACTCGCTGACGCTGCTGTTCCTGTGCTGCCACCCGGAGCTGACCGCGTCGTCGCAGGTGGCGCTCACCCTGCGGGCGGTCGGCGGGTTGACGACGGCGGAGATCGCGCGTGCGTTCCTCGTGCCGGAGCCGACGGTGGCGCAGCGGATCAGCCGCGCGAAGCAGAAGATCAAGGCCGCGGGCTTCACGATGCCACCGCCGCAAGAGCGAGCCGAGCGGCTGAGCGCGGTGCTGCGCGTGCTGTATCTGATCTTCAACGAGGGCTACACGGCGTCGGCGGGGGAGACGCTGCACCGGGTCGAGCTGTCCGCGGAAGCGATCCGGCTGACCCGCCAGCTGCGCGCGGCGCTACCGGCCTACGGTGAGGTCGCCGGCCTACTGGCGCTGATGCTGCTGACCGACGCTCGCCGGCCGGCTCGGCTCGACGAGGACGGGATGCCGGTGCCGCTGGACGAGCAGGACCGGTCGCGGTGGGACCGGGCGCAGATCGCCGAGGGCGACCAGCTGATCACCGAAACGCTGGCGACCGCGCAGGTCGGCCCGTACCAGCTGCAGGCGGCGATCGCGGCGGTGCACGACGCGGCGGCGCGGGCGGCGGACACGGACTGGCAACAGATCCTGAGCCTGTACGAGCTGCTGCGCACGGTGGCCCCCGGCCCGATGGTGACGCTCAACCGGATCGTGGCGCTGGCGATGGTGCACGGCGCCGGCCCCGCGCTGGCCGAGCTGGACACCGCGGCGACAGACGCGGCCCTGGCCACCCACTACCGAACCGACGCGGTCCGCGCGCACCTACTGGCCCTGGCCGGCGACCGGGCAGCCGCCCACGAGCACTACGAGCGAGCGGCACGGAAAACCCCGAGCCAACCGGAACAGCGCTACCTGATCGCGAAGGCCGCCATGCTGGGTCGGTCCGTTGTGGACGGTTGACCGGTCAGTGGGTGCGGGCCAGGCGGGAGCCGGCCATCACGTGGTGCATCAGGGTCACCAGGACCTGCTTCGTCGACTCGCGGTCGCGGGCGTCGCACAGCAGGACCGGGGTTTGGGGGTCCAGGTCGAGGGCCGCGCGGACCTCCTCCGTGCCATACCGGTACGCGTCGTCGAAGCAGTTGACCGCCACGATGAACGGCAGGCCCCGGCGTTCGAAGAAGTCGACGGCGGGGAAGCACGAGTCCAGGCGGCGGGTGTCGGCCAGCACGACCGCACCCAGGGCGCCGCGCGCGAGCTCGTCCCACATGAACCAGAAGCGGTTCTGGCCCGGCGTGCCGAACAGGTAGAGGATCAGCTCGGGACTGATGGTGATGCGGCCGAAGTCCAGCGCGACCGTGGTCGTGGTCTTCGCCTCGACGCCGGCCAGATCGTCCACTCGAGACGATGCCTCGGTGATCAGCTCCTCCGTCCGCAGCGGCGGCACCTCGCTCACCGAACCGACGAGCGTCGTCTTGCCGACGCCGAAGCCGCCCGCGACGACGATCTTCACCGCCGTGGTGAGCCGCCGGTCAGAGCCTTCTGATGCCATCGAGAACCGCCTGGAGTATGTACTGGCTCGGAGCTTCGTTCGTCGGTGCCGCGGACCGGAAGATCAGGTGGCCCTGCGCGATCAGGTCGCTCAGCACGACCTTCACCACCTGCAGCGGCAGGTCGATCTTCGCCGACACCTCGGCCACGGAGATCGGCTGCTGGCAGACCTGCAACGCCATCGCGTACTCCGGCTGCAGGTCCGCCACCTCGGCCGGCGTGCGCATGGCGACCACGAGCGTGATCAGGTCGAGCCCCCGCTGGCTCGACCTGGTCCGGCCACCGGTGACGGCGTAGGGCCGCACCAGTGGATCGTCGAACCAGGCCTCCGTCGGGGTGCTCATGGCAACGGGCGTCCCATGGCCTCGCGCGGCTTGGCCGTCAGCACCGCACCCACGCGCTTGACCAGGAGGTTCATCTCGTAGGCGATCATCCCGACGTCCGCGGTCTCCTCGGCCAGCAGCGCGAGGCACGCGCCGTGCCCGGCCGCGGTGACGAACAGGAACGCGTGGTCCATCTCGACCAGCGTCTGGCGCACCTGCCCGCCGCCGAAGTGCCGGCCGGTGCCCCGGGCGAGGCTCTGGAACGCCGACGCCACCGCGGAGAGATGCTCGCCGTCGGCCTCGGAGAGGTTGCTCGACCGGCCGATCAGGAGCCCGTCCGCGGACAGCACGACGGCGCGGTCCACCCCGGCGACTCGCTTGACCAGCTCGTCGAGCAACCAGTCCAGCTCATTCACTGCGGTGTTGGCCATTACCCACGCTCCCCGTGGTCGTCGCCGTCATTGCCGATGTCCCCGACGGCCGGCTCCTCGCGGCCCCGGCGCGTGCCGTGCTGGAACGCGGCCAGCCGGCTGCGTGCCTGGTCCGGCGACTCCTCGTGCGAGCTCTCCGGCGGCCACGTGTCGACCGGGTCCTCCCGCAGCTGTGGCGCCAGGTTCTGCTGACGCCGCCGCCGGGGCAGCGGTGGCCGGTCGGGGGCCAGCTGCCCGGCGGGCTGCTGCGGCCGCGGGTGCGGCGGCGGCAGCGGGGGCCTGCTGATCGTCGGCGGGTCCTGCCGCGCGTGCGCGCCCGCGGCGGGCGGCGGGGCGTAGTGATGCGGGCCGGAGCCGTTGGCGTGCCCGTTCGCCGGCTCGTCCACGGGGCGCTGCGGGCGGAAGAGGTCCTCGCCCGGCCGCGCATCGACGACCGGCAGCGGCGGGAGGTCCGACACCTGGATCGGCACCGTCACCGTCGACACCGGCAGGGCCGAGCTGTCCGGTGTGGACACCTCGGGCCGGCCGGTCCGCTCGTCGGGCGCCGGCGCGTCGTGCAGCAGCTCCGCGCGGACCAGCACGATCGCCCGGGTACCGCCGTAGGCCGACTCGCGAAGCGACACCCCGATCCCGTGCCGGGCCGCCAGCCGCGCGACCACGAACAGGCCGAGCCGCGGCTCCGCGGACAGCGCCATGATCCCGAAGTCCGGCGGGCTCGCGAGCATCGAGTTGAGCTCGTCGAGGCGCTCGGGCTCGATGCCCAGACCCTGGTCCTCGATCTCCAGTACCACGCCGCGGCCGACCACGTTGCCGCGCACCTCGACGCGCGACTCCGGCGGCGAGAACGACGTCGCGTTGTCGATCAGCTCGGCCAGCAGGTGCACAAGGTCGCCGACCACCGGGCCGTTGACCGCGCGAGGCGGCAGCTTGGCGATCTTCACGCGGGCGAAGTGCTCGGTCTCCGCCGCCGCGCCGCGGGCCAGCTCGGTGAGGCTCACCGGGTTGCGCCAGCGCCGCCCCGGCTGCCCGCCGCCGAGGATGATCAGGTTCTCCGCGTTGCGGCGCGCCCGGGTGGACAGGTGGTCGAGCTGGAACAGCATCTCCAGCTGCTCGGGGTCCTCCTGCCCGCGCTCGGCCTCGTCGAGCACCTTCAGCTGCCGGTGCACGATCACCTGGCTGCGGTGGGCGATGTTGAGGAACACCTTGTTCGTGCCCTCGCGGGTCTTCGCCTCCTGCACGGCGGCGCTCACCGCGGTCTGCTGGGCCTTGTTGAACGCCTCCGCGACCTCGCCGATCTCGTCGCGACCGTGGTCGAGGAGCTGCAGCGAGTCGTCCACCCGCACGTCCGCGCCGTGGCGGACCTTCTCGACCAGCTCGGGGAGCTTGTGGTCGGCGAGGTCCAGCGCCTCGCGCCGGAGCCGGACCAGGCGGTCGATGAGCCGGCGGGACAGCCGCAGCGCGACGAACGACACGAGGACGGCCAGCAGGATGACCAGCACGCCGGCGACGATCGCCTGGATCAGCGTGTTGTCGACCTTGTCGATCGCCTCGGCGTTGGTGCGGTCGTTCTGCGTGGACAGCATCTTCATGAGCGCCGCGCCGACGTCGTGAGCGGCCGCGCGCCACAGGTCCTCGCTGACCGGGATCTCGGTCTTGCCCTGCACCAGCGCGTTCTCGGCGGAGATCAGCCGCTGCCATGCGGGACTCTTCTGCAGCGCCGCGTACTGCGCCTGCACGTCCTCGTTGGCCAGCGGGATCGCCGCCTCCAGCTGCTGGTGGTACGCGCTGACCTCGCCCTGGAACGTGCGGAAGTCGATGTCGGTGAGCCCGCCGCCGACGATGTTGGCCGCGGCCAGCGCGTCCGCGCGCTGCATCAGGTCCGCGCCGGTGAGCAGCGGGGCGACGACCAGCTGCGCGTACGCGATGTGCGCGTCCGGCGCGAACAGCGAGAGGCCCTGCGAGCCCTGGATGAACTGGTCGACGATCTGGTTGTAGAAGGTGAACGACTCGCTCACGCCGACCTGGCCGCCGTCCACCCGGGCGCGCAGCTCGGGCAGCTTGGCCATCAGCGTCGAGAACTCCGCGATGTCCTTCTTCACCGAGTCCGGGGCGATGTCGTTCAGCTCGCTGAGTTTCTCGGTGACCTGGCCGACCACCGCGTCGGTCTTCGCGCGCTGCTTGATCAGCTCGGACTGGAACGTACCGAAGCTCGCCAGCCTGCGCAGCGTGAGCCGGCGCTCCTCCTGCAGCGAGAGGATCAACGGCAGCGCCGTGTCCTGCGTCTCGCTCGCGAGGTTGTAGTAGCTCCGCGTCTTCGCCGCGTCGTAGATCAAGTACCCGGCGCCCGCGACACCCGCGAGCAAAAAGACGAAACAGGGCACGAGCGCGATGGTCAGTACGCGCGTCCGAATGGAGTGAGCCCGGCCACGCCGGATGGGGGTCGTCATCACCGCGGTCCGCTTTCCTTCCGGCATTTTCTGGGGTTGGCGCAACAACTTGGGTTCCGTCACCCGAGTAACCCTCCGGACCCGCCGGGAACGGTAAACAGGCCAAGTCACGGAGTCAAATGCCGGTTGTGGTGCCGTTTCGCGGTGTACACACGAAGACGGAAAAGGACCAACTAAAAGACGGGAATGTAAGCGCTCTTGGTGGCAAATGGTACCCGAGCGTGTACTTATCGTGATTAGGCCGTACGGCGGCTACCGTTTTAGCCCCTTTTCGCCTTTGCCGCGGCTTTCATTTCCTTTTTGTACGCCCGCACATGCTGCAGGCTCTCCGGGTCCGTGATGTCGGCGACGGACAGGTGCGAGCCCTTGGTCGAGTAGTCGCCCGCGGCCTTCTCCCAGCCGGCGGCGGCGAGCCCGCGCTGCTTGCCGAGCAGGGCGAGGAAGATCTTGGCCTTTGCCTCGCCGAAGCCCGGCAGCGCCTTGAGTCGCTTGAGGACCTCGGCGCCGTTCGGGTCGCCCTGGGTCCAGACGTTCTCGGCCCGCCCGTCGTAGTCGGCGACGATGGCCTGGCACAGCGCCTGGACGCGCTTGCCCATCGAGCCGGGGAAGCGGTGGATGGCGGGCGGCGTCGAGCAGATCGCGAGGAACTTCTCCTGGTCGTAGTCCGCGATGGTGTTCGCGTCGAGCGAACCCATGCGGTCGAGGAGCTTCTTCGGACCGAGGAAGGCCACCTCGATCTGGACCTGCTGGTCGAGCAGCATGCCGATGAGCAGGGCCAACGGCTCGCGGTCGAGCAGCTTGTTGGCCTCGGGATCCTCGGTGAGCCAGGTCGCCATGTGGCCAATAATGGCACGCCGTCCCGACGCCCGTGCTCGATATGTTGGCTGTGTGCTGCGACCTTCGTACCCGATCATCACCGACCGGCTGATCCTGCGGCCGTTCACCGAGGACGACCTCGACGCGATGCACGCCTACCAGAGCCTGCCCGAGGTCACCCGTTACCTGTACTGGGACCCGCGAGACCGCGCCGCGACCGCGGAGGCGCTCAAGCGGCGGATCTCGATGCCGGCGCTGGAGCGGGAAGGCGACGTCCTCGTGCTCGCCGCGCTGCTGCGCGACACCGGCGACCTGATCGGCGACGTGAACCTGGCATGGTTGTCCGAGCCGCACGAGCAGGGGGAGTTCGGCTTCGTGTTCAACCCCGCCTACCACGGGCGCGGCTACGCGCGGGAGGCCGCGGCCGAGATGCTGCGGCTGGGCTTCGAGGGGCTGGGGCTGCACCGGATCGTCGGGCGCTGCGACGGGCGCAACGAGGCGTCGGCGCGGCTGATGACGAGGCTCGGCATGCGCCGCGAGGCGCACTTCGTGCAGAACGAGATCGTCAAGGGCGAGTGGACCGACGAGCTGGTCTTCGCGATGCTCGCCGAGGAGTGGGCCGCCGGGCGTCGCTAACAGTACGCGTGTACCGTTTGGAACGACTGAGAACAGGTACACGCGCGCGAAGAGGACGCGAGAGGAGCATCCCGGCACATGGCCAAGATCAAGGTCCAGGGGACGGTCGTCGAGCTCGACGGCGACGAGATGACCCGCATCATCTGGCAGTTCATCAAGGACAAGCTGATCCACCCCTACCTGGACATCAACCTGGACTACTACGACCTCGGCATCGAGCACCGGGACGCCACCGACGACCAGGTCACCGTGGACGCGGCCAACGCGATCGCGCGGCACGGCGTCGGCGTGAAATGCGCCACGATCACGCCGGACGAGGCGCGGGTCTCCGAGTTCGGCCTGAAGAAGATGTGGCGCAGCCCCAACGGCACCATCCGGAACATCCTCGGCGGCGTCATCTTCCGCGAGCCGATCGTGATCTCCAACATCCCGCGGCTGGTGCCAGGCTGGACCAAGCCGATCATCATCGGCCGGCACGCACATGGCGACCAGTACAAGGCCACCGACTTCAAGGTGCCCGGCCCCGGCACGCTGACGATCACCTACCAGCCGGCCGACGGCGGCGAGCCGATGGAGTTCGAGGTCGCCAACTACCCGGAGGGCGGCGGCGTCGCGGTCGGCATGTACAACTACCGCGAGTCCATCGAGGACTTCGCGCGCGCGTCGATGCGCTACGCGCTCGAGCGCAAGTTCCCGCTGTACATGTCCACGAAGAACACGATCCTCAAGGCCTACGACGGCATGTTCAAGGACGTGTTCGCGGAGATCTTCGAGGCCGAGTTCAAGGCCGACTTCGACGCCGCGGGCCTCACCTACGAGCACCGGCTCATCGACGACATGGTCGCCGCCGCGCTCAAGTGGGAGGGCGGCTACGTCTGGGCCTGCAAGAACTACGACGGCGACGTCCAGTCCGACACCGTCGCCCAGGGCTTCGGCTCGCTCGGCCTGATGACCTCCGTGCTGATGACGCCCGACGGCAAGGTCGAGGCCGAGGCGGCGCACGGCACGGTCACCCGGCACTTCCGCCAGCACCAGCAGGGCAAGCCGACCTCGACCAACCCGATCGCGTCGATCTTCGCGTGGACCCGGGGCCTCGAGGCGCGCGGCAAGATGGACAGCACCCCCGACGTCGTCCAGTTCGCCGAGACGCTCGAGCGGGTGATCGTCGAGACCGTCGAGAGCGGCAGGATGACCAAGGACCTGGCCCTGCTCGTGGGCAAGGACCAGGAGTGGCAGACAACCGAGGAGTTCCTCGCGACGCTGGACGACAACCTCCAGCAGCGCATGGCCGCCGGCTAACAGCGGTTCACAGCAGCGCCGGACGGCGCGTCACCCGCGGTGAGCGGCGGGGGCGCGCCGTCCGGCGCATCCGCACGTGCCGTGACCGATTGTGCAGCGGGGGTGTCCGGCCGTTGCATCCTGCGAGTGGTTTGCGGGGTGGCTCGTTCCCAACGCGACCGGGCTGGGATATATCTGATGAGCAGGAAGCACGTCCGGCCCGGGAGCGGTTCCAGTGAAGATCAAGTGGACCACCAAGCGCACCCTCATCACGGTGGCGCTGCTGGTCGGCGTCCTGTGGCTCTACGCGATGGGCTCGGAGAAGCGCGCCGAGGAGGGCAAGGACGGCGGCACGTCGTCGAACGGCTCGCAGTGCCGCGTCGAGGCGGTCGTCGACGGCCTCAACGTGCGCTCCGCGCCCACGGTCGCACCGAACAACGTGGTCGGCGAGATGAACCGCGGTGACCAGTCCGACGCCGACAAGACCGTCGAGCAGGGCTTCCGCAAGCTCGCCGAAGACCGCTGGGTCTCCGCCGAGTTCGTCCGGGCCGTCAGCGGCGACTGCTAGACAGGTCGACCACCAGGCCCTCGTCGGCCGCCAGCAGCTCGCCGGAATACGCCGCCGCGGCCTGCCGCAGCGACAGGTCTCGGTCGCTGCCCGGCCAGAAGTGCGTGAGCAACAGGCGCCGCGCGCCGGCCTGCTCCGCCCACTCGCCGGCCTCGGTCGCGGTCAGCAGGTGCCGTGGCTCGCCCGGCGCCGGCACGGCCTGCAGCGTCGCCTCCATGATGTAGAGGTCGGCGTCCGCGCCGAGCTCCGCCAACCGCGGATCCGGCCCGGTGTCGCCGGTGTAGGCGAGCGTGCGGTCAGCTGACGTGCGTTCGGCCACCGTCCGATCGGTCACCGTGAGCCGGACGCCGGCGTTCGGCACGTGATGCGGAAGCTCGACGCCCTCGACCCGGAACGGGCCGACCTGGTGGCTGCCGGGCAGCTCCGCGAGGTCGAACAGCTCCGCCAGCCGCGGCCGCGGCTCGAGGCCGTCCACGACCGCCGCCGCGCCCGCCGGGCACAGCAGGGGGATCCGCGGCAGCGTCCGCTCGCCGTAGTGGCGCACGCGCAGCAGCCCGTTGAGGTCCACGCAGTGGTCGCTGTGCCGGTGGGTCACGACGACCGCGTCGACAGCCCCGCCCGGGCAGTGCTCGAGCAGCCGCGGCAGTGTCGCGAACCCGAGGTCGAGGACCAGCCGGAAGCCGTCGTGCTCCACGAGGTAGCCGCTGCAGGCGCGGCCGGGCTCGGGCCACGCGGCGCACGAGCCGAGGACGGTGACTTTCATGGGACCTCCGCGACCGGCACGGTAACGCGGTTGCCCGCCGCACGGGCGGCCTGCGAGGGTCGGGCGTGTGGAACGCCTGCTGACCGATCGCAACCCGCTGCCGGACACGGTCGACCCGCGCATCGCCGCCCAGCTCGGCTTCATCGTCGAGGTCGACCGGCTCAAGACCGTGGTGCGCCAGTCGCCGCTGGCCGCCGCGTCGCGCCGGGAGAACGACGCCGAGCACTCGTGGCACCTCGCGCTGATGGTCATCCTCCTCGCCGAGCACGCCGACGAGCCGATCGACGTCGGCCACACGGTCCAGCTCGTCGTCGTGCACGACCTCGTCGAGATCTACGCCGGCGACACCCCGCTCTACGACGACGTCGGCGCCCGGACGCAGGAGGCACGCGAGCGGGCCGCGGCGGACCGGCTGTTCGGCCTGCTGCCCGCCGACCAGGCGGCGGGGTTCCGCGCGCTGTGGGACGAGTTCGAGGCCCGCGAGACGCCGGAGGCCCGCTTCGCGAAGGCCATGGACCGGCTGGAACCGTTGCTGCTCAACTGGATGGCCCGCGGCGGCACCTGGCAGACGCCCGGCGTCACGGCCGACGTCGTGCGCGCCCGCAAGGCACACATCGGCGCCGCGTCGGCGGCCCTCGGGGCCACCGCCCGGGCGATCATCGACGAGGGCGTGCGGCGGGGCTGGGTGGCGGAAGCGGAGCACACCCTGGACGGCCAATCGGCGGCACCCCCCGCGTGACGGCGGGCACAGCACGGGGCTACTCTCCACCGCGTTGACCGATCGGATCAACGGCGCCTCCACGGGCGGCCACGATCGGCACGTTTCCCGGTCCACGCCCCCCGGTCAGGGGACATGACGTGACGAACGCAGGAGGCGCACCAGTGCGCAACCGAGTTGCCGTGCAGGCCGCCCATACACGGGTGGCGGTGACGAGCAAGCTGGTTCGGATGGGTGTTGTGCTGGCTCTGGTCCCCACGCTGGCCGCCGCGGTGCTGGTGACCGCGGCACAGCCCGCGGCCGCGGCCGACGAGCAGGTGGCGGTCGAGAGCGCGTCCTTCGGGCTGCTCGGCCCGGTGGGCATCGCGGCGGTGGCGCTGGGCTTCGGCGGGCTGGTCGTCGGGCTGCTGCGGCACCGCAGGCGGGACCGGGTGGCGAGCGCGGCGGTGACCGCGCCCATGCCGCCGGTCGAGCCGCGCGCCGGCGAGCCCGCGCGCTGACGCGGACGCGGGACCGCGCCGCCCTTCTGCGAGAATCGACAGCCGTGTCAGACGCGCAGCCAGAGCCTCGCCCCCGGGTGCTGTCCGGGATCCAGCCGACCGCCGACTCGTTCCATCTCGGCAACTACCTCGGCGCGCTGCGCCAGTGGGTCGCGCTGCAGGAGGACTACGACACGTTCTACTGCGTGGTCGACCTGCACGCGATCACCGTCGAGCACGACCCCAAGCTGCTGCGCCGGCGCACCCGCGTCTCGGCCGCGCAGCTGCTCGCGGTGGGCATCGACCCGGACCGCGCGACCTTGTTCGTGCAGAGCCACGTTCCCGAGCACGCTCAGCTCGGCTGGGTGATGCAGTGCCTCACCGGCTTCGGCGAGGCCAGCCGGATGACGCAGTTCAAGGACAAGTCGGCCAAGCAGCAGGCCGAGCGGATCAGCCTGGGCCTGTTCGGCTACCCGGCGCTGCAGGCCGCGGACATCCTTGCCTACCAGGCGACGTACGTGCCGGTCGGCGAGGACCAGCGCCAGCACCTCGAGCTCACCCGCGACCTGGCGCAGCGGTTCAACTCCCGGTTCGGCAGGACGTTCCGGCTGCCGGAGCCCTACATCCTCAAGGAAGCGGCCAAGATCTACGACCTGCAGGACCCGACCGCGAAGATGAGCAAGTCGTCGTCCTCGCCGGGCGGCATCGTGGAGCTGCTCGACGACCCGAAGGTGTCGGCGAAGAAGATCCGCTCCGCGGTCACCGACGCGGGCCGCGACATCGTCTACGACCCGGAGAACAAGCCCGGGGTGTCCAACCTGCTGGTGATCTACTCCGCGCTCGCCGGCAAGCCGCTGGACGGGGTCGCCGACGAGTTCGCCGGCAAGGGCTACGGCGATCTCAAGAAGGCGGTCGGCGAGGTGCTCGTGGAGTTCGTGACGCCGATCCAGGAGCGCGTGCGCGGCTACCTCGACGACACCGCGGAGCTGGACAAGATCCTCGCCCGCGGTGCCGAGCGCGCGCGGGAGATCACGTCGGTGACGTTGGCGCGGGCCTACGACAAGATCGGCTTCGTGCCCGCGCCGCCCGGCTGAACAGGCGTTTCGCCCTGCGTGTGACGGCCGACACGGTTAGCGTTCAACTGTGGCGGAAACTGTGGCGGAAAAGGAGTCCTGGCTCGCCAGGCAACGTCGGCGGCGGCCGTGGCTGGACCACCTGGTGCGCGCGTACAACGCGTTCAACGAGCGGTACGGCAACCACTACGCGGCCGCGATCACGTACTTCAGCGTGCTGTCGCTGTTCCCGCTGTTGATGATCGGCTTCGCGGTCATGGGGTTCGTGCTGGCGAACGACCCCGTGCAGCTGCACAACCTCAAGGAGAGCATCACCGACGCCGTGCCGGCCGGGCTCGACAAGGTGATCAACGACCTCATCGACGAGGCGATCAAGTCGCGCAGCACGGTCGGGATCATCGGTCTGCTGACCGCCTTCTACTCCGGGCTCGGCTGGATGAGCAACCTGCGCGACGCCCTGACCGCGCAGTGGGGGCTGGAGCACAAGCAGGTGCCGTTCCTGCGCCGGATGCGCTCGGACCTGCTTTCGTTGCTGGGTCTGGGTGTGGCGCTGGCGATCTCGTTCGGGATCACCGCGGTCGGCAGCTCGCTGGGTCAGGACCTGTTGGACGCGCTGGGCCTCGAGCACGACGCGTGGGCGGTGTTCCTGTTGCGTGCCGGGACGATCGTGCTGTCGCTCTTCGCGAACTGGGTGGTGTTCCTCTGGGTCATCTCGCGCCTGCCGCGCGAGAAGGTCAGCGTGCGCTCGGCCGTGCGCGGCGCGATCGCCGCCGCGATCGGCTTCGAGATCCTCAAGCAGGTCGCCACGATCTTCCTGGAGAGCGTGCTCACCTCGCCGGCCGGCACGCTTTTCGGACCGATCATCGGCCTGCTGGTGTTCGCGAACCTCGTCGCGCGGTACCTGCTGTTCATCACCGCGTGGACGGCCACCGCCGTGGAGAACGTGCGCGCGGCCGCGCCGGAACCACCGCCGCCGGCGGTGATCCGCCCGGCCATGGTGGTGCGCAACGTGCCACGCGCGCGCGACGCGGCGGGGCTGCTGGGCGCGGGCGCGCTCTTCGGCCTGCTTTGGGGCAGGCGCCGCCGGGCGCGCTAGTCAGCGCTGGTCAGCGCTGGTCAGACATCCGTGGACGGCACACCTAGATCTGGGCGGAGTTGCCGCGGTTCGCGCGGGCGATGCGGGCGCGCCGCCGCCGGAACCACATGGCCAACGTGGCCAGTGCGGCCACGCCGGCGAGCACGACGAGCGGCAGTCCGACGTTGCCGAACGCGGAGCGCTGGGCCTGCGCCGGCAGGGCGCCCGTCGACCCGCTCTCCGGGTTGCCGACGACCTCCTCGCCCTGGCTCGCGTTCTGCTTGGGCTGCGCGTCCGGCGCGCGGTCGACGAGCTCACCGACCGGCTTGACGCCCTTGGCGGCCAGCTTGAAGCCGTAGTCGAGCAGCTTGCTCGCCTGCTCGGCCAGCGGTCCGGGGTTGCGCTCGCCGCGCAGCAGCACCACGGCGAGCCGCTTGCCGTCGTGGTCGGCGCCCCCCACGTACGTGTGCCGGGCGTCGTCGGTGAAGCCGGTCTTGCCGCCGAGGAAGCCGGGGTAGACACCGAGCAGCTTGTTGTCGTTGTTGACCTGGAAGCCCGGGTGGCCCTTGTAGCCGGGGAACTGGATGGACTCGGTCGACGCGGCGTCGGCGTACTCGTCGTACTTCATGGCCGCGCGGAAGATCAGGCTCTGGTCGTAGGAGGAGGTCGTCATGCCGGGGCCGTCGAGGCCGGACGGGGTGGCCGCGCGGGTGTCGAGCGCGCCGAGCTCCTGCGCGAGCGCGTTCATCTTCTCCAGCGCGGCGTCCTCGCCGCCGAGGGTGCGAGCGAGCGCCCACGCCGCGTCGTTGCCCGAACGCATGATCAGCGCGTGCAGCAGCTGGTCGACCGTGTAGACGCCGCCGGGACCGACGCCGACCTTCGTGCCCTCCTGGTTCGCGTCCTCCTGGGTGCCGCGCACCTTCATGTCCGGGCGCAGTTCCTTGATCACCACGATGGCCAGCAGGCTCTTGATCAGGGAGGCGGGCCGCTCGCGCGCGTGCGGGTCCTTCGCGGCCAGCACGTCGCCGCTGTCGAGGTCGGTGATGGCCCACGTGGCGGCGCTGATGCCACCGGGTGGGGTGGGTGCGTCCGGTGGCCGGATGATGCCGCAGTTACCCATCTGTGGTCCCCCGACCGGGTCCTCGGGAACCGGCAGTGGTTCCGGACTGGCTTCCCCGGGTGGCGGTTCCTCCGAGGTGTCGATGGGTGCGGGCGGTAGCTGGCGGGCCTCGCAGGCGGCCCGCTGGTCCTGGGTCTGCGGCTGGGCCTTGCGGCCGGCCCGCTGCCCGGCGGACGCGCCCGGTGCGGCCACCAGAGCCGCGACGACCAGGGCACACAGCGACACGACGAAGGCGGGAACGAACCTGACGGTTGCGTGACGCACGAAGGCAAGCCTAGGGGCAAGGTCGACTTCGCGAACGCCGACCCTCCGCGCGGCCGACGACGGGGGCCTCACCTGCCGGGCGAGCAGGTAAAGCCCCCGTCGGGGTGAAAATCAGGCAAGTGAGATCAGGCGTTGGCCTTCTCGCCGGTCTTGTCGTCGATCTCGGCCTCGGCGGCGGCGCGCTTGACCGCGTCGACGCCGTTGATCACGCCGGACTTGGTCTGGTAGCCCTCGCCCGTCGCCACGATCTCGCCGTTGCCGGCCTTCAGCCGGAAGCGGAACTCGCCTTTCGCGTCGTTGTAGATCTCGAACTTCGCCGCCATGCGCATCTCCAAGGATGTCCGGGTTGATCGATTCACACCGCGGCCAGGTGGGGACTGGGGCGCGGGCGCCGAAGTCTACGGCCGTCCTCTGTGCGCGGAGGCTAAATTGGGCGAAGAGACATCGGCGAGGAGTCCGCTCATGACCGCATCGAATGCCGGCCAGCAGCCGGGCGTCCGCTCCCGCCAACAGTCCAGGTTGCTGGCCCTGCTGCGGGACGAGGGGCCGATGTCCCGCGTCGCGCTCGGCGAGCGGCTCGAGCTGCCGCGGGCGAAGCTGACCGGCGAGCTGACCCGGCTCGTGGACACCGGCCTGGTGGAGATCGGCGGCCCGGCGGCCAGCCGCGGCGGCCGGCGCTCCACGCTCGTGCACCTCGCCGACGACCTGCGGTTCGTGGCCGCGGACGTCGGGGCCACGTCGGTCAACGTCGCGATCACCGACGGACGCTGCGAGGTGCTCTCGAGCGAGAGCGAGGACTGCGACGTGCGGCTCGGCCCGGTCCCGGTGCTCGGCCGCGTCGTCGACCTCGTGCACCGCGTGCGGGACAAGGCACCCGGCCGGCTCATCGGCGCGGGCATCGGCCTGCCCGGTCCGGTCAGCTTCCGCGACGGCATGCCGGTCGCGCCGCCGATCATGCCCGGCTGGGACCGCTACCCCGTGCGCGACGAGCTCGCCGGCAAGTGGGGCTGCCCGGTGACCGTGGACAACGACGTGAACGTGATGGCCCTCGGCGAGCGGCACGCCGGCGTGGCCCGCTCGCTCGACGACCTCATCTTCGTCAAGGTCGGCACCGGCATCGGCTGCGGCATCGTGCTCGGCGGCCGGGTCTACCGCGGGGTGGCCGGCACCGCGGGCGACATCGGGCACATCCGTCTCGACGACTACGGCCCGGCGTGCGCGTGCGGTGAGGTCGGCTGCCTGGAGGCGTACTTCGGCGGCGCGGCCCTGGCCCGCGACGCGCTGACCCTCGCGCGGAGCGGCCGGTCGACGATGCTCGCGGAGGCGCTCGAGCAGCAGGGCAAGCTGACCGCGCAGGACGTCGGCGAGGCGGCGGTGGCCGGCGACTTCGCCGCGGCGAACCTGGTGCGCGAGGGCGGGCGGCGGCTCGGCCACGTGGTCGCGTCGCTGGTGAGCTTCCTGAACCCGGGCATGGTCGTGATCGGCGGCGGCGTGTCCCGCCTCGGGCACCCGCTGCTGGCCGAGGTGCGCAGCTCGGTCTACCGCCGGTCGCTGCCGCTTGCCACGGGCAACCTGCCGATCGTGCTCTCGGAGCTGGGCGAGCTGGCCGGCGTCACGGGCGCGGCCTGGTCCGCCACCGACCGCGCCTTCGCTGTGCCGCCTCCCCGGGATTAGAAGTGTTGGTTGCGTTCCAGCGGATGGTGCGGGTTGGGGCGCGTTTCTGTGGCTGAGTTGCGTCGCGGTCCCCTTAGGTAGCTGTCGAGTGGTGGTCGGGTGTCTTGGCTGCTGTCGAGTGGTGGTCGGCTGTCGCGGTCCCTCAGCTGTCTGTTGAGCGGTGGTCCGCTCTCTCGCTCCTGCTCTCCCTTCCTCTCTCTCCGGCGCGCCCTCGCCGACCCGCTCTCCCTCTCCTGGTGCTCGGCTTCGTGTTGAATCAGCACTACTTTTGATGGTTGGAGTCAAAAGATCGATCCAGATGTTGCGCCAAACGGGGTATTGCGACGAGAAGTGGCGCTACGGGACGCTCCTATGTGAGTCAGCGCACCGACTTTCGATCGGAGCCTCAACGAAGTGGAGTGCCGACGGTGGGCCAGAGCCGCCCCGCGGACCAAGCCGGTCTGCGCCGAGGGAACCTCGCACTTCTGGTGCGCACCCTCCGCGAGCACGGCGCGCTGTCCCGGGCCCAGCTCGCGGTCCGCTCCGGCCTGTCCAAGGCCACCGTCTCGAGCCTCGTCACAGACCTCGAGCTGCGCGGGCTCGTGCACTCCGCCGGCGTCTCGGCGGGCGGCCAGGGCCGCCCCGGCCAGCTCGTCGACCTGCGGCCGACCAGCGTGTGCGGCCTCGGGCTGGACGTGCACGTCGGGCACGTCGGCGCGGCCGTCACCGACCTGTCGGGCGAGCTGCTCTTCCACCGCCGGGTCGCCTGCGACGTGCCGGGCATCGGACCCGAGCGTGCGATCGACCAGCTCGCCGAGCTCGCCGACACCGCGCTCGCCGAGGTCAAGGGCGCCGTCGGGCCGCCGGCCGGCGCCACCGTCTCCGTGCCGGGCCTCGTCGACCGGGGTGCCGGCATCGTCACGTTCGCGCCCCGGCTGCGCTGGCGCGACGTCGCGGTCGCCGACGGACTCGCCGCGCGCACCGGACTGGCGCTGGACCGGATCGCGGTCGACAACGACGCCAACCTCGGCGCGGAGGCCGAGCTCGCCAGGATGGGCGGGGCCGTCGACGACCTCGTCTACCTCACCGGCGACTTCGGCATCGGCGGCGGCGTGATCGCCGGCGGCAAGCTCATCCGCGGCTCGATCGGCTTCGCCGGCGAGATCGGGCACATGGCCATGGACCCGCTCGGCCCGTACTGCTCGTGCGGCCGGCGCGGCTGCTGGGAGACCCAGGTCGGCCTCGGCGCGCTGCTGCACGCGTGCGCCGATCCCGACGACCCGGTCCGCGACCCCACGCTCGACCTCGACCAGCGCATGCGCATCGTCCGCTCCCGCGCCGAGCAGCGCGACCGGCGCACGCTCGAGGCGCTGCACCAGATCGGCACCGAGCTCGGGCACGGCGTCTCGATCCTGGTCAACCTGCTCAACCCGGCCGTCGTCGTGCTCGGCGGCTACTTCGCGGCGCTGCCCGAGTGGCTCGTCGAGCCGATCCGCAACGAGGTCGTGGCGAACGTGCTGGCCCCGGGCGCGGGCGGCGCGCGCATCGTCGCCTCCGGGCTCGGCTTCACCGCGGCCACCGCCGGCGGCGCGCTCGCGGCGCTGCGCCGGGTCCTCGACGACCCGACCGTCGTGCCCGCCGGACAACCGAACGTCGACGATGAGGAGGCGCCCGCATGAGCGAGCCCGCGAGCGAGTCATCGGCGCCGGGCGAACCCGACCCGAACGCCGAGGTACTGCTGACGATGTCCGGCATCGTCAAGACCTTCCCCGGGGTGCGCGCGCTCGACGGGGTGGATCTCGAGGTCCGCGCCGGCGAGGTGCACTGCCTGCTCGGTCAGAACGGCGCCGGGAAGTCGACCTTGATCAAGGTGCTCTCCGGCGCGCACCAGCCGGACGGCGGCGTGATCCGCTGGCGCGACAAGCCCACGACGTTCGGCTCGCCGAACGCCGCGCTCAACCTCGGCATCGCCACGATGTACCAGGAGCTCGACCTGGTCGACGGCATCACGGTGGCGGAGAACATCTTCCTCGGCCACGAGCACGCGGTGTTCGGCTTCCCGCAGCGGCGCCGGATGCGCAACGAGGCCCGCGCGCTGATGCGCCGGCTCGGCCACCCGGAGATCCCGCCGGGCCGCGAGGTCGCACTGCTGTCCGCGGCCGGCCAGCAGCTCGTGTCGATGGCCCGCGCGCTCGTGCACGACGCCCGGCTGATCATCATGGACGAGCCCACCGCCGCGCTCGCCGCCGACGAGGTCGACAACCTGTTCCGCATCGTCCACGAGCTCACCACCGAGGGCGTCGCGGTCGTCTACATCTCCCACCGGCTGGAGGAGATCCGCCGCATCGGGCACCGGGTGACCGTGCTCAAGGACGGCCGCACGGTCGCCGCCGGTCTCGACGCGCGCACGACGTCGACGAGCGAGCTCGTGAACCTGATGTCCGGCCGGATGGTGGAGACGGTCTTCCCGAAGAGGGAGGTGTCCACCGTGGACGAGACGAACGAGGTGCTGCGCGTCGAGGGCCTGACCCGCGGCAGCGAGTTCGCCGACGTCAGCTTCACGGTGCACGCCGGGGAGATCGTCGGCCTCGCGGGCCTGGTCGGCGCCGGGCGCAGCGAGGTGCTGGAGACGGTGTTCGGCGCGCGCAAGGCCGACGCCGGCTCGGTGTGGGTCAACGGCAAGCGGCTGCGTGCGGGCAGCGTGCCGGCCGCGGTGGCGGCCGGGGTCGGGCTCGCGCCGGAGGAGCGCAAGAGTCAGGGGCTGCTGCTGGACCAGTCGGTGGCCGACAACGTGACGCTCGCGAGCCTGCCGGAGTACAGCACCGCCGGCTTCTCCGACCGCGGCCGCGAGCTGCGCGACTCGCGGGCCACGCTCGAGCGGCTCGACCTGCGCCCGGCCGACCCGCGCCGGGTGGTGCGCACGCTGTCCGGCGGCAACCAGCAGAAGGCCGTCGTGGCCCGCTGGCTGGTTCGCGACTGCAAGGTGCTGTTGCTGGACGAGCCGACCCGCGGCGTCGACGTCGGGGCGCGGGCCGAGCTGTACCGGCTGATCCACGAGCTCGCGTCCGCGGGGGTGGCGGTGGTGCTCGTGTCCAGCGAGGTTCCGGAGGTGCTCGGTCTGTCCGACCGGGTGCTGGTGATGCGTGAGGGCCGCCTGCTCACCGAGGCGCCGGCGAGCGAGCTCACGGAGGCGGCCGTGCTCGACATGGTCATGGAAGGCAGCGAGGTGATGGCGTGAGCGACGTGGAGGAGCGGTCCTCTGTAGACGAAACCGTGCCGGAGCCGGTCCAGACCGGTCCGACCGGCGGGGTGCGCACGCCCAGCGGGCTGCGGATGGACATCCGGCTGGCGATCCTGATAGGCGTGCTGATCGCGCTGTGCGTGGTCGGCTACGTCACCGCGCCGCAGACGTTCCTGTCCGAGAGCAACATCTCCACGATGCTGCGCCTCGCGGCGGCGATCGGCGTGGTCAGCGTCGGCATGACGTTCGTGATCATCTCCGGCGGCATCGACCTGTCCGTCGGCTCGATGGTGGCGCTCGCCAGCGTCTGGATGACCACGCTCGCGACCCAGTCCTACGGCCCGTGGATCATGGTGCTCTGCGGGCTCGCGGTCGGGCTCGGCGCCGGGCTGATCAACGGCCTGCTGATCGCGTACGGCCGGGTGGTGCCGTTCATCGCGACGCTCGCCATGTACGCGTCCGCGCGCGGCCTGGCCGAGCGGCTCTCCGAGCGGCGCACCCAGGTCGTGACCGTGCAGGGGTTCCTCGAGTTCTTCCGCGGCGACCTGCTGGGCATCCCGGTGCTGATCTGGATGCTCGCCGTGGTGTACGTGATCGGCTGGGTGGTGCTCAACCGCACCACGTTCGGCCGGCGCACGTTCGCGGTCGGCGGCAACGCCGAGGCCGCTCGCCTGGCCGGCATCAACGTCAAGCGGCACACCGCGTACGTGTACGCGCTAGCCGGCCTGTGCTGTGGGATCGCCGCGCTCATGGTCGTCGCCCGCACCACATCGGGCGCGTCGACCAACGGGCAGTTCTACGAGCTGGACGCGATCGCCGCGGTCGTCATCGGCGGCACCTTGCTGTCCGGTGGCCGCGGCACGCTGATCGGCACGCTCATCGGCGTGCTGATCTTCACCGTGGTCAACAGCATCTTCACCCAGAACAACCTCGAGACCGACATCCAGAACATCGCCAAGGGCGCGATCATCGTCGCCGCGGTGCTGCTCCAGTCGTCCACCACCCGCACCCGAAAAACCTAGCGCTACCAACACACCCCCGCCCTTTCCTCCACTTCAGACAGTACAAGGGAGTACCCATGTCCCAGAGCCCGTTCCTGGCCCGCCGCCGGTTCCTCCTCGGCGCCTCCGCGCTCGGCGCGGGCGCGCTCGTCGTCGGCTGCACCTCCAACGAGCCGGCCAACGCCGGCAACGAGCAGCAGGTCGCCGCCGGTGGGGCCGACAACGCCCAGCCCGGCAAGGAGGTCACGATCGGCTTCTCGGCGCCGGCCGCCGACCACGGCTGGATCGCGGCGATCACCAAGAACGCGAAGGCCCAGGCCGACGCGTTCAAGGACGTCACGTTCAACGCCACCGAGGGCACGAACGACGTGAACCAGCAGATCGCGCAGGTCGAGTCGCTGGTCAACGACGGCCTCGACGTGCTGGTCATCCTGCCCTTCGACGGCAAGGCGCTGACCGCCACCGCCCAGGAGATCATGGACAAGGACATCCCCGTGATCAACCTGGACCGCGTCTTCGACACCCCGCTCGCGTACCGCACGTGGATCGGCGGCGACAACTACCGCATGGGCGTCAACGCCGGTAACTACATCGCCGACCAGATGAAGTCCAAGGGCGTGTCCAGCCCGATCATCGGCGAGGTGGCCGGCATCGACTCGCTGCCGCTGACCCAGGAGCGCAGCAAAGGCTTCAAGGACGCGCTGGCGAAGGCCGGGTTCAAGGTCGGCCCGCGCGTCGCGGCCGAGTTCACCGCGGAGTCCGGCGAGAAGCAGACGGCGAACCTGCTGCAGGGTGCGTCCAAGCTGGACGCGCTGTGGAACCACGACGACGACCAGGGCATCGGCGTGATGGCCGCGATCGACTCGGCCGGCCGCAGCGAGTTCATCATGGTCGGCGGCGCCGGCTCGCGGGACATGATGGACCGCATCAAGGCCGACAACACGGTCATCAAGGCGACCGTCCTCTACAGCCCGTCGATGGCGTCCACCGCGGTCTCGCTGGCCCGCCTGCTCGGCCAGAACAAGGGTGTCGCCGACTTCGCCGAGCACGAGATCCCGGCGTTCATCACCACCTACTCGGCGGTGGTGACCAAGCAGAACGTCGACTCGTACCTGGACGTCGGCTTCGACTCCTGAGGCGAAGCGGGCGGAGCGGAGTGCGAGTTCACAGTGGACACGCAGGAGGACACGGAGGATGAGCGATGACTGAGGGCAGCGGGGGCCGGATCGGAATCGGCATGGTCGGCCACGCGTTCATGGGAGCGGTGCACTCCCACGCATGGCGGAACGCACACAGATTCTTCGATCTGCCGATGGTTCCGGACCTCGCCGTCCTCGGCGGGCGTGACCTCGCCCGGACGAAGGCCGCGGCGGCGAGGTACGGCTGGGCGAGCGTGTCGACCGACTGGCGCGAGGTCGTGGCGTCCGACGACGTCGGTCTGGTCGACGTCTGCACGCCGGGCGACTCGCACGCGGAGATCGCCATCGCGGCGCTCGCGGCGGGCAAGCACGTGCTGTGCGAGAAGCCGCTCGCCAACACGGTCGCCGAGGCCGAGGAGATGGCGGCGGCGGCGGCCGAGGCCGCCGCCCGCGGCGTCCGGTCGATGGTGGCGTTCAACTACCGGCGGGTGCCGGCCATCGCGTACGCGCGCAGGCTGGTGGCCGACGGCAGGATCGGCACCGTGCGGCACGTCCGCGCGGTGTACCTGCAGGACTGGCTGTCGGACGAGAAGGCGCCGATGGTCTGGCGGCTGCGCAAGGACAAGGCCGGCTCCGGGGCGCTCGGCGACCTCGGCGCGCACATCGTCGACGCCACCCAGTACCTCGTGGGCGACCTGCTCACCGGGGTGTCCGCGGTGACGAACACGTTCGTCCACAAGCGACCGACCGAGGCCGGCGAGCTCGACGACGTCACGGTGGACGACGCGGCGCTGTTCCTCGGCCGGTTCGCGAACGGGGCGCTGGCGAGCTACGAGGCCACGCGGTTCGCGCTCGGCCGCAAGAACGCGATGCGGGTGGAGATCAACGGCTCGCTCGGCTCGATCGCGTTCGACTTCGAGTCGATGAACGAGCTGTCGTTCTACGACGGGACCGAGGGCGAGGCGGCCGGGTTCCGGCGGATCCTCGTCACCGAGCCGACCCACCCGTACGTCGGCGCGTGGTGGCCGCCCGGCCACCTGCTCGGCTACGAGCACACGTTCACCCACGAGGTCGTCGACCTGATCCGCGCGATCGGCGACGGCGTCGACCCGTCCCCGTCCTTCGCGGACGGCCTGCAGGTGCAGCGGGTGCTCGAGGCCGTCGAGCGCAGCGCGGCGGAAGGTTCGGCGTGGGCCGACATCCAGCCGGGAGGCACACAGTGAGCGGGAGCGAACCATGGATACCGTGAACGACTACCGGCCGCGTCCGGAGCACAGGTTCAGCTTCGGGCTGTGGACGGTCGGCTGGCAGGGGGTGGACCCGTTCGGCGTGGCCACCCGCGAGCCGATGGACCCGGCGTACGCGGTGGAGAAGCTCGCGGAGCTCGGCGCGTGGGGCGTGAGCTTCCACGACGACGACGTGATCCCGTTCGGGTCCGCGGACGCCGAGCGGTCGAGCCGGATCGCGAGCTTCCGCAAGGCACTGGACTCCACCGGGCTCGTGGTGCCGATGGCGACCACGAACCTGTTCACCCACCCGGTGTTCCGGGAGGGCGCGCTGACCGCGAACGACCGCGACGTGCGGCGGTTCGCGCTGCGGAAGATCCTGCGCAACCTCGACCTCGCGGCCGAGCTCGGCGCCCGTACCTACGTCATGTGGGGCGGCCGGGAGGGCGCGGAGTCGCCGTTCAACAAGGACGTGCGGGCCGCGCTGGACCGCTACGCCGAGTCGGTCAACATCCTGTGCGCGTACGTCCGCGAGCAGGGCTACGACATCCGGTTCGCGCTGGAGCCCAAGCCCAACGAGCCGCGTGGCGACATCCTGCTGCCGACCATCGGGCACGCGATCGCGTTCATCTCCACGCTCGAGGATCCCGACCGTGTCGGCCTCAACCCGGAGGTCGGGCACGAGCAGATGGCCGGAATGTCGGTGGTGCACGGTTATGCGCAGGCGTTGTGGCACGGAAAACTGTTCCACCTCGACCTGAACGGTCAAAACGGCGCGAAGTACGACCAGGACCTGCGGTTCGGTAACGGCGACGTGAAATCCGCGTTCGCACTTGTCGATTTGCTGGAACAGGCCGGTTACGACGGCCCGCGGCACTTCGACTTCAAGCCGGCGCGCAGCGAGGACGAGTCCGGTGTCTGGGCCTCCGCGGCGGCGTGCATGCGCAACTACCTGGTGCTCGCGGACAAGGCCCGGCGCTTCCGGGCCGACCCCGATGTGGCTGCCGCACTGGCGAACAGCCGCGTCGGCCAGCTGTCCGAACCCACCCTCGCGCCCGGCGAGAGCCTCGCCGACCTGAGGGCCGAGGAGCTCGACGTCGCTTCGGCGGCGCAGCGGGGTGCGCACGCCGAGGCGCTGGACCAGCTGGCTCTGGATTACCTGTTCGGCACCCGCTGACGAAAAGGCGGCGCCGCCAGACCCGTCACGTCCGGCGGCGCCGCGAACACGGAAAGGAGAAAGGTCCTTCTCGCGGTCCCTGATTTCCCTGAGACGAGGAGAAAAGTACCAGTGCGAGGGCACATTTCGAACGGTTACCGGACAAAACCACCTGGGGTGCGGCGGGGACTACGCGGCGCAGCACATTTCGGGCAGCGCCTCGCGGTCGGCTCACTGGCATTGCTGACCGGCATGGGGGTCGCCGCGGCGGACTCGACGGCACAGCCGGTCGCCCAGCACGAGGACCCGACCGTCCTCGTGTTCTCGAAGACGGCCGGCTTCCGGCACGACTCCATCCCCGCCGGCATCGCCGCCATCCAGGCGCTCGGCGCGGACCACGGCTTCGCCGTCGAGGCGACCGAGGACGCGAACGCGTTCACCGCCGAGAACCTCGCCCATTACTCCGCCGTGGTCTTCCTGTCGACCACGGGCGACGTCCTCGACGCCGCGCAGCAGACGGCGTTCGAGAACTACATCGAGGCCGGCGGCGGCTACGCGGGCGTGCACGCCGCGGCCGACACCGAGTACGACTGGCCCTGGTACGGCCGGCTCGTCGGCGCCTGGTTCAAGTCGCACCCGGCGATCCAGGAAGCCAAGGTGCACGTCGAGAGCCACGACCACCCGTCGACGGCCAACCTGCCGGACGACTGGACGCGCACCGACGAGTGGTACAACTACCGGACCAACCCGCGGACCGCGGTGAAGGTGCTGGCGTCGCTGGACGAGACCAGCTACGACGCCGGCCCGGACGCGATGGGCGACCACCCGATCATGTGGTGCCACCCGCAGGGCACCGGCCGGTCCTGGTACACCGGCGGCGGCCACACCACGGAGTCCTACCGCGACCCGGCGTTCCTCGACCACCTCGCGGGCGGCATCCGCTACGCGGCCGGCCTGGACGCGGCCGACTGCACGCCCGACACCGGCCCGGCCGAGCCGCCGGCCGACTCCGACTTCGACCAGATCACGCTGGCCAAGGGCGAGGAGGTCACCGGCGAGCCGATGGCGATGGCCGTGCTGCCGGACCGCCGCGTGCTGCACACCTCGCGCGACGGCCGCGTGTGGCTGACCACGCCGCAGGCGAGCACGTCACTCGCCGCCACGATCCCGGTGTACAACCACGACGAGGACGGGCTGCAGGGCATCGCGATCGACCCGCACTTCGCCGAGAACCACTGGGTGTACACCTACTACGCGCCGCCGCTGGACACGCCGGCCGGGGACGCGCCGAGCAATGGCACGGCCGCGGACTTCGAGCCGTTCAAGGGCCACAACCAGCTGTCCCGGTTCAAGTTCGTCGACGACGGCGACGGCGGCGGCACGCTGGACCTGGCGAGTGAGCAGAAGATCATGGAGGTCGCGACCGACCGCGGCCGCTGCTGCCACGTCGGCGGTGAGATCGACTTCGACGGCGCCGGCAACCTCGTCATGTCCACCGGCGACGACACCGACCCGTTCGAGTCGGACGGTTACACCCCGATCGACGAGCGGGCCGACCGCAACCCGGCCTTCGACGCGCAGCGCACTTCGGGCAACACCAACGACCTGCGCGGCAAGGTCCTGCGGATCACCGTGCAGGACGACGGCAGCTACACCATCCCGGCGGGCAACCTGTTCCCGCCGGGTACGGACAAGACCCGCCCGGAGATCTACGCGATGGGCTTCCGCAACCCGTTCCGGATCGCGGTGGACAAGCAGACCGGGTGGATCTACCTCGGCAACTACGGTCCGGACGCCGGCGGGGCCGATCCCGCCCGCGGTCCGGGCGGGATCGTGGAGTTCGACCTGCTGAAGGGGCCGGGCAACTACGGGTGGCCCTACTGCATCGGGGACAACCAGCCGTTCGTCGACTACGACTTCGCCACCGGAGCGTCGGGCCAGGCGTTCGACTGCGCGGCGCCGAAGAACGAGAGCCCGCACAACACCGGCCTGGTCGACCTGCCGCCGGCGATCGCGGCGTGGATCCCGTACGACGGTGGGTCCGTGCCCGAGTTCGGCACCGGCGGCGAGTCGCCGATGGGCGGCCCGGTGTACCACTTCGACCCGAACCTCGACTCGCCGACGAAGTTCCCGGAGTTCTACGACGGCAAGGACTTCGCCTACGAGTGGGACCGCGGCTGGATCCACACGATCGAGGTCGGTGGAGGCGGCGAGCGCGGCGCGATCGAGCCGTTCTTCGACTCGATGACGCTGACCAGGCCGATGAACATCGAGTTCGGTCCGGACGGCTCGCTGTACGTGCTGGACTACGGCAGCGGGTACTTCGGCGGCGCGGAGGACTCCGCGCTCTACCGGATCGACTACACCAAGGGCCACCGCACGCCCGAGGTGTCGCTGCAGGCGGACAAGACCTCCGGGCCGGCGCCGCTGACCGTCCACTTCGACCCGGCGGGCACGCGGGATCCGGACGGTGACGCGCTGACCTACGCCTGGGACTTCGACGGGGACGGCACCACCGACTCCACGGAGGCCGGACCGGTCGACCACACCTACGCCACGCCGGGCCAGTACTCGGCGAAGCTGTCGGTCACCGACACGACGGGGCTGACCGGCGCGGCCAGCGTGGTGATCACCGCGGGCAACACCGAGCCTGCGGTCAAGCTGGACGCGCCCGTGAACGGCGGCTTCTTCGGCTTCGGCGACACGGTTCCGTTCCACGTCACCGTGACCGACCCGGAGGACGGCACGATCGACTGCTCGAAGGTGACCGTGGAGTACATCCTCGGCCACGACAACCACGGGCACCCGCTGTCGCGGGCGACCGGATGCGAGGGCTCGATCGAGACACCGGCCGACGAGGGCCACGGCGCGGACGCGAACGTGTTCGGCGTGATCCACGCGAGCTACACCGACGGTGGCGCGCCCGGCGCGCCGGCGCTCACGGGCCAGGACGAGGCCGTACTGCAGCCGAAGGTGAAGCAGGCCGAGTTCTTCACCCAGATGAACGGCATCCAGGTCGTCGACCACGACGGCGCCGAGGGCGGCAAGCGGGTCGGCTACATCGACCCGGGCGACTGGCTGAAGTTCGACCCGGTGAACCTGACCGGAGTGGACGCGATCGGCTACCGGGTGTCCTCGGGCGGCCCGGGCGGCACGATCGAGGTGCACAAGAACGCGCCGGACGGCCCGCTGGTGCAGACCGTCCAGGTGGCCAACACCGGCAGCCCGGACAACTACGTGGACATCGCCCCGGCGCCGATCACCGATCCGGGCGGCACCGGGCCGCTCTACCTGGTCTTCCAGGGCACCGGCGGCGGTCTGTTCGATGTGGACGCCATCCACGTCGAGGGCGACGGCGTGGCCGGCGGTGGCGGCGGTCCGCAGGAGTGCACGCCGACGGCGCCGGAGGACGGCTACCGCAGCCTGTTCGACGGCACCGAGGCGAGCCTGCGGCACTGGCAGCACGCCGGGCCCGGCTCGTTCGTCCACCGCGACGACTGCACGATCATGTCGACCGGCGGGCTCGGGCTGCTGTCCTTCGACGAGGAGTTCAACGCCTTCAGCCTGAAGGTCGACTGGAAGGTCGCGGGCGATGACAACTCCGGTGTCTTCGTGGGCTACCCGGACGTCGGCGAGGACCCGTGGGTGGCGGTGAACCAGGGCTACGAGATCCAGATCGACGCGACGGACGCGGACGAGAAGACCACCGGTTCGATCTACTCGGTCCAGTCGGCGGACATCCCGGCCCGGGACGCCGCGCTGCACCCGCCGGGTGAGTGGAACACCTACGAGATCGTCGTGGCCGGCCAGACCATCAAGGTCTACCTCAACGGAGCGCTGATCAACGACTTCGTGAGCACCGATCCCGCGCGGGACCTCACCCAGGGCTTCGTCGGCATCCAGAACCACGGCGACGGTGACGACGTCTTCTTCCGCGACATCCAGATCAAGGAGATCGCGGACGAGGCGGCACCGGTCACCACGGCGACGTTCGCCGACCCCGGCCCGTCGGGGTGGCATCCGGGCACCGTGCCGGTCGAGCTGTCGGCGACCGACGCTGGCCAGGGCGTCGACCGCATCGAGTACAGGCTCGACGACGGCGACTGGACCCGCTACTCCGGCGTCGTGTCCGTGACCGGCGACGGCGACCACACCCTGCTGTACCGGGCGGCGGACAAGGCGGGGAACGTCGAGGCGGACAAGGCCGCGACCATCAAGATCGACGGCACGTCGCCGACCCTGCTGGTGGCCGGCGTGGCCGACGGGCGGGTCTACGGTGACGCCACGGACGTGGTGCTGTCCTGGCACGCCGAGGACACCACGTCCGGATTGTCCACTGTGACCGGTGCGCTCGACGGCGAGGCGGTCACGTCGGGTCGCGCGGTGGCGCTGTACCAGCTGCCGCTCGGCAACCACGGGTTCGCGGTAAGCGCCACCGACAAGGCCGGCAACACCACGAGCCAGACGCTGTCCTTCATGACGACGACGTCGATGCGCGACATCGGTCAGCTGGTCGACCGGTTCCGGGCGACCAACCGGCTGTCGCTCTCGGCGTACAAGCAGCTGTCCTCGATTCTCGCCAAGGCCCGCAAGGCCGAGGCGAACGGCAAGGACGGCAAGGCGGCGCGCTACCTCGGCACGTTCGTGACGCTCGCGATCGACCGCACCCTGGTCGCCGACGCGGACGTCCGTTCGGTCCTCGAGCGCGACGGCAACGCGGTGATCGACTCGATCAACGGGACGCGCGAGCTGCCGAAGGCGGTGAACGCTCGATGAGCGAGCTTGCGCGCGAGTCGATCGACGCGGTGCGACCGCGAGCGGCAGCACCGAGCCTGGGAGGGTATGTGGCTCGCGCCTGAGGACGGCCGGTGGGCCGGCGGCGTCCCGCACCACGCCGCCGGTCCACCGGTGTCACCTGATTCGCTGGAAAGGGGTCCGCACACATGGTTTCGCATGAACCGACCGGATTGTGGCTGGTCGGTGCGCGGGGGTCGGTGGCCACAACCGCCGTGACCGGGTTGCTGGCGTTGCGTGCCGGGCTCATCGAGCCCACCGGCTGCGTCACCGAGCGTCCGCCGTTCACCGAGCTGGGACTGGTGTCCTGGGACAACCTCGTCGTGGGCGGCCACGACATCGCGTGCACCCCGCTGGACAAACGGGCCGAGCAGCTGGCCGACTCCGGCCTGATCCCGCACCGCGTGCTGGCCGCGGTGGCGGCCGGCCTGCGCGGCGTCGACGCTTCCATCCGGGACGGTTACCACCCGTCGACGCACTCCGGTCCGCTCTCGGCCGCGGCCCACCGGCTCGCCGCGGACATCTCCGAGTTCCGCACGCGGCACGGGCTCGCGCGCGTGGTCGTCGTCAACGTCTCCTCGACCGAGCCGCCGGTGCCCCACCTGCCCGAGCACGACTCGCTCGAGGCGCTGCGCGCCGCGCTCGCCGAGCCGGGGCGGGCCGTGCTGCCGCCGAGCTCGCTGGCCGCGTATGCCGCGCTGCTCGCCGGCTGCCCGTTCGTGGACTTCACCCCGTCGCCCGGGATCCGCCTGCCCGCGTTGCACGAGCTGGCGGTGTCCGCCGGCCTGCCGTACGCGGGCGCGGACGGCAAGACGGGGGAGACGCTGCTGCGGACGGTTCTCGCGCCGATGTTCTCCGCGCGCGCCCTGCGCGTCCGCTCGTGGGCCGGCACGAACCTGCTGGGCGGCGGCGACGGCGCGAACCTCGCGGACCCCGAGCAGGCGCGCGGCAAGCTGGAGTCCAAGGCGCGCGGGCTCGCGTCCCTGCTCGGCGACTCGGTGACCGCGCCCCTGCACATCGACAACGTGCCCGACCTGGGCGAGCAGAAGACCGCGTGGGACCACGTGTCGTTCGAGGGCTTCCTCGGCGCGCGGATGAGCCTGCAGCTGACGTGGACGGGCCTGGACTCCGCGCTCGCGGCGCCGCTGGTGCTGGACCTCGCCCGGCTGACCGCCGCCGCGCACGCGGCCGGCCGGTCGGGTCCGCTCGGCGGGCTGGCGTTCTTCTTCAAGGACCCCATCGGCAGCGACGAGCACCGCTTCGCCGAGCAGACCAAGCTGCTGACCGCGTGGGCGCAGTCCCTGGCGAGGCAGGAGCCGTGAAGGCGTACCTGCAGCTCGTCCGGGCCCCGGCCGCCCTGACCGTCCTCGGCGACACGGTCGCCGGGGCCGCCGCGGCGGGCCGGCCGTTGCGCGGCAGGCGAGCACTGCTGCCGCTCGCGTCGGCGGCGTTCTACTGGTCGGGCATGGCGCTCAACGACTGGGCCGACCGCGAGCTCGACGCCACCGAGCGGCCCGAGCGACCCATCCCGTCCGGCCGGGTCACGCCGGGGCGGGCGCTGGCCGTCGCCGGCGGGCTCACCGCCGCCGGGGTCGGGCTCGCCGCCGCGGCCGGCGGGCGCGACGCCGTGCGAGTCGCCCTGCCACTGGCCGCCGCGGTCTGGGCGTACGACACGATCCTCAAGGCCACCCCGGCCGGACCGGTGGCGATGGCCGCCTGCCGGGCGCTCGACGTGCTCATGGGCGCGGGCGGGGCGCGGGCCGCGCTCCCGGCGGCGGCCGCGGTCGGCGGGCACACGCTCGGCGTCACCGCGCTGTCCCGCGGCGAGGTGCACGGTGCGTCGGCGGCCACCGCCGAGGCGGCGCTCGCCGGCACCGCCCTCGCCGCCGCCGCGGCGGCAGGCGGGCGGGCCCACTCGGTCCGGCACCGCCTCGGGGCGCTGACCGCGGCCGCGCTCTACTCCACGACCGTCGGCCGCGCGCAGTACGCCGCGCGCCAGGACCCGTCCGCCGCGACGGTCCGGCACGCCACCATGGCGGGCATCCACGGCATGGTCCCGCTCCAGGCCGCCATCGCCGCCCGCCGTGGCTCGCTGCTGGGCGCGCTCGCCGTGGCCGCCGCCCTGCCCGTGGCCCGCGCGCTGTCGCGGAAGGTGAGCCCGACATGACCTTCCACCTCGGGTACGGCACCAACGGCTTCGCCAACCACCGCCTCGACGACGCGTTGCACGTGATCGCCGATCTCGGATACACCTCCGTGGCGCTCACCCTCGACCACCACCACCTCGACCCGTTCGCCGACGACGTGGTCAAGCAGACCGAGCACGTCGCGGGCCTGCTGGACCGCCTCGGGCTGCGCTGCGTCGTCGAGACCGGGGCGCGGTACCTGCTCGACCCGCACCGCAAGCACCACCCCACGCTCGTCTGCGACGAGCCGGGGCGGCGCATCGACTTCCTCAACCGGGCGGTGCGCATCGCGGCCGACCTGAACGCCGACTGCGTCTCGTTCTGGTCCGGCATCCGCCCGGCCACGGTGGCGCCCGAGACCGCGTGGCGGCGGCTGCGGGCCGGGGTGGCGGCCGTGCTGGAGGAGGCGGCCGCGCGGAACGTCCCGCTGGGCATGGAGCCCGAGCCGGGCATGTTCGTCGAGCACCTGTCCGAGGCGCTGCGGCTCCGCGAAGAGCTGGGCGCGCCGGCACTGCTCGGCATCACATTGGACGTCGGCCACTGCGTGGCGGTGGAGTCCGACGACGCGGCCACCTGCTTGCGCCGCGCCGCGGATCTGCTGGTGAACGTGCAGCTGGACGACATGCGCACCGGGGTCCACGAGCATCTTGAGTTCGGCGAGGGCGAGCTCAATCTGCCGGCGACCCTGGCCGCGCTGACGGAGATCGGCTACGTCGGCGTCGCGGCCGTGGAGCTACCACGGCACAGCCACGCGGCGCCGGACGTGGCCGCCCGGGCGATCACCGCGCTCCGGGCGGCGTCCGGCCCGCCGGCCCGACCGTCCGATGTGGAGTGGGTGACGCAAGTGGACCATCCCTGGCTCGTCGAGGCGGAGGCCCGGGTGCGCAACGAC
>NZ_DATBKY010000305.1:0-18102 GCF_036555685.1 Actinophytocola sp. | reverse complement strand
GACGCCGTCGTGTGCCGGGCCGACCGCGAGGTGCCGAGCGGGCTCAAGCGCAAGATCGCGCTCATGTGCGACGTCGACATCGACGCCGTCGTGGCCGCGCCGGACGCGCCGTCGATCTACGACATCCCCAAGGTGCTGCACAGCGAGGGCCTCGACGCCTATGTCGTGCGCCGCCTCGGGCTGCCGTTCCGGGACGTCGACTGGACCGTGTGGGGCGACCTGCTCTCGCGTGTGCACAGTCCGAAGGAGACGGTCCGGATCGCGGTGGTCGGCAAGTACGTCGACCTGCCGGACGCCTACCTGTCGGTCACCGAGGCGCTGCGCGCGGGCGGGTTCGCGCACCGCGCCAAGGTCGAGGTCGTCTGGGTCCCGTCGGACACCTGCGAGACGCCGGCCGGCGCCACGGCCCAGCTGTCCGGTTTGGACGGTGTGCTGATCCCCGGCGGGTTCGGCGTGCGGGGCATCGAGGGCAAGATCGGCGCGATCCGGCACGCTCGCGAGCACGGGATCCCCACGCTGGGTCTGTGCCTCGGTCTGCAGTGCATGGTCATCGAGACCGCCCGCCACCTGGCCGGCATCGCCGACGCCAACTCCTCGGAGTTCGACGAGACCACCGAACACCCGGTCATCAGCACGATGGCCGACCAGCAGGACGTCGTCGCCGGCGAGCGCGACATGGGCGGCACGATGCGGCTCGGCGCCTACCCGGCCCGGCTCGAGGCGGGCTCGGTCGTGGCCGCCGCGTACGGGACCCGCGAGGTGTCCGAGCGGCACCGGCACCGCTACGAGGTCAACAACGCCTACCGCGCCAAGCTGGGCAAGGCCGGCGTCCGGTTCTCCGGCCTGTCGCCGGACGAGCGGCTGGTCGAGTTCGTCGAGCTGCCCCCCGAGACGCACCCGTTCTTCGTCGGCACCCAGGCGCACCCCGAGCTCAAGAGCCGGCCGACCCGCCCGCACCCGCTGTTCGCCGGCTTCGTGAAGGCGGCGCTGGCCTACCGCGCCGCCGAGCGGCTGCCGGTCGAGCTGCCCGAGCCGCTGGGGGCGAGCTCTTGACCGAGCCCGGCCGGCACAACTTCGAGGTCCGCTCCTCCGAGTACCTCTACGACGGCAGCATCGTCGCGCTGCGCGTCGACGACGTGTCGATGCCCGGCGGCCGCACCGCCAAGCGGGAGGTCGTGGAGCACTACGGCGCCGTCGCGATCCTGGCCCTCGACGAGGACGACCACGTCACGCTGATCCACCAGTACCGCCACCCGATCGGCAGGCGGACCTGGGAGCTGCCCGCCGGGCTGCTCGACAAGCCCGGCGAGGACCCGGTGGAAACCGCGCGCCGCGAGCTCGTCGAGGAGGTCGGTCTCACCGCGGGGGACTGGTCGGTGCTCGTCGACGTCGCGGCCTCGCCCGGGTTCACCGACGAGGTGGTCCGCGTCTACCTCGCCACCGACCTCGCCGCCGTCGAGCGGCAGGTCGAGGGCGACGAGGAGGCGGACCTCGTGGCCGAGCGGTTGCCGCTCGACGAGGCCGTGCGCATGGTGTTCACCGGCGAGGTGGTGAACGCGTCGACGATCGGTGGCCTGCTCGCCGCCCACGCGATGAAGACCATGCTGCTGCCGATCCGCCCGGCCGACGCGCCGTGGCGCGACATGCCGACGAGGCTGCCGCGCCGTCGGCAGGGCGGTGACTGACGATCGCGTGGGCCTGGTAGGCCTGGCCCGTCAGATGACCTCCAGGTCCCGCTCGATGGCGGCCAGCTCCTCCGGCGTGCCCTGCACCTTCGGGCCCTTGAACCAGCGGCGGGCCGACGTGGCCCACCAGATCCCGGCGAACCCGAGGACCACGAGCACGGCGATCGGTGTGTAGTTGAACGTCGTCACCGTGATCGGGTTGACCTGCGGCAGCATGAACAGGATCGTGATGATGCCGACCCAGACCACGGCGATCGTGCCGACGATCTTGCTCCACCGGCCGAGGTGCCACGGACCGCGCTCGAACGCGTCGCCCTGGCGCAGCCGCAGGAACGTCGGCAGCACGTAGGCGATGTACAGGCCGATGACCGCGATCGAGGTCACCGCCGCGTACGCCGTGTTGTTCCACAGGTAGGGCAGGCCGAGCACGAACGCGCCGCCCGCGGCCAGCCACACGGCGTTCGTCGGGGTCCGGGTGCGCTTGTTCACCCGGTGCCAGAACGCCGAGGCCGGCAGCGCGCCGTCGCGCGAGAACGCGTAGATCATCCGCGAGTTTGCGGTGACCGACGACATGCCGCAGAACAGCTGCGCGCCGATCGCGATCAGCAGCAGCAGCTTGCCGCCGGTCGAGCCGACCGCGTCGATGAAGATCTGTGCCGGCGGCACCGCGGTCGCCGTGCCGGTCGCGCTCTCGTAGCTCTGGATCGCGAACGTCAGACCGATCAGCAGCACCCAGCCGGCGATCAGCGACACGACGATCGACATGACGATGCCGCGGGGACCGCTGCGGGCGGCGTCGTGCGTCTCCTCGGTCATGTGCGCGCTCGCGTCGTACCCGGTCAGCGTGTACTGGGCGAGCAGCAGGCCGAGCAGGCAGACGTACAGCGTCGACGCCCAGCCGGTGTTGTTGACGAAGTGGCCGAACACGAACGACGCCGACTGGTGCTGGTCGGGCACGAACGCCAGCACGAGCACGATGATCAGCACGCCGATCACGTGCCACCACACGCTGATGTCGTTGAGCCGCGCGACGAGCCGCACACCGAACGTGTTCAGCAGCCCGTGGACGACGAGGATGATGCCGAACAGCAGGATCGTGTTGCCCGGTGTCGCGTCGAACCCGAACTGCAGGTTGAGGAACGCGTTGAGGAAGAACGCCGCGCCGAAGTCGATGCCGGCGGTCACCGCCACCTGGCCGAGGAAGTTGAACCAGCCCGTGAACCACGACCACGCGGCGGCGTTGCGGCGGGCGAGCTTCGCGGCCCAGTAGTACAGGCCGCCCGCGGTCGGGAAGCTCGAGCAGACCTCGGCCATGGCGAGGCCGACCATCAGGGTCAGCAGGCCGACGATCGGCCAGCCCCACACGATGACGACCGGGCCGCCGGTGTTGAGGCCGAACCCGTACAGCGTGAGGCAGCCGGACAGGATCGAGATGATCGTGAACGAGACGGCGAAGTTCGAGAATCCGGACATGCGGCGGGCGAGCTCCTGGGCGTACCCGAGCTCGTGGAGCCGCGTCTCATCGTGGTTGGCGGGTGCAGGTTCGGCCGCCATGGCCTGCGGGCTGTCGGATGTCACGGGGCCTCCTCTGGTGCCAATGGGCCAGGAGCAGTCCTTTGGGTCGGCTGGGGGCTACAGTTCTCGTACGGTGCTCGTTGGTACGCCAGAGTGCACCCGTGTAAAAACGGCGTCAATGGTTCAGACGGGATCCTTTGGAGGTCGTCTCATGGGACACCGCGACGGCTTGCTCAACCCCCAGCGCCTCCGCGAGCTGGTTGACCAGGGTGCTGTCGACACCGTGCTCGTGGCCATGACCGACATGCAGGGCCGGCTGCAGGGCAAGCGATGTGCCGCCGAGTACTTCCTCAACGAGGTCGTGCCGCACGCCACCGAGGCCTGCAACTACCTGCTGGCGGTCGACGTGGACATGAACACGGTCGACGGCTACTCGATGTCCTCGTGGGAGCGGGGGTACGGGGACTTCGTGCTCCGCCCCGACATGTCGACACTTCGGCTCGTGCCGTGGCACGCCAACACCGCGCTCGTGCTCGCCGACATCGAGTGGGTCGAGGGCGGCCCCGTGCCGGCCTCGCCGCGCCAGGTGCTGCGCCGCCAGCTCGACCGCCTCGCCGAGCGCGACCTCGCCGCGTACGTCGGCACCGAGCTCGAGTTCATCGTGTTCGACGACTCCTACGAGGACGCCTGGACGAAGGCCTACCGCGACCTGACCCCGGCCAACCAGTACAACGTGGACTACTCGATGCTCGGCACCGGCCGGCTCGAGCCGCTGCTGCGCGACATCCGCAACGGCATGACCGGCGCCGGCATGTACGTCGAGTCCGCCAAGGGGGAGTGCAACCCCGGCCAGCACGAGATCGCCTTCCGGTACGCCGACGCGCTGACCACTTGCGACAACCACAGCGTCTACAAGACCGGCGCCAAGGAGATCGCCGCGCGGCATGGCAAGAGCCTGACGTTCATGGCCAAGTACAACGAGCGCGAGGGCAACTCCTGCCACATCCACATCTCGCTGCGCGGCACCGACGGCGCCACGTCGCTCGCCGGGGACGGGCCGCACGGGTTCTCGAAGCTGATGGAGCACTTCCTCGCCGGCCAGCAGGCGCTGCTGCGCGAGCTCACCTACTTCTTCGCGCCGAACATCAACTCCTACAAGCGGTTCGCGTCGGGCAGCTTCGCCCCGACCGCCGTCGCGTGGGGCATGGACAACCGCACGTGCGCGTTGCGCGTCGTCGGCCACGGCGACTCGCTGCGGGTGGAGAACCGGGTGCCCGGCGGGGACGTGAACCCCTACCTCGCGGTGGCCGCCCTGGTCGCCGCCGGGCTGCACGGGATCGAGAACGAGCTGCCGCTGGAGCCGGAGTTCGTCGGCAACGCGTACGAGTCCGACAAGCCGCACGTGCCCTCAACGCTGCGGGCCGCGGCCGAGCTGCTCGCGGAGAGCAAGCACGCGCGCGCCGCCTTCGGCGACGACGTCGTCGACCACTATCTCAACAACGCGCGCGTGGAGCTCGCCGCCTACGACGCGGCGGTCACCGACTGGGAGAAGTTCCGTGGCTTCGAACGGCTCTAGCCCGCTCATCGGGATCAGCGCCTACCTCGAGCAGACCCGGTTCGGAGTCTGGGACGTCCCGTCGGCCGTCCTGCCCCGCGGCTACCTCGACGGGGTGGTCACCGCGGGCGGCACGCCGGTCCTGCTCCCACCCGTCGGGGCGTGGACCGCTGACCTGCTGTCCCGGTTGGACGGTCTGGTCGTCGCGGGTGGCGCGGACATCGACCCCGCCGCCTACGGCGCCGAGCGGCGGATCGAGTCCGGGCCGCCGCGGCCGGACCGGGACGGCAGCGAGCGGCGGCTAGTGGCGCTCGCGCTCGAGCTCGGCCTGCCGCTGCTCGGCGTCTGCCGGGGCATGCAGATGCTGAACGTCGTCCTCGGCGGCACGCTGCACCAGCACCTGCCGGACGAGGTCGGCAACCACGACCACCTGCCGATGCCCGGCACGTTCGGCCGGGTACCGGTGAAGGTGGCCGCCGGCAGCCGGCTCGCGGGGATCCTAGGCGAGCAGGTCGATGTCCACTGCCACCACCACCAGTCGCTCGACCGGCTCGGCGACGGGCTCGTGCCGGTCGCGTGGGCGGGCGACGGGACCGTGGAAGGCGTCGAGCTGCCCGGCCGCTTCGCGATCGGCGTGCAGTGGCATCCGGAGGAGGACGGGCCCGCCTGGCAGCTGTTCGCGGCACTCGTGGGGGAGGCGAAGACGTGACGGAAGTGATCAACCCGACCACCGAGGAGGTGGTCACGACCGTGCCGCCGACGTCGGCCGCCGACACCGACGCCGCGATCGAGCGGGCCCACCGCGCGCGGCCGGCGTGGCGGGACGTGGCGCCGGGCGACCGGGCGCGGCTGCTGCGCCGCTTCGCCGACGCCGTCGACGCCGACATCGAGAACCTCGCCGCGCTCGAGGTCGCCAACTCCGGCCACACCATCGGCAACGCCCGCTGGGAGGCCGGCAACGTCCGCGACGTGCTGCACTACTACGCCGCCGCGCCGGAACGGCTGTTCGGCAGGCAGATCCCGGTGCCGGGCGGGGTCAACCTCACCTTCGCCGAGCCGCTGGGCGTCGTCGGCGTGATCGTGCCGTGGAACTTCCCGATGCCGATCGCCGGCTGGGGTTTCGCGCCCGCGCTCGCGGCCGGCAACACCGTCGTGCTCAAGCCGGCCGAGCTGACCCCGATGACCGCGCTGCGACTCGGCGAGCTCGCCCGCGAGGCCGGCCTGCCCGCCGACGTGTTCCAGGTCGTGCCCGGCAAGGGCTCGGTCGTGGGCCGGCGGTTCGTCGAGAACCCGTTGGTGCGCAAGGTCGTGTTCACCGGATCCACCGAGGTAGGCCGGCAGATCATGGCCGGCTGCGCCGCGCAGGTGAAGCGGGTGACGCTCGAGCTCGGCGGCAAGAACGCCAACGTCGTGTTCGCCGACGCCGACCTCGAGGCGGCGGCCGCCACCGCCCCGTACGGGGTGTTCGACAACGCCGGCCAGGACTGCTGCGCACGGTCGCGGATCCTCGTGCAGCGCAGCGTGTTCGACCGGTTCCTCGAGCTGCTCGAGCCGGCCGTGCACGGCGTCGTCGTCGGGGACCCGGCCGACGAGAAGACCGAGATGGGTCCGCTCATCTCCGCCGCGCACCACGCGTCCGTCTCGTCCTATGTGGACGACAGCGTCGAGGTGGCGTTCCGCGGCAGCGCGCCGGCCGGCCCCGGCTTCTGGTTCCCGCCGACCGTCGTCCTGCCGCGCACCCCGGCCGACCGCGTGGTCGTCGAGGAGGTGTTCGGACCGGTCGTCACCGTGCAGCCGTTCGACGACGAGGCCGACGCCCTGCGGATGGCCAACGACACCGAGTACGGCCTGTCCGGCTCGATCTGGACCCGCGACGTCGGGCGCGCGATGCGCGTGGCGCGCGGCGTCGAGGCCGGCAACCTGTCGGTGAACTCGCACTCGTCGGTCCGCTACTGGACGCCGTTCGGCGGCGTGAAGCAGTCGGGTCTCGGCCGCGAGCTCGGACCGGACGCGCTGGACGCGTTCACCGAGACCAAGAACGTGTTCATCTCGACGGAGGGGGAGTCGTGAACCGTCTGCAGGACCGGGTCGCCGTGGTGACCGGGGCGGCGAGCGGGATCGGCCTCGCGACCGCCCGGCGCTTCGCCGAGGAGGGGGCGCGCGTGGTCGCCGTCGACCTCACCACGGACGCGATCGAGACGCTGGCCAAGGAGGTCGACGGTGCCGCGATCACCTGCGACGTCACCGACGAGGCGGCCGTCGAGGCGATGTTCGACCAGGTCGCGCGCACGCACGGGAGCGTGGACGTGGCGTTCAACAACGCCGGCATCTCCCCGCCCGAGGACGACTCGATCCTCACCACCGGCGTCGAGGTGTGGGAGCGGGTGCAGCGGGTCAACCTGACCTCGGTGTACCTGTGCTGCAAGTACGTGCTGCCACACATGCGCCGGCAAGGCCGCGGCTCGATCATCAACACCGCCTCGTTCGTCGCCGTGATGGGCGCGGCCACCTCGCAGATCTCGTACTCCGCCTCGAAGGGCGGCGTGCTGTCGATGACGCGCGAGCTGGGCGTGCAGTTCGCCCGCGAGGGCATCCGGGTCAACGCGCTGTGCCCCGGCCCGGTCAACACGCCGCTCCTGCAGGAGCTGTTCGCCTCCGACCCCGAGCGGGCGCAGCGGCGGCTCGTGCACGTCCCCATGGGACGGTTCGCGGAGGCGTCGGAGATCGCGGCCGCGGTCGCGTTCCTCGCGAGCGACGACGCCTCGTTCATCACCGCGTCGTCGTTCCTCGTGGACGGTGGCATCTCCGGCGCCTACGTGACGCCGATCTAGGGCCATGTCCACCACCGTGCGGTCCGCGTCGGCCGCGGTGTTCCGTCCGGTTCGCACGCGCAACGCGTTCGAGGAGACCGTCGAGCGGCTGCTGCAGGCGATCCGGCTCGGCGTGGTGGGACCGGGGGAGCGGCTGCCGGCCGAGCGGGAGCTCGCCGCACGGTTGTGCGTGAGCCGGGTGACGCTGCGCGAGGCGATCCGCGCGGTCGCGGACGCGGGCTACGTCGAGTCGCGGCGCGGCCGCTACGGCGGCACGTTCGTCGTCGGCACCCTGCCGGACGCGCCCGTCCCCGATCCGTCCGATGTGGACATGGAGGACGTGCTGACGATGCGCCGGGTGCTGGAGACCGGCGCCGCGGAGACGGCCGCGGCCCGCGCGCTGACGCCGGCGGAGCGCCGGCACCTGATGGCCGCGCTCACCGACGTGGACGCCGTCGGTATCGGCTCGGCCGACGAGTACCGCCGCCGCGACTCGCGGCTGCACCTGGCGATCGCGGAGGTCACCGCGGCGCCGTCGCTGATGACCGCGGTGGCCGACGTGCGCAGCCGGGTGAACGAGCTCCTCGACGCGATCCCGTTGCTGGCCACCAATATCGAGCACTCGAACGTCCAGCACCGCACGATCGTGTCGGCCATCCTGTCCGGCGACCCGGCCGGCGCGCGCGGCGCGATGGCCGAGCACCTCGAGGGCACGGCCGCGCTCCTGCGTGCGTTCCTCTAGATCCGCAGTGGCCGGCCGTACACGTCGGTGCCGCCGCCGGCGAGCATGATGATGCCGTCGATGATCGACCAGATCACGCCGACGCCGATGAACATCGTGAACAGCTGCGCGAGCGCGATCCCCGTGTGCCCGGTGTAGAACCGGCCCACGCCGAACGGGAAGACGATCTGCAGCACGCCCGCCACCACCCGGTAGCGGTCGGACTCCTCGTACTCCACGACCGCGCGCTGCGGGTACACCGGCACCGCGACCGCCTCGACCGGACGGGCGGGCGGCAGCATGAACGCCGGGTACGGCGCGGGCAGGTCGCTGAACAGCGGCCGCAGCTCACCGCGCGTCCGGGCCTCGACGGCCCTGCCGACGCGCTCCTCGTACTCGCCGAGCTCCAACCGGCCTTCCGAGAGGTGGTCGCCGAGGACCTTGACGGCCTCCTCACGCTCGCGTGTGCCGATGCGAAGCTCGTCCGATCCGGCCGGTTCGCTCACCCGCCCCACGATACGTCAGCGGCGCCACGCCAAGCCGAATGACGCACAACCGCAGCGTGCCCGGAATAGGCTGGGCCGCCCAGGGAGGTGCCATGATCGAGCGTCCGGTCGCACCGGCCCTCGCCGCCGCGGTCGACGGCTACCTCGATCATCTCGCCGTCGAACGTGGCACGGCCCGCAACACGCTCGACGGCTACACCCGCGACCTGCGCCGCTACGCCGCCCACCTCACCGCCGCGGGCGCACGTGATCTCTCGGCGGTGACCGAGGCCGACGTCTCCGCCTTCCTGGCCGTGCTCCGCGAGGGCGACGTCGCGCATCCCCCGCTGGCGGCGTCGTCCGCGGCCCGCGCGCTCGTCGCCGTGCGCGGCCTGCACAAGTTCGCCGTCCGCGAGGGCCTGGTCGACCTCGACCCGGCCCGCGAGGTCCGGCCGCCGGCCGCGCCGCGCCGGCTGCCCAAGGCGCTCCCCGTCGACGACGTCGTGCGGCTGCTCGACACCCCGGGCGTCGAGACCGCGGGGGCGCTGCGGGACCGCGCGCTGCTGGAGGTCCTGTACTCGACCGGGGCGCGCATCTCCGAGGCGGTCGGCCTGGACCTCGACGACGTCGACGCCCACGAGCGGACCGTGCTGCTCGACGGAAAGGGCGGCAAGCAGCGGCTGGTGCCGATCGGCCGCCCCGCCCTGGACGCGCTGGACGCCTACCTGGTGCGGGCCCGGCCCGGGCTGGCCACCCACGGCCGCGGCACGCCGGCGGTGTTCCTCAACATGCGCGGCGGCCGGCTGTCCCGGCAGAGCGCGTGGCAGGTGCTGAAGATGACCGCGGAACGGGCCGGCATCGCGGCGTCGGTGTCGCCGCACACGCTGCGCCACTCGTTCGCCACCCACCTGCTGGAGGGCGGCGCGGACGTCCGCGTGGTGCAGGAGCTGCTGGGTCACGCGTCGGTCACCACCACGCAGATCTACACCCTGGTCACGGTCAACACCCTGCGCGAGATCTACGCGACGGCCCACCCGCGAGCCCGCGGTTAGCGGTCCGCCTGGGGGATCGACGTGCGACTCGGCCAACACTTTTAATTCCGGCGAGGCGCAACGGCGAGCCTCTTTGCCGCCCGCACCAGGCGATCTCTAAGCTTCGGCGCACAGCGGACGACAAGGAGCTAGGTCCATATGTCGACATTTCATCCCTCGGAGCTCAGCATCGCCCCCCGGGCGGCCTCCGACGAGGACGAGGCGCTCGACGAAAGCCCCAACGGCGCACTCGGACCCACCGGCCGCCCGAAGCGGCACATCCCGGAACCGCCCCTGCTCAACGGGCACGGTCCGGCGAAGGTGCTCGCACTCTGCAACCAGAAGGGCGGCGTCGGCAAGACCACGTCCACGATCAACCTCGGCGCGGCGCTGACCGAGTTCGGCCGGCGCGTGCTCATCGTCGACTTCGACCCGCAGGGTGCGCTCTCGGTCGGCCTCGGCATCCCCGCCCACCAGCTCGAACGCACGATCTACAACGTCATCATCGAGCGGTCGGCGAGCGTCGGCGACGCCGTGATCCGCACCGGCGTCGACAACATGGACCTGCTGCCGAGCAACATCGACCTGTCCGCGGCCGAGGTCCAGCTGGTCGCCGAGGTGGGCCGCGAGCACACGCTGGTCCGCGCGTTGCGCCCGGTCGTCGACCACTACGACTACATCCTCATCGACTGCCAGCCCTCGCTCGGCCTGCTCACGGTCAACGCGCTCGCGGCCGCCGACGGCGTGCTGATCCCGCTGGAGTGCGAGTTCTTCAGCCTGCGCGGGGTGGCGCTGCTCATCGACACCATCGAGAAGGTGCGTGAGCGGCTCAACCCGAAGCTCGAGATCACCGGCATCCTCGCGACCATGTTCGACCCGCGCACGCTGCACTCGCGCGAGGTCATCCAGCGTGTCGTCGAGCGCTTCCAGGACGTCGTGTTCGACACCGTGATAAACCGGACGGTCCGATTCCCGGAGACCACGGTCGCCGGCGCGCCGATCACCGTCTGGGCGCCGCGCTCCGCCGGCGCGAAGGCCTACCGCCAGCTGGCTCGAGAAGTGATCGCCCGCGAAGTGGCGCACGCACGGTGAACCGCCGAGCCTCGTTGCCGGGGGCGGCGGAACTGTTCAGATCCACGGGGCCGACCGAGGAGTGGTTCGATCACGGCCGGCCTACGACCACGAACAACGGGCACTCGGCGGGCCACCACGCCGTCACCACGCCGCGGCGGGGCACCCCGCGGCAGAAGCACACCGCGAAGATCACGGTCTACGTCTCCGACGAGGAGCTGCTCGCGCTCGAGCACGCGCGGCTGGCGCTGCGCGCGACGCACGGACTCGCTGTCGACCGCGGCCGGGTGGTGCGCGAGGCCATCGCGATGGTGCTCGCCGACCTGGAGGAGCGCGGCGAGGACTCGGTGCTGGTGCGACGATTGCGTCATGACACCGGGAAGTAGTGCTTGTTGATCTCATCGGCCTCCGACGCTCCGGAAGAGTCGGCGCCCACGCGGTTCACCGTGCGGTTGTCGAACTTCGAGGGTCCGTTCGACCTGCTGCTGCAGCTGATCTCCCAGCACGAGCTGGACGTCACCGAGGTCGCGTTGCACCAGGTCACGGACGACTTCATCGCCCACCTGCACCAGGCGGGCGACGACTGGAACCTGGACGAGACCACGGAGTTCCTGGTGGTCGCGGCGACGCTGCTCGACCTGAAGGCCGCGCGCCTGCTGCCCACGGGCGACGTCGAGGACGAGGAGGACCTGGCGCTGCTGGAGGCGCGCGACCTGCTGTTCGCGCGGTTGCTGCAGTACCGGGCGTACAAGCAGGTGGCCGCGCTCTTCGCGGAGCTGGAGCAGGGTGCGCTGCGGCGCTACCCGCGGTCGGTGGCGTTGGAGGACCGGTTCTCGTCGCTGCTCCCGGAGGTCATGCTGGGCGTGAGCCCGGACCGGTTCGCCGAGCTCGCGGCGGCGGTCTTCCGGCCGAAGCCGCCGCCGACGGTCTCGATCGAGCACCTGCACATGGGCAAGGTGTCGGTGCGGGAGCACGCGAAGGTCTTGCGGGTTCGGCTCGCGACGACGGGTCGCGCCTCGTTCGGCGAGCTGGTGGCCGACTGCGAGCACAGCGTGGAGGTCGTGGCGCGCTTTCTGGCGCTGCTGGACCTGTACAAGGAGGACGTGGTCGCGTTCGAGCAGGAGGAGGCGCTGGCCGAGCTCCACGTGCAGTGGACCGGCGGCAGCGCCGAGGACGCGACGGCCGCCGCCGATGACGTCGTCGGCGACGAGGAGGAGGAGTACGGGTGAGCTCACCGCAGGAGCCGCGGCCGGTCACGGGGCCGGCCGCGGACGCGGACCCACCGACCGAGGTGGTCGACGACCTACCGGCGACGGACGCGCCGCCCCGCGAGCCCGAAGGCGAACCGGAGTCGGCCGGCCCGGAGGCACTGCACGACGCCGACCCGCCCACGGCGGTGGAGCCCGGTGAGGCCGAGCCGCCTTCGGATGTGGAACCGGAAGAGGCCGAACAACCGGATCCCGGTGCCGAGCCGACGGCGAGTGAGCCGGTCGCCGAGCCGGCGGCCGAATCCGGGGCGCTGCACGACGCCGATCCACCGACCGAGGCCCTGCCGCCGGCGGTCGGCGACGCACCAGTGGAGCCTCCCGAGCAGGCGGGCGAGCCGGAGTCGGCGGGCCCCGGAGAGCTCCACGACGCGGACCCGCCCACCGAGCCCGAGGGCGAGGAGGTCGAGTCTGACGAGCTTCCCCGGCTCGGCGACGAGGAGCTCGAGAAGGCGCTCGAGGCCCTTCTCCTGGTCGTGGACTCGCCCGTGGAGGAGGACGTGCTCGCCAACGCGGTCGGCGCCGAGCTCGTGCGCGTGACCGAGACGCTCGGGCGCATGGCCACGACTCTCGCCGAGCACGAGCGCGGGTTCGACCTGCGCCGCGCCGGCGGAGGCTGGCGGTTCTACACCCGAGACAAGTACGCGCCCTACGTCGAGAAGATGCTCCTCGACGGGCAGCGCGCCAAGCTCACCCGTGCCGCCCTCGAGACGCTCGCCGTCATCGCCTACCGCCAGCCCGTGACCCGCGCGCGCGTGGCCGCCGTCCGCGGGGTCAACTGCGACGGCGTGATCCGCACGCTCCTCGCGCGCGGCCTCGTCGAGGAGACCGGTACCGATGTCGAGACCGGCGGCTTCCTCTACCGCACCACGGAACTATTCCTCGAGCGCCTCGGCCTCTCCTCCCTCGAGGACCTGCCGCCGATCGCGCCGCTGCTGCCCGAAGTGGATGCCATCGATGATGTCTGACGACGGAATCCGCCTGCAGAAGGTGCTCGCCCAGGCCGGGGTCGCGAGCCGCCGCGCCGCGGAGGAGCTCATCGCGCAGGGCCGGGTCAGCGTGAACGGCGAGGTGGTCAGCGAGTTCGGTCGCCGTGTCGACCCGGACACCGCCGTGATCCACGTGGACGGCGTCCGCGTCGTCGTGCGCGACGACCTCGTCTACCTCGCGCTCAACAAGCCGCGCGGCGTGCACACCACGATGTCCGACGACCGCGGCCGCCCGAGCGTCGGCGACTACGTCCGCGACCGCAAGGAGCGCCTCTTCCACGTCGGCCGCCTCGACGCCGAGACCGAAGGCCTGCTGCTGCTCACCAACGACGGCGAGCTCGCCCACCGCCTCATGCACCCGTCCTACGTCGTGCTCAAGACCTACCTCGCCGAGGTCAAGGCCCCCGTCGCGCGCGACGTCGGCCGCAGGCTGCGCGAGGGCATCGAGCTCGAGGACGGGCCCGTGCGGGTCGACTCCTTCAAGGTCGTGGACTCCACGGCCGGCAAGGCGCTCGTCGAGGTCGTGCTGCACGAGGGCCGCAACCACATCGTGCGCCGGCTGCTCGCCGAAATCGGCCACCCCGTCCGCAAGCTCGTCCGCACCCGGATCGGCGACGTCCGGCTCGGCAACCAGCGCCCCGGCTCGCTGCGCGCGCTGAACCGGCAGGAGATCGGGTCGCTCTACGCCGCCGTCGGCCTCTGATGACCTGGGTCCGGCCGATCGACCGAGCCTGGGTCGTGCGCAGCGAGGTGCCCGGCCCGGACGTCGACGAGTTCGCCGAACCCGACCGCATCGTCGCCGCGCTGCGCCGGACCGGCGCGCGCACCCTGCTCGCCGTCCAGCACCCGCACCGCACGCCGGCCGCGCGTGCCCGCGGGCTGCACCTGCTCGACGCGCTGCCGGACGCCCGCGCCACTCTCGCCGTGCTGCTGCGCACCGACTACCGCGAGGTCACCGACGTCGTCGCACCGTACGAAGTGGACGGTCCGGACGGGACGGCGTGCGGGCTGCTGTGCATGGTCGACCCGGCCGCCGTGGACGCCGAGGGGATCGGCCGCGTGCGGCACAGCGAGGAGGTCTACCCGGAGGTCGTCGCCGAGCGGGCCGAGGCGCTGACCGGGCTCGGCTGCGCGACGAGCGCGGCGATGCTGGTCTCGGTCGGCGACCGCGACGAGCTCACCGGCACGATCCGGGACGCGACCGCGGACACCCCGCCCGCGGTATCCACAGTGGACTCCAAGGGCAGGCGGCACCGGCTGTGGCTGCTCGGCCCCGGCGCGGAACGCGAGCGGGTGCTGGCCGCGGCCGCCGAGAATCCGCTGATGGTCGCGGACGGCAACCACCGTGTCGCCGCCGCGGCCGCCGCCGGCCTGACCGGGATGCTCGCGCTCGTGACCGCCGGTCCGGCGCTGCGAATCGGCCCGTTCCACCGCGTGCTCACCGGCACCGGCCTGACCGTCGCCGACCTCGAGAAGGCGTGGCGCGACCACGGCCTCGACGTCACCCGGACGGACGGCGCCGACCCGCCGGCGCAGCCCGGCACGACCGTCGTCCGATGTCCACAGGGGACGCTTACGGTGCGGCTGCCCGACGGGATGGAGCACGCCGTCGTGGAGGACGTGCTGATCCGCGACGCGCTCGGTATCGACCCCGAGGGCGCGCACGTCCGCCCGCTCGCCGGTGACCGGTCCCCACCGTCCACAGCGGACGCCGTGCTGCTGCTCGCCCCCGTCCCGCTCGCCGAGGTCCTCGCCGTGCACGCCGCGGGGGAGCGGATGCCCCGCAAGAGCACCTACTTCACGCCCAAGCCGCGCTCAGGTCTCCTGATGGCGGATCTGGGCGCGCGTCGCCCGTAGCCGCGGCACCGTCAGCCGCGCCACCGGCTCGACGACCCGCGCGGCCACCGGGCCGAGGATCCCCATCACCAGGACGTACGCGGTGGTCAGCGCGGCCAGCCGGTGGTCGACCACACCCGCGGACACCGCGAGCCCCGCGATGACGATCGAGAACTCGCCCCGCGCCACGAGCGCGGCGCCGGCCCGGGCCCGGCCCATCGAACCGATGCCCTGCCGCTTCGCCGCCCACCAGCCGGTCCCGACCTTGGTGACCGTCGTGACCAGCGCCAGCAGCACGGCCGCGCCCAGCACGGGCGGGATCGTCGACGGCACCGTGTTCAACCCGAACACCACGAAGAACATCGCCGCGAACAGGTCCCGCAGCGGCTCCAGCATCCGGGCGGCGTTCTGCGCGGTCGACCCGGAGATCGCGATGCCGAGCAGGAACGCGCCGACCGCCGCCGACACCTGCAGCTCCTGCGCGAAGCCCGCGACGAGCAGCGCGGCACCCAGCACGCGCAACAGGAACACCTCGGGGATCTTGCTGTCCACGATCTTGGACACGTACCGCCCGTACCGCAACGCGAGCAGCAGCACGAGCGTCACGACGACGAGCGAGACACCGATCGCGGTCAGCCCGCCCAGCAGCGTCGCGCCGGCCAGCACCGCGGTGAGGATCGGCAGGTAGGCGGCCATCGCGAGGTCCTCGAGCACGAGGATCGACAGCACCACCGGCGTCTCCCGGTTACCCAGCCGGCCCAGCTCACCGAGCACCTTCGCGACGATCCCCGACGACGAGATGTAGGTGACGCCGGCCATCGCCAGCGCGCCGACCGGGCCCCAGCCGAGCACCAGCGCCACCACCGCACCCGGTGTCGCATTCAGCACGATGTCGACGAGCCCGGCGAGCCACGACCGGCGCAGGCCGGTGACGAGCTCGGCGGCCGAGTACTCCAGCCCCAGCAGGAGCAGCAGCAGGACGACGCCGATCTCGCTCGCTAGGTCGGTGAACTCGGTGACGCCGGAGAGCGGGACCAGCCCGCCGCTGCCGAAGAAGAGGCCGCCGAGCAGGTAAAACGGGATGGGGGAGATGCCGATCTTCCACGCGAGCCGGCCGAGGATGCCGAGCCCGAAGAAGATCGCGCCCAGCTCGATCAGCGCGATCGCGGATTCGTGCACGGGCCGTTACCCCTTGTCGAGGACGGCGGCCGCCTTGGCCAAACCTTCGGTGGTGCCGACGGTGATCAGCGCGTCGCCACCGCCGAGCACGAAGTCCGGCCGCGGCGACGGGTGCACGGCGCCCGCGCGCACGACCGCCACCACGGAGACCGCGGTTCGCGTGCGCAGCTGGGTGTCGCCGAGCGTGCGCCCGTCGTAGGGGGAGGCGTGCAGGACGGACAGTTGCTTGGTGTGCACGCCGGTAAGGGCGTCGTTCTCCTTGCGCAGGTCCGAGACCAGCTGCGGCGCGCCGAGCAGGCCGGCGAGCGCGCCCGCCTCGTCGACCGACAGCGGGATCGACGCGGTACACGCGTCCGGATCGTCCTCCCGGGAGACGATCAGCTCGAGCCGGCCGTCCCGGTAGGTGATGACGCCGATCCGGCGGCCCGCGCGCGACACGAAGTCCGTGCGCGTGCCGATCCCTGGCAAGGGTGTGACCTCTACATTCACCACGTCGGGTTAACGACCCGCCCCCGGCCTTTCTTCCCGAGCGGGGCGGTCCTAACGTGGACGCGATCTAGTTGCCGGTTCAAGGAGCCATGATGGCCGCTCGTACCAAGTTCGTCCTCGATGAAGCCGACATGCCCACACAGTGGTACAACGTCGTGGCCGATCTGCCGGAGCCGCCCCCGCCACCACTGCACCCGGGCACGGGCGAGCCGGTCGGTCCCGACGACCTCGCCCCGCTGTTCCCGATGGCGCTGATCCTGCAGGAGGTCAGCGCGGATCGGTACATCCCGATCCCGGAGGAGGTCCAGGAGGTCTACCGGCTGTGGCGGCCCTCGCCGCTGTTCCGCGCGCACCGGCTGGAGAAGGCGCTCGGTACGCCCGCGCGGATCTACTACAAGTACGAGGGTGTCAGCCCGGTCGGGTCGCACAAGCCGAACACCGCTGTGCCGCAGGCGTTCTACAACGCCGCCGAGGGCGTCACGAAGCTGACCACCGAGACGGGCGCGGGGCAGTGGGGGAGCGCGCTGGCGTTCGCGTGCGCGCAGTACGGCCTCGAGTGCGAGGTCTGGCAGGTGCGCGCGTCGTACGACCAGAAGCCGTACCGCAAGATCATGATGGAGACGTTCGGCGCGACCGTCCACCCGAGCCCGTCGGACCTGACGAACTCCGGGCGGGCCGTGCTCAAGGAGCACCCGGACTCGACGGGCTCGCTGGGCATCGCGATCAGCGAGGCGGTCGAGATGGCCGCGGCTGATCCGGCCACCCGCTATGCGCTGGGCAGCGTGCTCAACCACGTGCTGATGCACCAGACGATCATCGGCGAGGAGGCCCTGCGCCAGTTCGAGCTGGCGGGCGACACGCCGGATGTCATCGTCGGCTGCACGGGGGGCGGGTCGAACTTCGGCGGGCTCGCGTTCCCGTTCCTGCGGGAGAAGATGGCGGGTCGCATGGCGCCGGCCATTCGCGCGGTCGAGCCGGCGGCGTGCCCGTCGCTGACGCGCGGCACGTACGCGTACGACTTCGGCGACACCGCCGGGCTCACGCCGCTGCTGAAGATGCACACGCTGGGCCACGACTTCATCCCGGACCCGATTCACGCGGGCGGGCTGCGGTACCACGGGATGTCGCCGCTGCTGTCGCACATCGTGTCGCTCGGCCTGGTGGACGCCGTGGCGATCGGCCAGAACGAGTGCTTCGCGGCGGGCGTCCGGTTCGCGCGGGCGGAGGGCATCGTCCCGGCGCCGGAGCCGACGCACGCGCTGGCCGAATGCGTGCGGGAGGCGTTGCGCTGCAAGGAGACCGGCGAGGAGAAGGTGATCCTGACGGCGCTGTGCGGGCACGCGCACCTGGACCTGCCGGCGTACGCGAACTACCTCTCCGGTGAGATGGTGGACCGTGAGCTGACGGACGACGAGCTCAAGCAGGCAATGGCCACGATCCCCATGTCGTGACGCGCCCCGTGCCGGCCCCC
>NZ_DATBKY010000304.1:0-2864 GCF_036555685.1 Actinophytocola sp. | reverse complement strand
GGGTGTCGCGTCCCCGCACGCCTCGCCGTCTCCTGAGCAGGCGGCAGCGCCTGTGCGTCAGCGAGACGTCTTGGACGACGGATCAGTTCACGGCTTGTCGGCGACCATGTCCGCACACCTCCCTCCGTGCGACGGGACGATCCGGGTGGGCAATCTCCCGGATGTCTGGACGAGCTCGATGGCGCCGGCGGGTGGCTGGCCGGTCGGCGTAGTACGAGCCGCGCAATCGGCGGAGTACGCAGGTGTGAACAGCCGTAATTGTTCGCACCTGCTCGGCAAAATGCCGCTCTCCGGCGACGTTCGCGCAGCACAAATTAGCCCCCCAGGGGTTAGTACGGTTTTGCCGTCTACGCCCAATTCGACGGCGAAGTGGAGCGTACGACAGTTTTCGCGTGCTGAGAAGACGGAAAATAGGCGAGCGCTCAGCGTAGTCGCCGCATCACCCTTGGTTTCATCGCTTGTTATGCGTCCGCACAATCCGTTGCGGTTGAGCGGATTCTCGGCTCAGTCACTTGCGTCCGTCCGCCTCATCGCATGAGGCGAAACGGAGTATCGACAACGGCGTGTTCAATAGCCGTTGCCGTTTTCCTGGCCGGCAACAATTGAGCAGTCCGGGCTGGTATAGGCAGTCGTGACCTAGACATAGTGCCGACTACCGATGCCCGGCCGGCGGTGGAGATCCGACGATTCGGCGTGTCGGAAATCCTCAGCGAAAGGCGAACACGTCGGATGAACAAGTTACGTCTGGCCCCGCCGGCTGGGCGGTGCGGCGATCATGGTCGCGCCGGCCGGCGAGCTGGACCGCCCGCTCCTGCGCCGTCTGCGCCACGCCGTGATCGCACACCACACGAACCACGCTCGGCGCCCGGCCGGTGTCACCTGGCGGCCCGGTAGCCCTCGCGGTAGCGGGGCGCGGGCGTGCCGCTCGGCCGGTTGATCCAGGAGTCGACCGCCACGATCAGGGCGGTCAGCAGGATCAGGACCACGCCGAGTATGACGATGCCGCCCCAGAAGACGAGGCCCGCGATGATCAGCATCGGCAGCACGGCGAACAGGCAGAACGGGTCCGGCCGCCCGAACATCTGCTGCTTCTGTCCGGTGGCGCTCACGTACTGTCCAGCGATCTTTCCGCCCACCCATCGTCCGTGCCGCTTCGGGGCACACCGAGCGATTTCGAGCAGCATAGTTGCGCCACGCGCGGTCGTGTGACGGCGGTGCGGTTCAGGTCACGGCCCGCGCCTCGCGGACGGGTGCCCCGCGCGCGGGCGCCGGACTGTTCGCCCAGGTGGCGGCGCCGCTGGGGCCGGATGGCCGTTCTCGTTCCCACTTCGTTGCCCGCTGCCGATACGTCTGATTCGTTGGCATATGACCAACCGGTCGAACCTCGGAATTCGAGCCCCTGAATCGCGAGGGCCTCCCCCTCGCGCCCTGCAGGCAAGGAGTTCGGTATGACACGTGTCCCGACCAGGCGGGCGAGACGGCTCGCCCTCCCCGCACTCGTCGCCGCCGCGGTGGCGACGGTCGGCTTCGCCGCACCGGCGCAGGCCGCGACCGGCCAGATCCTCGGTGCCGGCGCGCCCGGCACCATCCAGAACAGCTACCTCGTCGTGCTCAAGGACGGCACGGCCGCGGCCAGCGCGAGCAAGTACGGCGCCCGCGTCCAGCACACCTTCTCCGCCGCGCTGCACGGCTACGCCGCGACGATGACCGAGTCGGCGGCCAAGCGCGCCGCGGCCGACCCGGCCGTCGCCTACGTCGAGCAGAACCGCGTGCTCACGGCGTTCGACACGCAGCCCAACCCGCCGTCGTGGGGACTCGACCGCATCGACCAGCGGGACCTGCCGCTCGACTCGAGCTACACCTACCCGAACTCGGGCTCCGGGGTGACGGCCTACATCATCGACACCGGCATCCGGACCACCCACACCGACTTCGGGGGCCGGGCCAGCTGGGGCACCAACACCGCCGACTCGAACAACACCGACTGCAACGGGCACGGCACGCACGTGGCCGGCACCGTCGGCGGCACCGCGCACGGCGTCGCCAAGGACGTGCACCTCGTCGCGGTGAAGGTGCTGAACTGCCAGGGCTCCGGCACGCTCGCCGGCGTCGCCGCGGGCATCGACTGGGTGACCGCGAACGCCGCCAAGCCGGCCGTCGCCAACATGAGCCTCGGCGCGCAGGGCGCGAACCAGTCTCTCGAGGACGCGGTGCGCAACTCGGTCGCGTCCGGCGTCACGTACGCGATCGCGTCCGGCAACTCCAGCGCCGACGCGTGCAACTTCACGCCCGCGCGTACGCCGGAGGCGATCACCGTGAACGCGACCGCGTCCAACGACGCACGGGCGACGTTCTCGAACTTCGGCACCTGCACCGACATCTTCGCGCCGGGGCAGGACATCACGTCGGCGTGGAACACCGACGACACCGCGACGAACACGATCAGCGGCACGTCGATGGCGACCCCGCACGTGACCGGCGGCGCGGCGCTGTACCTGGGCAGCCACCCGTCGGCCACGCCGGCCGAGGTGCAGACCGCGCTCAAGGACTTCGCGTCCAAGGGCAACGTGACGAACGCCGGCGCCGGCTCGCCGAACAACCTGCTCTTCGCGGGCGAGGGCACCGACCCGGACCCGGAGGACCCGGGCGAGGAGCCCCCGCCGGACACGTGCGCCGGCGTGCCCGCGTGGAGCGCGTCCCAGCTCTACTTCTTCGGTGACCAGGTGGGCTACTCCGGCCACGCCTGGATCCTCGCGACCTTCTTCTCGATCGGCGAGGCCCCGGGTTCGAGCAGCTCGTGGTTCGACCTCGGTCCCTGCTGAGACCCCGATACCGGAATGACCGCGGCGCCGGGCGCGGGTGCG
>NZ_DATBKY010000303.1:0-23001 GCF_036555685.1 Actinophytocola sp. | reverse complement strand
CCGGGTCACGAGGCGTTCACCGCCATGCGTGCCCGCGGTGCGAACTCCACGGACATCGCGGTGATCGTGGTCGCCGCCGACGACGGCGTCATGCCGCAGACGGTGGAGGCCATCAACCACGCGCAGGCGGCCGACCTGCCGATCGTGGTGGCGGTCAACAAGATCGACAAGGAGGGCGCGAACCCGGCGAAGGTGCGCCAGCAGCTCACCGAGTACGGGCTCGTGGCCGAGGAGTACGGCGGCGACACGATGTTCGTCGACATCTCCGCGCGCCAGAACATCAACATCGACGGGCTGCTCGAGGCCGTCGTGCTGACCGCGGACGCGGCGCTCGACCTGCGGGCCAACCCGGAGATGGAGGCGCAGGGCGTGGCCATCGAGGCGCACCTGGACCGCGGTCGCGGCCCGGTCGCCACGGTGCTGGTGCAGCGCGGCACGCTGCACGTCGGCGACTCGATCGTCGCCGGTGACGCGTACGGCCGCGTGCGCCGGATGGTCGACGAGTTCAACCAGGACGTCGATGAGGCGCTGCCGTCGCGGCCGGTGCAGGTCATCGGCTTCACGTCGGTGCCGGGCGCCGGTGACACGTTCCTGGTGGTCGAGGAGGACCGCACCGCGAGGCAGATCGCCGAGCGGCGCGCGGCCCGGCTGCGCAACGCGGCGAACGCCCAGCGGCGCAAGCGGATCAGCCTCGAGGACCTGGACTCCGCGCTCAAGGAGACGAGCCAGCTCAACCTGATCATCAAGGGTGACAACTCGGGTACCGTTGAGGCCCTCGAGGACGCGCTCACGAAGATCGAGGTGGGTGACGAGGTCGAGCTGCGGGTCATCGACCGCGGCGTCGGTGGCATCACCAAGGCCAACGTGGACCTGGCGATCGCGTCCGACGCGATCATCCTCGGGTTCAACGTCCGCGCCGAGGGCAAGGTCTCCGAGCAGGCGGCCCGCGAGGGCATCGACATCCGCTACTACTCGGTCATCTACCAGGCGATCGACGAGATCGAGCAGGCCCTCAAGGGCATGCTCAAGCCGATCTACGAAGAGGTCGAGCTCGGGCGCGCCGAGGTGCGCGAGGTGTTCAAGTCCTCGAAGGTCGGCACGATCGCGGGCTGCATGGTGCTGTCGGGCGAGATCCGCCGCAACGCCAAGGCACGCCTCATGCGTGACGGCGTGGTGGTCCAGGAGAACCTGCCGGTCAGCTCGCTGCGGCGGTTCAAGGACGACGCGGTCGAGGTCCGCGAGGGCTTCGAGTGCGGTCTGACGCTCGGCTCGTACAGCGACATCAAGGTCGACGACATCGTCGAGACCTACGAGCTGCGCGAGAAGCCGCGCGACTGAGTTGTACGTCGGTGCGCTCGAGCTGGATGTCGTCCTGGGCGACATCCGCTCGCTGAAGGAGAAGCGATCGGCGGTGCGGCCGGTACTGGCCGAGCTGCGCCGCCGTTTCGAGGTGACCGTGGCCGAGGCCGGTCACCTCGACAAGCACCGCCGGTCGCTGATCGGCGTCGCCGCGGTCGCGGCCGACGCCGATCACGTGCGCGACCTGCTGGACGCGTGCGAACGGCTGGTCGCCGGACGTCCGGAGCTGGAGCTGGTCTCCGCCCGGCGCCGGTGGCTCGGCCCACACGACTAGCAGCCCGCCGCCCCGAAATTGAAAGTGTTGGTTGCGTTCCACGAGACAGGCACTGGTTCTCGTTCGTTGGTAGGAAGGAATGCCGTGGCTGACGCACCGCGCGCCCCCAAGCTCGCCAAGCGCATCGCGCAGATCGTCGCCTCCGCGTTGGAGCACGAGGTGAAGGACCCGCGCCTGGCCCGGGTGACGATCACCGACGCCAAGGTCACCGCGGACCTGCACGACGCGACCGTGTACTACACGGTGCTGGGCGACAACCTCGAGTCCGCGCCGGACACCGCGGGCGCGGCCGCCGCGCTGGAGTCCGCGAAGGGTGTGCTGCGCTCGCTCGTCGGGCAGGGGACCGGCGTCCGGTTCACCCCGACGTTGTCGTTCGTCGCGGACACGGTGCCGGACGACGCCAAGCGTATCGACGACCTCCTGGCCCGCGCGCACGCCGCGGACGCGGAGGTGGCCCGCCTCGCGAACGGAGCCAAGCCGGCCGGCGAGGCGGACCCGTACCGTGCCCCGCGCGAGGACGAGGAAGAGCAGGCCTGACGCGCCGCTCAGCTCTCGAGCAGGTCGCCGAGATCTCGCAGGAGGTCCGTCGCCGCGCGAAGATCCGGGAGCGATGTCCGTGCGGCCAGGTGGTTGACCCACGCCGCCTGGCGGCGTTCCGCCGCGCGTAGCGCCGAGCGGCCCCGCGCAGTGAGCACCAACAGCCGCGCGCGGCGGTCGTGGGGGTTGTCCTCGTGGGCGATCATGCCCAGCGACACCAGCGACGAGACCGTCTCGCGCACGGTCTGGCGGGCCAGGCCCATCGTGCGCGCCGCCTGCGCGACCGTGATCGGGCCGTGATCCACGACGCTGAGTACCTGCCAACGGGCGCTGGTCAGTCCCGCCGGCTGGGCGAGGGCGTCACCGGCCGTAAGGAGCAGTCCGTTCACCCGGAAAACTTCTGCCAACAGTTCGGAAAACTCCAGGCCACGGTCGGTGAGAGCAACCACGTGCGACACCGTGACAGATTGACAGTGCCCTGTCAAAAAAGGGAAAGTTTCCGGCTGAGTCCCGTGCGACGTAACGGTTCGGTACTCTCGGTGCCCCCGACCGACTACCCGCCATGCTTGGGGTGAGACGTGGCTGCAGGCGATATTCGCCATTCGCGGCGAGACGTTCTGCTTGGTGCGATCGGCCTAGGTCTGTCGGCCGTCGGCTGCGCGCCCAGGCCAACCGGCGCACCCGTGCGCGCGGCCCGCACCCAGCCCGGCAGCCAGACCCTCTCGCCGGCGACCGGCCGCTCGTCGGCCAAGCCGGCCAAACCCGTGATCCGCGAGCGCATCCGCTCCGAGGCCCGCGGCACCGAGGTCGAGCTGGTGATCATCCGGCCGGCGGACTCCGAGCCGAACCTGCCGGTCTGCCTCGCGCTGCACGGCCGCGACTCGAACGCCGGCATGTTCGTCGACCTCGGCGTGCCGAGGACGCTCTCGTCGATCGTCGACTACCAGGGCACGCCGCCGTTCGCGGTCGTCGCGGTCGACGGCGGCGACTCGTACTGGGTCGCCACCGAGGAAGGCGACGACCCGCAGGCGATGCTCACCGACGAGCTACCCGGCTGGCTGGGGGAGCGCGGGCTCGCCACCAACCCGTTCGCCGTCCTCGGCATCTCCATGGGCGGCTACGGCGCCTTCAACTACGCCGGCGCGGCGCTCAACGACCCCGCCCTCGCCGCGATCAGCCCGGCGATCTTCCTCAGCTGGCCCGAGGCGAGCGCGCGCGACGTCTTCGCCGACGAGAAGCAGTGGGAGGACACCGACCCGCTGCGCCACCTCGACGCGCTCGCCGGCGCGCCGATCGGCGTCTGGTGCGGGGAGTCCGACCCGTTCATCGACGCCACGCACGAGCTCGTCGACCGCGCCAAGCCGGAGGTCGCCGACATCGAGGTGGGCGACCACGACGAGGAGTTCTGGCGCAAGGTGCTGCCGGACGCGCTCAAGTTCGTCGGCGACCGCATCGGCTGACGGTCCGCCGGCACATCTCAACTCGGCAACCATCTCCCGGGTGCGTACTGGACGCGGCCGCCCGGTTACGTGAGGCTGTCCGGGTGCCGCACACCACGGATCTTGGTGCCGCAGCGAACCTGTTACGCACCGCGACCGACGTGTCACTGCTCGCCCACGTGAACCCCGACGCGGACGCGCTGGGCAGCGCGCTCGCGCTCGGTCTGGCCCTGCACAGACGTGGCGTGCCGGCGCGGGTGTCGTTCGGCATGCCCGGCGAGGTGCCGGAGTCGTTGCGCGGGCTGGACGTCGACGGCCTGGTCGTGCCGGCCGCCGAGGTGCCGGCGGCCTCGGGCCTGCTCGTCGCCGTGGACACGGCCAGCAAGTCACGGCTCGGACAGCTCGCGGACCGGGTCAACGCCACCGCCGAGGCCGGCGGCGCGGTGCTGGTCCTCGACCACCACGCGTCCAACACCTTCTACGGCACCCACCACGTGGTCGACGAGACCGCCGAGGCGACCGCCGTGCTCGTCATGCGGCTGCTCGACGAGCTCGACTGGCCGCTCGACGCGGACATCGCCCGCTGCGTGTACGCGGGCCTGGTCACCGACACGAGCTCGTTCCGCCGCGCGCGCCCCGGCACCCACCTGCTCGCCGCGCGGCTCATCGAGGCCGGCGCCGACCCAACCGCGGTGGCCCGCGACCTCATGGACACCCACCCGTTCGCCTTCCTGCAGATGCTCGCCGGCGTGCTCGACCGGGCCGTCCTCGAACCGGAAGCCGCGGGCGGGCACGGGCTCGTGCACACGGCCGTCCGCCTCGACGACCTCATCGGCGTGCGCCTCGAGGAGGTGGAGTCGGTGGTCGACATCGTCCGCACCACGGCCGAGGCCGAGGTCGCGGCGGTACTGAAGGAGACCTCGTCCGGCCACTGGACCGGATCGTTACGGGCGGTCGGCACGGTCGACGTGCGGGCCGTGGCCGAACAGTTCGGCGGTGGCGGGCACACGCTCGCGGCCGGTTTCAGCGCCGACGGCGAGCTCGAGGACATCATCACCAAACTGCGCGAAGCACTCAGCGACCCGGTGTTGCTTGCATCGGGTTGAGCACGGCGGGGCGGCGACGAGCTGAACAAGTGGTATAAACCAATCGCTGCGACGGGCCGCACGGTCCGGGCGGCGATCAGCCTGGCGGACCGGCCCGGCGGAAACGGAGGATGAGTTGAGGCGCGTCATCAATGCAGTCGCGGTCGCGACCGTGGCGGCGCTCGGGCTCGCTGGCTGCGGAAGCGACTCGGGCGAGCAGGGCGGTAGCACCGAACTGGACCTGCTGGTCCCGATCTACGGCGACAAGACCAAGCCGTACTGGGAGGACCTGGTCAAGGCGTTCGAGGCGAAGAACTCGGACATCTCGGTCAAGCTCGAAACCCAGAGCTGGGACGACATCTACACCGTGCTGGACACCAAGATCCAGAACGACAAGGCCCCGGACATCCTGGAGCTCGACGCCGCGGGTCCGGCCTACGGCGCCGACGACCTGCTCTACAAGGCGGACGAGATCGTCTCGAAGCAGACGATGGACGACATCGTGCCGTCGTTCATCGACAGCGCCAAGATCGACGGCCAGGCGTACGGCGTGCCGACCGTGGCGTCGACCCGGGCGCTGTTCTACAACAAGGACCTCTTCACCAAGGCCGGCATCTCCGCGCCGCCGAAGACGTGGGACGAGCTGCTCGCCGACGCGAAGAAGATCACCGCGACCGGCGGCGGCGTGTACGGCTACGGCATGCCGCTCGGCAGCGAGGAGGCCCAGGCCGAGACGTCCATCTTCGCCTACGGCGCCGGCGCCACCTGGGAGAAGGACGGCAAGATGACCATCGACACGCCGGAGGCCAACGAGGCCCTGACGTTCATGAAGTCGATGATCGACCAGAAGGTCACCCAGCCGGACCCGGGCGCGACCGACCGCACCCCGCTGCTGGACGTCTTCATCCAGGGCAAGATCGGCATGATCCAGGGCCTGCCGCCGATCGTGGGCCAGATCAACGAGAAGAACCCGAACCTGAAGTGGGCCATCGCGCCGTCGCCGACCAAGGACGGCAGCCCGTCCACGCTGGGCGTCGCGGACTACTTCGTCGGCTTCAACAAGGACGAGGACAAGCAGGACGCGATCAAGAAGTTCCTCGACTTCTTCTACCAGAAGGACAACTACGTCAAGTTCAACGACAACGAGGGCTTCATCCCCGCGACCAAGTCGGGCGCCGACGCGGCCGCCGCGAAGCCTGAGCTGAAGACGTTCATCGACGCGCTGCCGGACGCCAAGTTCTACCCGGCCACCAACCCGGCCTGGGGCGCTACGTCCGGTGCGTTCAAGTCGCTGGTCGGGCAGATCCAGTCCAAGCCGGTCGACGACGTCCTGAAGCAGATCCAGGCGAAGGCCGACGAGGGCAGCTGACGCCGGTTCCCCCGGCCCGCCGCCCGGCGGGCCGGGGGAGCGCATCACCAGGAGGAACCGACGCGTGGCAACCCCCATCGACACCGGGGCCGGCAACAAGGCGCTCAGACGGCGTGCCCGCCGGCAGACGACGTTGCAGGCACTCCCGTGGCTCGCGCCCTCGCTGGTGCTGATCATCGGCGTCGTCATGTTCCCGATCGGCTACATGATCTACACGTCGTTCCGCGACCTGTCCCGGTTCGGCAAGGACCGCGGCTGGGCCGGCTTCGACAACTACGACCGGGTGTTCGGCCTCGACCACCTGCCGCGCGTCATGACCAACACGGTCGTCTGGACGATCGGCGTGGTGGCGCTGTCGATCGGCATCGGCCTGGTGCTCGCGCAGTTCCTCAACAAGCGGTTCCCCGGCCGCAAGGTCCTCCGGTTGATCATCATCGTGCCGTGGGCCGCGTCCGTCGTGATGACCTCGACGGTGTTCGTGTACGGCCTCGATCCGTTCTACGGGATCATCAACCGGTTCCTCGTCGACGTCGGCATCCTCGACGCGCCGTTCGGGTTCCTGAAGAACCCGCTGCCGGGGTTCCTGTCGGCGATGGCGGTCGCGGTGTTCGTCTCGATCCCGTTCACCGCGTTCGTGTTCCTCGCCGGCCTGCAGACGGTGCCGGACGACGTGCTCGAGGCGGCGCAGATCGACGGCGCGAGCCGCGTGCAGACCTACTGGCGCGTGGTGTTCCCGCAGCTGCGCGGCGCGCTCGCGGTGGCCACGATCATCAACGTCATCAACGTCTTCAACAACCTGCCGATCCTCAAGACGATGACCGGCGCGATCCCCGGCTACGACGCGGACACCACGACGTCGCTCATGTACAAGATCATCCAGAACGACCGGCAGATCGACACGGCCAGCGCGCTGTCCGTGCTGAACTTCATCGTGATCGTCGTGGTGATCGGCGTCTACCTGCGGGTCGTGCGCCCGATGCGGGAGGACTGACCCATGTCGACCGTCATCGAACGCCCGGCCGCGGTGTCCGCCGCGGGCGCGAGGCGTCCGAAGGTCCGCGAGCGCAAGCGCTGGGGCCTCACGATCGTCGCCGTCATCGTCGCGCTGGTGTTCCTGTTCCCGTACCTGATCATGCTGATCGGCGCGTTCAAGACCCGGCAGGAGATCCTCAAGGTTCCGCCGACCTACCTGCCGCAGGACTGGGCGCCGGAGAACTTCGTCAACATGTGGGGCACCCCGGAGACCCCGCTGCCGTGGAACCTGTTCTCCACGGTCGTCATCTCGCTCGGAGGCACGGCGCTGGCCCTGGTCGTGGCGCTGCCGGCGGCCTACTACACCGCCCGGCACTCGTTCCGGGCCAAGATCCCGTTCCTGCTGCTGGTGCTGATCACCCAGATGCTGCAGCCGACCGTGCTCGCGTCGGGCCTGTTCCGCGAGTTCGTGGCGCTGGAGATCAACGACACCCGGTTCGCGATGATCCTGGTGAACGCGGCGTTCAACCTGTCGTTCGCCGTGTGGATCATGCACAGCTTCTTCGCGACCGTGCCGAAGGAGATCGAGGAGGCGGCGTGGCTCGACGGCTGCTCCCGCGGCCAGTCGCTGCGCCGGATCATGCTGCCGCTCGTCTGGCCCGGCATCGTCACCGCGGTGATCTTCACGTTCATCGCGTGCTGGAACGAGTTCGCGGCGAGCCTCATCCTGCTCCCGACGGACACCAACCAGCCGCTGACGGTCGCGCTGACCCGGTTCATCGGTCAGTACGAGTCCGCCTGGCAGTACGTGTTCGCGGTGTCGATCATCGGCATCCTGCCCGTTGTGGCACTCTTCGCCTTGATCGAGAGGCAGCTCGTGTCCGGTCTGACGGCCGGCGGAGTGAAGTGATTTCGTGATTCTGAATCGTGGTGTTCACGCATTGGTTGCTCTAGATTGTGCTCGCGCGCCGGTTTCGTACCGGGCCGACAACGGGGTGCGGTCGTTGACCGGCGAGATGAAAGGTAAGCCATGGCCACTGTGACCTTCGACGGAGCGAGCCGCTACTACGCGGGCAGCGACCGTCCGGCCGTCGACCAGCTAGACCTCGAGGTGGCCGACGGGGAGTTCCTGGTACTGGTCGGCCCGTCCGGCTGCGGCAAGTCCACGACGCTGCGCATGCTGGCCGGGCTGGAGGGCGTCGACGAGGGTGCCGTGCGCATCGGCGAGCGCGACGTCACCAACCTGCCGCCGAAGGACCGGGACATCGCCATGGTGTTCCAGAACTACGCGCTGTACCCGCACATGACCGTGGCGGACAACATCGGCTTCCACCTCAAGATCAAGAAGATGCCGAAGGCGGAGCGCGCCGAGCGGGTGCTGGAGGCCGCCAAGCTGCTCGACCTCGAGCCGTACCTGGAGCGCAAGCCGGCGAAGCTCTCCGGTGGCCAGCGCCAGCGCGTCGCCATGGGCCGCGCGATCGTCCGCCGCCCGCAGGTGTTCTGCATGGACGAGCCGCTGTCCAACCTGGACGCGAAGCTGCGCGTGCAGACCCGCACGCAGATCGCCTCGCTGCAGCGCCGCCTCGGCGTCACCACGATCTACGTCACCCACGACCAGATCGAGGCCATGACCATGGGCGACCGGGTGGCCGTGCTCAAGGACGGCCTCCTCCAGCAGTGCGACACGCCGATGGCACTGTTCGGCAAGCCGAAGAACCTGTTCGTCGCCGGCTTCATCGGCTCGCCCGCGATGAACCTGATCCCCGCGACCGTCGGCAGCGAGGGCGCGGTCATCGGCGGCCAGGCGATCGAGCTGACCGCGGAACAGCTCTCGGCGCTGTCCGGCAACCGGCTCGTCGTCGGCGTGCGGCCGGAGGGCTGGACGCTCAGGCCGGCCGGTGAGGGCATCACCGCGATGATCGAGGTCGTGGAGGAGCTGGGCTCCGAGCAGTTCCTGTACTGCTCGACCAGCCACGAGCTCGCCGCGTCCGACGAGACCGACGCCGCCGAAGCCGACGCCAACACGATCACCGTCCGCGCTCCGGGCATGTCCTCATACACCCGCGGCGAGAAGGTCGGTCTGGTGCCGGAGCCTGGCGCGGTGCACCTGTTCGACGCCGACACGGGCGAGCGCCTGCCTGACTGAGCGCCGCAGTTGACCTTTCTGACCGAGGAGGTCGCGAGCCAGCCTGCCACCTGGCGGCTGGCTCGCGGCGTGTCGGCGGCCGGGCTGCCCGCGCCGGGCGAGCGCGTGGCCGTGCTGGGCTGCGGCACGTCGTGGTACATGGCGCAGGCGTACGCGGCGCTGCGCGAGGCCGCCGGGCAGGGCGAGACCGACGCGTGGCCGGCGTCGGAGTTCCCGGCCGCGCGGCGCTACGACCGGGTGGTCGCCCTGACCCGCTCCGGCACGACGACCGAGGTCCTCGCGGCGCTCGCGCGGGTCGACGGCGCGCCGACGGTGGCGATCACGGCGGTCCCGTCGGCGCCCGTCGCGACCGCGGCCGACACGGTGATCGCACTGGACTTCGCCGACGAGCGGTCGGTCGTGCAGACCCGCTTCGCGACAACCGCGCTCGTGCTGCTGCGCACGCACCTGGGCGAGGACACGTCGGCCCTGCCGTCCGAAGCGTCGGCCGCCCTGGCCGCCGACCTGCCACCCGCGGGTTCGCAGTTCACGTTCCTCGGCACCGGCTGGACGATCGGCCTGGCGAACGAGGCGGCACTGAAGCTGCGCGAGGCGGCGCAGGCGTGGACGGAGTCGTACTACGCGATGGAGTACCGGCACGGGCCGATCTCGATCGCCGCGCCGGGCCGGGCCGTCTGGCTCCTGGGCGACGCCCCACCCGGGCTGGTGGACGCCGTCCGCGCGACGGGCGCGCACGTAGAGGTGTCGTCGGGCGACCCGCTCGCGGATCTGGTCCGCGTGCACCGGCTGGCGGAGCGGCTGGCGGTGGAGCGCGGCCTGGACCCCGACCACCCACGCAACCTGACCCGCTCGGTGATCCTCTCCTGAGCCGCTCGGCCGCCCGATCGCGGGCGCGACTTGACCTGCGCCGTCGTCCCGTCCTGACTCAGGCGCGGCGCCGGGAACGGAACGCCGCCACGTGCACGCGGTTCGCGCAGCGCGCGGAGCAGAAGCGCTTCGCCTTGTTGGTGGAGGTGTCCAGGTAGAAGTTGCCGCAGTCCGCGGCGCCGCACCGGCCCCAGCGGGACAGTCCATAGTGGACCACGCCCTGCGCGATGCCCCACGCCGCGGCGGCGGCCACCTCGGTCGCCGGGGGAGCGTCCGGGTCGGCGACGTGCACGTGCCAGTTCGCGTCCGTGCCGTGGCCCGCCGACAGGCGCGGGCGCAGCGGGTGCGCGGCCAGCAGCGCGTTGACCTCCCGCAGCACGCCCGCCTGATCCGCCTCGACCGCGCGGCGCAGGACGCGGCGCAGGCCGGCGGCCACCGGTACCAAGGCCGCCAGGTCCGCGGACGTCGCCCGGTCGGACCACCACGGCTCGTCGTGCAGCGTCGCGCGCAGGGCGGGCACGTCGTCCAGCGACGCGTTCGCCAGGCGGAGGGCCACGTCCAGGTAATCGGCGTTGTCCATCTGCGATCCTTACCGGTAGTGTCAGGTGCGAACCCGGCAAGCGCACCTTACCTGGAGGGCTCGTGGCAGAGCGAGCGCCGCTGCGACAGATCCTCGGGCTCGCCGTCCCGGCCCTCGGCGTGCTCGCCGCCGAACCGCTCTACCTGCTGGTCGACACCGCCGTCGTCGGGCATCTCGGCGCCGTGCAGCTCGGCGGGCTGTCCGTCGGCGCGATCGTGCTCGCCCAGGTCTCCACGCAACTGACGTTCCTCAGCTACGGCACCACCGCGCGCGCCGCCCGGCTGCACGGCGCGGGCCGGCGCGCGGACGCCGTCGCCGAGGGCGTGCAGGCCACGTGGCTCGGAATCGTCGTCGGGATCGTGCTGCTACTCGCCGGGCAGGCGCTCGCCGTGCCGATCGCGCACCTGCTCGCCGGGCCCGGGCCGGTCGCCGACGCCGCGGTGAGCTGGCTGCGCATCGCGCTGTTCGGCGTCCCGTTCGTGCTCGTCACGATGGCCGGCAACGGCTGGATGCGCGGCGTGCAGGACACCCGGCGCCCGCTGCGGTACGTGCTGGCCGGCAACGGGATCTCCGCGGTGCTCTGCCCCGTCCTCGTCTACGCCGCCGGCTGGGGCCTCGAGGGCTCGGCCGTCGCCAACGTCTGCGCGCAGCTCATCGCCGCCATGCTGTTCGTTCGCGCGCTCGCCGTCGAGCGGGTCGATCTGCGCCCGCAACCCAGGCTGATGCGCGCGCAGCTCGCCCTCGGCCGCGACCTCGTGCTGCGCAGCCTCGCGTTCCAGGCGTGCTTCGTCTCCGCGACCACGGTCGCCGCGCACACGTCCACCGCCGCGGTCGGCGCGCACCAGGTCGTGCTGCAGCTGTGGTCCTTCCTCGCGCTCGTGCTCGACTCGCTCGCGATCGCCGCTCAGCCGCTCGTCGGCGCCGCGCCCGGCGCCGACGAGGAACGGCGCGCGCACGGGCTCGCGCGCCAGATCACCGGCTACGGGCTCGTCTTCGGCGTCGCACTCGGCCTGCTGTTCGCCGCGCTCGCCGGCGTCCTACCCGGAGTGTTCACTTCGGACGGTTCGGTGCTCGCGGAGATCCCGCACGCGTGGTGGTTCTTCGTCGCGATGCAGCCGGCCGCCGGAGTGGTGTTCGCGCTCGACGGCGTGCTGCTCGGGGCAGGCGACGCCGCGTTCCTGCGCAACGCGACGATCGGCACCGCGGCGCTCGCGTTCCTGCCGATGATCTGGGCGTCGTTCGCGTTCGGCTGGGGGCTCGTCGGCATCTGGGCCGGGCTCACGCTGTTCGTCCTCGCGCGACTCGTGGCCGTCGTATGGCGGATGCGGTCGGGCCGCTGGGCCGTGCTCGGCGCGGTGCGCGTGTGAGTGAGCCCACGGTTAGCTTGGCTAACGATTAGGCGCCCCCGCGCGCTGTTCCTAACGGAAACCACCGACATCGAACGGGAGAGTCGTGCCCGCACGACGGCCACTGATCATCTGGTCCATCGCGGTTCTGGTGTACCTGGCGGCGGTGTTCCACCGAACCTCCCTCGGGGTCGCGAGCCTCGAGGCCGGCGCGCGCTTCGGGCTCGGCCCCGCCGCGCTCGGCACGTTCACGGTGCTGCAGATCGGCGTCTACGCGCTCATGCAGATCCCGACGGGCCTGCTCGTCGACCGCTTCGGCGCGCGCCGCGTGCTCACCGTCGCCGCCGCGCTCATGGGCCTGGGCCAGCTGCTGTTCGCGGTCGCCACGTCCTACCCGCTGGGCCTGCTCGCCCGCGCGGTGCTCGGCGTCGGCGACGCGATGACGTTCGTCAGCGTGCTGCGCCTGGTCGCCGCCCACTTCCCGGCCCGGCGCTACGCCGCGCTCGCCGCGATCACCGCCGCACTCGGCGCGCTGGGCAACCTGATCGCCACGCTGCCGCTCGCCGTCCTGCTCGACGACATCGGCTGGACCGCGACGTTCGCCGCGACCGGCGCCGCCACCGCCGCCTACGCGATCGTGCTGGCGCTACGGGTCCGCGACAACCCGCCGGGCGCCATCCAGCGGCGCCGTGAGCCCCAGTCGCTGCCCGCCGTGCTCGGCCAGGTCCGGCACGCGTGGCGCACGCCCGCCACGCGGCTCGGTTTCTGGATGCACTTCTCCACGATGTTCGCCCCCGCGATGCTCGGCCTGCTGTGGGGCTTCCCGTACCTCGTCCAGGCGCAGGGCCTCCCGCGGCCGGTCGCGAGCACCGTGCTCGGCGTCCTCGTCCTCGGCGCGATCGTCGGCGGGCCCGCCATCGGCGCCGTGATCAGCCGCCGGCCGGCGTGCCGCACGCCGCTCGTCGTCGGCTACCTGCTCGCCGCGCTCGGCAGCTGGGCCGTGCTGCTCGGCTGGCCGGGCGGGCACGTGCCGGCCGGCGTGCTGGTCGCCGGGTTCGCCGTCCTGTCGATCGGCGGGCCCGCCTCGTCGATCGCGTTCGCGCTGGCCCGCGACTACAACCCCATGCACCGGGTCGGCACGGCCACCGGCGTGGTCAACGTCGGCGGGTTCGTCGCGATAACCGTGTCGGCGGCGGCGGTCGGCGTGCTGCTCTCGCTGTTCGAGCCACTGGGGTCGCCCACGGCGTTCCGGCTCGCCCTGCTTGCGGTGGTCGCGGTCCTGCTGCTCGGCCTGTGGCGCACCTCGGTGTGGTGGCGCCGCGCCCGGGCCGCGGTGTTCGACGCGGTCGCCCGCGGCGAGGACGTGCCGGTGCGCATCCGGCGGCGGGCCTGGGACCTGGCGGCGGCCTGAGCGAGCCCGCGGCGTGCGTCTGCGAGGATGTCTCCTCGTGCCCCCAGCAGCGACCAAGCAGCGTGTCACCGTGCCGCCCGGCCTCGTCGTCGTCGACAAGCCCGCCGGGCTGACCTCCCACGACGTCGTCGCCCGCGTGCGGCGGATCATGGGCACGCGCAAGGTCGGCCACGCCGGCACGCTCGACCCGATGGCCACCGGCGTGCTGGTGCTCGGCATCGAGCGGGCCACCAAGCTGCTCGGCCACCTCGCGCTCGACACGAAGGCCTACCTCGCCACGATCCGCCTCGGCAGCGCCACCACGACCGACGACGCGCAGGGCGAGGTCGTGTCCACAGCGGACGCGTCCGGCGTGGCGGACGAGGCGGTCGCGGCCGGGATCGGCAAGCTCACCGGGCACATCGAGCAGGTGCCGAGTTCCGTCAGCGCCGTCAAGGTCGACGGCAAGCGCGCCTACGCCCGGGTGCGCGCGGGGGAGGACGTCGCGCTCGCCGCCCGGCCGGTCGAGGTGAGCCGGTTCGACCTGCTGGCCACCCGCCGCGATGGCGAGGCCGTCGAGCTGGACGTGATGGTCGAGTGCTCGTCGGGCACCTACGTCCGCGCGCTCGCCCGCGACCTCGGCGCGGATCTCGGCGTCGGCGGGCACCTGGGAGCGTTGCGGCGCACCAGGGTCGGCCCGTTCGACCTGCGCGTCGTGACCACTTTGGACAGGCTGGCGGCGGAACCCGGCCTCTCCCTGTCGATGGACGACGCGGTGGCCAAGGCGTTCCCGCGCCGCGACGTCGACGTCCCCGCCGCCACCGCCCTGCTGCGCGGCCAGCAGCTGCCCGCCGCGGGGATCGCCGGCACGTACGGCGTGTTCGACCCCGCCGGCCACGCCGTGGCCCTGGCCGTGGACGAGGGCGAAGCCGCCCGCTCCGTGGTCGTCCTGACCCCACCTGACAACTAGGGTGGGTACGTCAGCCCGCGGGTCGCAGAACTCGCGTGGCCGCCAACCGCGGCTGAGACGACACCACCAACGGCGACCAGTAGATTCAATCCCGGGGAGGCGGAATTGCAGCGGTGGCGTGGACTGGAGTTCATCCCCGGTAGCTGGGGGCGCTGTGTGGCCACCATCGGGGTGTTCGACGGGGTGCACCTGGGACACCAGGAGCTGATCAACCGCGCGGTGTCGCTCGCCCAGGACCGGGCCCTGCCGACCGTGCTGGTCACGTTCGACCCGCACCCGGCCGAGGTCGTCCGGCCGGGCAGCCACCCCGCGCAGCTCACCACGCTGCGGCGCAAGGCGGAGCTCGTCGAGGCGCTCGGCGTGGACGTCTTCTGCGTGCTGCCGTTCACCCTCGAGCTGTCCAAGGTCCCCGCGGACGTGTTCGTCCACGAGGTGCTGGTCGAACAGCTGCACGTGGCCGCCGTCGTGGTGGGGGAGAACTTCACCTTCGGCCACAAGGCGACCGGCAACGTCGAGCTGCTCACCCAGCTCGGCCACCGGTTCGGCTTCGCCGTCGAGGGCGCCAAGCTCGTCACCGTGCCCAACTCGACCCCGGCCGACGAGATCACCTTCTCCTCGACCTACATCCGGGCCTGCGTCAACGCCGGCGACGTCGCCGCCGCGGCCGCCGCGCTCGGCCGGCCGCACCGGCTGGAGGGCATCGTCGTGCGCGGCGACCGGCGCGGCCACGAGCTCGGCTTCCCGACCGCCAACCTCTCGACGCCGCGGTACGCCGCGGTACCGGCCGACGGCGTCTACGCCGGCCGCTTCTCGCTGCTGAACCCTCCCGGCCGCGAGCCGCTGATGGCCGCTGTCTCCGTCGGCACGAACCCGACGTTCTCCGGCCGCGAGCGCCGGGTCGAGGCGTTCGTGCTCGACCTCGACGAGGACTTCTACGGCCAGCGCGTCGGGATCGACTTCGTCGCCCGGTTACGCGACATGGAACGCTACGACTCCACGGAAGCGCTGGTCGAGCAGATGCACCGGGACGTCGACCGTACCCGTGAGCTGCTGAGCTGACCCTCCGTCACTCTCGCGTGGTCACCCGAACACGTGCAGATGCGAACAGCTGTCCGGAATCACCACGTAATTCGTACTCACCTGGCAAGATGCTGGCAGGTCTGCCGTGGTCGGGGCGGGCCGGCGGAGCGGGAACCCCAGGGGAGAGGCGAACGTGGAGGACCACAAGATCGTCCAGCGAAACCTCGCGCTGCAGCGCGAGTGGTACGGCGAGCCCCTGGGGGACCGGGTTCGCCGCCTCGTGGTCGCGTTCGACATCTCCCAGGCGTTCCTCGCCGACGTGCTCGGCATCAGCGCGCCGATGCTCAGCCAGGTCATGAGCGGCCGGCGGGCCAAGATCGGCAACCCGGCCGTGCTGGCCCGGCTGATCATGCTGGAGCGCAAGGTCCTCGTGCCGGACGTGGCGGCCGGCAAGAAGGAAGCCATGATGCGCGCGCTCGAGGAGGTGCGCGCGTCGCGGCCCTCGGTGACCAGGGACAACCTGCCGGTGGACATCGGCCGCAACGACCGCGTGGCGGTGGCGGCCCTGCGCCGGGTGGCCGAGGCCGGCGACCTCACCGCGGCCGCGACCCTGCTCAACGGGAAGTTCCCCGAGCTCGCCGACCTGCTGCGACGGGCGGGCCAACCTCAATAGATGGTCCGCCTCTTCTCGGCCATCGAGCTGCCCGCCGCGGTGCGGGCCGAGCTGGCCGAGCGGCTGCGCGGGCTTCGCGCGCAGGAGGGCCCGCTGCGCTGGGTCCCGCCCGAGCGCTGGCACATCACGCTGGGGTTCTACGGCGACCGCGAGCACGTCGACCGGCGCGGTGTGTGGTTCCGGCGGCAGGCCGCCGGGCTCGCCGCGGCCCGGCTCCGGCTGCGCGGGGCCGGCCGGTTCCCCGGCGTACTGTGGATAGGGGCCGCACCGGAAGACCACCGCGACGCGTCCGCCCTGCGGGCCATGGCCGGCGCGCTGAACGCGGACGACAACGCGAGCGGGCACGACTTCCACCCCCACGTCACCGTGGCCCGCTGGCGCCGCGGGGCGGGCGGCGGCCACCGCGCGGTTCACGCGGTGGCCGAGCTCGCCGAGTTCACCGGCCGCTGGTGGACGGCCGGCGAGGTGGTGCTGTACCGCAGCGACCAGAAGGGTCCGTCGGGACCGGTCTACACCCCGCTAGACCGCGTCACACTGGCCGGTGAGCAGGGCTAACGAGCCACCTGCTAACCTCGGTCTTCGGGTCCGGCTGCGGTCCGTGGCGGCCGGTACCTGCTATCCCGAGACGGGACCGCACGGTACATCTCATATCTCAAGGAGCACACAGAGTGGCGCTGTCCACCGAACAGAAGAAGACCATCCTCGCGGAGTACGGGGTGCACGACACCGACACCGGCTCGCCCGAGGCGCAGGTCGCGATGCTGACGAAGCGCATCAGCGACCTCACCGAGCACCTGAAGGTGCACAAGCACGACCACCACTCCCGCCGAGGCCTGCTGCTGCTGGTCGGCCGCCGGCGCCGACTGCTGAACTACCTGACGAAGGTGGACATCGAACGCTACCGGTCGCTGATCCAGCGACTCGGCCTGCGCCGATAGACCCCTCGGGGGAGTGGCCCACCCGGCCGCTCCCCCGACGTCTGTCAAAAGAAAAAACGAAAGGGCAATGCGCACCGCGTACGGGGATCAGTTCGCCGGTCCTCGGTAGTGGCTCCCGGGAGAGCGGGTGGGTTTCGACCACCAGAGCCCCGGGCGCTTCGATCGAAGACCGGCCTCGCGAGGATTCCGTGCCCTGTGCCCCGTATGGGGTGTGCGCGCCCGCGATGACGAGGAGTAACTAGATGACCGACTTCAGCGAAGCTGGAGTTCACGAGACGACGGCCGTTATCGACAACGGCACCTTCGGCAAGCGCACCATCCGGTTCGAGACCGGCCGCCTGGCCCGCCAGGCCGCCGGCAGCGTCGTGGCCTACCTCGACGAGGAGACCATGCTGCTGTCCGCGACGACCGCGTCGAAGCACCCGAAGGAGCACTTCGACTTCTTCCCGCTGACCGTGGACGTCGAGGAGCGGATGTACGCCGCAGGCCGCATCCCCGGCTCGTTCTTCCGCCGCGAGGGTCGCCCGTCGACCGACGCGATCCTGACCTGCCGCCTGATCGACCGCCCGCTGCGCCCGTCGTTCGTCGACGGCCTGCGCAACGAGATCCAGGTCGTGATCACCGTCCAGAGCCTCAACCCGCAGGACCTGTACGACGTCGTGGCGATCAACGCCGCGTCGGCCTCCACCCAGCTCGCCGGCCTGCCGTTCTCCGGCCCGGTCGGCGGCGTCCGGGTGGCGCTGATCGGCGAGCAGTGGGTCGCCTTCCCGACCCACGAGCAGCTGCAGAAGGCCGCGTTCGACATGGTCGTCGCGGGCCGCGTGGTCGAGTCGGGTGACGTCGCGATCATGATGGTCGAGGCCGAGGCCACCGAGAACGTGCTGGACCTGGTCGCCGGCGGCGCCGTGGCGCCGACCGAGGAGGTCGTCGCGCAGGGCCTCGAGGCGGCCAAGCCGTTCATCAAGGTGCTGGTGGAGGCGCAGTCCCGGCTCGCCGAGGTCGCCGCCAAGGACACCGCCGAGTACCCGACCTACCCGGCCTACCAGCCGGACGCCTACACCGCCGTCGAGACCGCGGTCACCGACGAGCTCGCCCAGGCGCTGACCATCGCCGGCAAGCAGGAGCGGGAGGGCCGGCTCGACGAGATCAAGGCCCAGACCCTCGAGAAGGTCGGCGCGGTCGAGGGCGGCGCGTTCGAGGGCCGCGAGAAGGAGGTCGGCGCCGCGTTCCGGGCGCTGAACAAGAAGCTCGTCCGCCAGCGGATCCTGCGCGACAAGGTCCGCATCGACGGCCGCGGCATCACCGACATCCGCCAGCTGTCCGCGGAGGTCGCACTGATCCCGCGGGCGCACGGCTCGGCGCTGTTCGAGCGCGGCGAGACCCAGATCCTGGGCGTCACCACGCTGAACATGCTGCGCATGGAACAGCAGATCGACTCGCTGTCCCCGGAGACGCACAAGCGCTACCTGCACCACTACAACTTCCCGCCGTTCTCCACCGGTGAGACCGGCCGGGTCGGCTCGCCCAAGCGGCGCGAGATCGGCCACGGCGCGCTCGCCGAGCGGGCGCTGGTGCCGGTGCTGCCCAAGCGCGACGAGTTCCCGTACGCGATCCGCCAGGTCTCCGAGGCGCTGGGCTCCAACGGCTCGACGTCGATGGGCTCGGTGTGCGCGTCGACCATGTCGCTGCTCAACGCCGGCGTGCCGCTGAAGGCCCCGGTCTCCGGCATCGCCATGGGCCTGGTCTCCGACCAGGTCGACGGCGAGACCCGGTACGTGGCGCTGACCGACATCCTCGGTGCCGAGGACGCGTTCGGCGACATGGACTTCAAGGTCGCCGGCACGAAGGACTTCGTGACCGCGCTCCAGCTGGACACCAAGCTCGACGGCATCCCGTCCGAGGTGCTCGGCGGCGCGCTGTCGCAGGCCCGCGACGCGCGGCTGACGATCCTCGAGGTCATGGCCGAGGCGATCGACAAGCCCGACGAGATGAGCCCGTACGCGCCGCGCGTCACCAGCGTCAAGATCCCGGTCGACAAGATCGGCGAGGTCATCGGCCCGAAGGGCAAGATGATCAACTCGATCACCGAGGAGACCGGCGCCGACATCTCCATCGAGGACGACGGCACGATCTACGTGGGCGCGGCCGACGGCCCGTCCGCGGAGGCCGCGATCGAGAAGATCAACGCGATCGCAAACCCGCAGCTGCCCAAGATCGGCGAGCGGTTCCTCGGCACGGTGGTCAAGACCGCAGCGTTCGGCGCGTTCGTCTCGCTGCTGCCCGGCAAGGACGGCCTGGTGCACATCTCCAAGCTGGGCAACGGGAAGCGCATCGGCAAGGTCGAGGACGTGGTCAAGGTCGGCGACAAGCTCCGGGTGGAGATCGCCGACATCGACCAGCGCGGCAAGATCAGCCTCGTGCTGGTCAACGAGGACGCCGACAAGGTCGAGGAGCAGCCCGCAGAGTCGACTAAGGCGTAGTTTCGTTGGCAGGTAACGGAAGCACCCGGGTCCTGGAGCGGACCGAAGGCGGGTGCGTGGTCAAGCGCACCGTGTTGCCCGGTGGCCTGCGGGTCATCACCGAGCAGGTCCCGGGTGTCCGGTCGGCCTCGGTCGGCATCTGGGTCGGCGTCGGCTCCCGCGACGAACAGCAGGCCGTCGCGGGTGCCGCGCACTACCTGGAACACCTGCTGTTCAAGGGAACCGCGAAGCGCTCGGCGGTGCGGATCGCCGAGGAGATCGACGCGGTAGGCGGCGAGCTCAACGCGTTCACCGCGAAGGAGCACACCTGCTACTACGCGCACGTGCTCGACTCCGACCTGCCGCTCGCGATGGACCTCGTGTCCGATGTGGTCTTCGACGCCCTGCTCGCGGAGAAGGACATGGAGACCGAGCGCAGCGTGGTCCTCGAGGAGATCGCCATGCGCGACGACGACCCCGAGGACCTCCTGCACGACACGTTCATCGAGGCCCTGCTGACCGGCCACCCGCTCGGCCGGCCCGTGCTCGGCACCGAGCAGTCCATCTCGTCGATGAGCCGGACCTCCTTGCACGGCTTCTACAAGCGCCGCTACGCGATGCCACGCATGGTCCTCGCGGCCGCGGGCAACATCACGCACGGCGACGTGCTCCGCCACGCCCGCCAGCTGCTGCGCGACCGCCTCGTCGGCGACCGTCCGCCGGGCGGCCCGCGGACCGGCCGCGCGCGGGTGGCCCCGCCGAAGAAGCTGGTGCTGCACACCGACGACACCGAGCAGGCACACCTCATGCTCGGCGTTCGCGCGCTGACCAGGCACGACGAGCGCCGGTGGGTGCTCGGCGTGCTGAACGCCGCGCTCGGCGGCGGGATGAGCTCGCGGCTGTTCCAGGAGGTTCGGGAGCGGCGCGGGCTCGCGTACCAGGTGTACTCGTCGGTTGCGTCTTATGCGGACACCGGCCATCTGTCGGTGTACGCCGGCTGCCAGCCGGACCGTCTCGGCTCGGTGGCGGCCGTCGTGCACGAGGTCCTCGACGACGTGGCCCGCGAAGGGCTGTCGGACGACGAGGTCCAGCGTGCGAAGGGGCAGCTGCGCGGCAACATGGTGCTGGGCCTGGAGGACTCGAGCTCGCGGATGTCGCGGATCGGCAAGGGCGAGCTGTCCTACGGCGAGTACCTGACCGTCGAGCAGACGCTGGCGCACATCGAGTCGGTCACCGCGGACGAGGTGGCCACGCTCGCGTCCCAGCTCCTGACCCGTCCCGTCGCGACCGCGGTCGTCGGTCCCTACGCGCACCCTGACGACGTCCCGGCCGAAGTGGTGAGGGGAAAAGTCCGTGGGTGAGATCCGGGTGGGCGTGCTGGGCGCACGCGGCCGGATGGGCGCGGAGGTCTGCCGCGCCGTCGACACCGCCGACGGCATGACGCTCGTGGCGCAGGTCGACGTGGGCGACCAGCTGTCCGACCTGCCGGGCAACGGCACCGAGGTGGTCGTCGACTTCACCCACCCCGACGCCGTGCTGGACAACCTCCGGTACTGCGTGGAGCGGGACATCCACTGCGTCGTCGGCACATCCGGCTTCGACCAGGCGAAGCTCGACACCGTGCGCGGCTGGCTCGGTTCGAAGCCGGACCTCGGCGTGCTGATCGCCCCGAACTTCGCCCTGGGCGCGGTGCTTTCGATGCGCTTCGCGGAATTGGCGGCGAGGTTCTACGAGTCGGCGGAGATCATCGAACTGCACCACGCGGGCAAGGCGGACGCCCCGTCGGGCACCGCGGCGCACACGGCCCGCCTGATCGCCGAGTCCCGGAAGGCGGCGGGCCTGGGCAGGTCCCCCGACGCGACGACGTCGGAGCTGCCCGGCGCCCGAGGCGCGACGGTGGCGGACGTCCACGTCCACTCGGTTCGCGTCGCGGGCCTGGTGGCCCACCAGGAAGTCCTGTTCGGCGGCGAAGGCGAGACGCTGACGATCCGCCACGACTCCCTGGACCGGAAGTCGTTCATGCCCGGCGTACTGCTGGCCGTGCGGCAGATCCGGACAAGGCCGGGCCTCACAGTGGGCCTGCACCACCTGATGGACATCTAGACATTCCCCGCTGCACGGCGACCGATCCCCGCCCACCGGGACCGAGTCAGCCCGCGAGGTAGTCGCCCGGCCAAGCGCGCGTAACTGGCAAACGATTTCCAATTGGTCCGTTTGCTCGTGCCACTACGCCGATCGGCAGGTGTGGGATCGAAAACCACCAAGTAGCGTCGACTCTCGTCAGTAGCTAACCAACTCCCGTCTGTTCGTGCGAAAGTCCCACCCTGCCATCGTCACCGGGACCCGCGTGCGAAGAGGGCCAGACGAGAGACAGGGTGAGCTCGCGTCCGCGCGCGAGCTCACCCAGCTCGCTGCGCCCGAAAACGCGCGGTTCGCGGTTGCGATGGGGACACCCGAAGGGAACGAACCCATGACACAACCGGAACCGAGAGCACCGACGAGGGCCGAGACCTCGTGGTTCTGCTGCGGCGCGGCCTGGGGGCCGTGCGGCTCGGCCGGCGGCGGTGCGTGCGGCAACTGCCGCTCCGGCAGCATGCACTGCGCCTGGCCCAACACGTCGGCCGCGTGCTTCTCGATCACGCGCCCCGACTCGTGCGGCGACACCCTGCTGCGCTGGGGCTGCGGGCACACGTTCTTCGTCAAGAACCTGTGCGGCGCCACGGAGATCTCGGTGAAGATCGCCGACTGCGGTCCGCAGACCGACCTGTGGTGCGGCGAGCGCTCCTGCTGCTCGGGCAACTGCGCCACCGACCGGCTGCTCGACCTGACCCCGGCGGCGTTCAGCGCGATCGGCAACCTGTCGAGCGGCCTCATCCCGATCACGGTTCACAGCTGAGGAGGTGGGAGACATGGATTCGTTGGGCCGCAGGAAGTTCCTGAGCCGCGCGGTGCTCGGCACCGCCGCCGCGACGACCGTCGTCGGAGCCAGCTCGTTCGGCTCGTTCGCCCCCGAGGCGGCGGCCGAGTCGGCGGCACGGCGGCATCCCGCCAAGGCGGGCGAGCTGGACCCGAACTTCGTCGAGGGCCGGGTCATCAGCGCCAAGAAGGGGTTGCTGCTCGTCACGAGCGTCGACAAGAGCATTCACCAGATCCACCTCACCGGCGCCACCAGCGTGTGGAAGCTGCGCCCGACCACCGCGGACGCGGCCAAGGTGGGTGACGGGCTGTACGCCCGGGGCGTGCGCATGCCGGACGGCACGCTCGCCGCCGACGCGGTGTGGTTGAACATCGTGAACCTGACCGTCCACATCACCTCGATCGGCCGGGACGCGATGCACCTCGACCACCACGGTGACCGGATCATCGGGCACGTCATCGCCGGCACCACCGCGGCGGTCTACAACGGCACGCCCGCGGTCAGCGACATGTCGCTGCTGCAGGTGGGCAAGCATGCACAGGTGATCGGCGCCTGGCGCCCGGACACCAACGAGGTCGACCTGGCCACCGTCTACGCGGCGGCCTGACCACCCGGTCGGCCGCCCGCCCCCCCGGCGCGGGGGGGGGGGGGGTGGGCGGC
>NZ_DATBKY010000302.1:0-39809 GCF_036555685.1 Actinophytocola sp. | reverse complement strand
CGTTGACCCCGGGCGCCAGTGGGTCGGCGTCGGCCAGCGCCGCGACCGCGGCCGGCGCGGCGTCGAGCGGAAGCCCGCTGACCACGAGCGGCCAGGGCGGCGTGCGCTGGCGCGGGGCGATCGCCACGAGCTATGGGAGTTCGGGGGCGAGGTCGTGTCGTGGGCGCACGTGGGCGTGCCGAAGCAGGGGATGTGCCGGATCGCACCGGTCTACACGCCGCCGGAGTTCCGTGGCCGGGGTTTCGGCTCCGCGGCGACCGCCGCGGTCTCCCGCTGGGCCCGGGAGGCCGGCGCCGAGCACGTGCTGCTGTTCACCGACCTGGCCAACCCCACCGCGAACTCGATTTACCAGAAGATCGGCTACCGGCCGGTGCTGGACGCCTGCGAGATCGAGTTCACCCGCGCGCCCTGACCGGGCGGCAAAACGCCTGGCTACCCTGAAACCGTGACCCGACTGCTCGTCATCCAGCCCGACGCGGACGACCCGCCCGGCCCGCTCGGCGACTGGCTCGCCGGTGCCGGCGCCGAGATCGACCTCGTCGCGCCGCCGGCCGACCAGGTGCCCGCGAACCTCGAGGGCTACGCCGGGCTCGTCGTCCTCGGCGGCGGCATGGGCGCGCAGGACGACTTCGACCACCCGTGGCTCGCCGACGTCCGCCGGCTGCTCGCCGAGGCCGTGACCCGGCAGCTGCCGACGCTCGCGATCTGCCTCGGCGGCCAGCTGCTCGCGGTCGCGACCGGCGGCGGCGTCGTGGTGGGGGAGGACGGGCCGGAGGTCGGGCCGCACATCGTCGCCAAGCGCGACCTCGGCTGGACCGACCCGCTGTTCGCCGACGTCCCGCTCATGCCGGACGTGCTGCAGTTCCACTCCGACATGATCGACCGGCTGCCACCGAACGCCGTGCTGCTCGCGTCCGGCACCCGCTACCCCAACCAGGCGTTCCGGCTCGGCCGGTGCGCCTACGGCCTGCAGTTCCACATCGAGACCACCACCGACGTCGTGCTCGAGTGGGCTCGCGAGTGCCCGGAGGAGGCCGAGTTCGCCCGTCCCGGCGAGCTCACCGCCGAGCGGCTGGACCGGTTCCACGCCGACATGGCGGAGACGTGGCGGCCGGTCGCCACCCGCTTCGTCCGGCTCGCCGCCGGCGACCTCGAGCCCGCCGGTCCGGCCCGCCCACAGCTGCCCCTGCTCGGCCACTAGCCCGATGGCCGACCGCGTCCGCTCCCGGACCTCGACCGCGCGTTTCGGGCTGACCGAAGACCGTGCCGCCGAGCACCTGCGCGCGGCCGGCTGGTGGGGCGAGGGCGGACCCGAGCCGGGCCACGAGCGCAGCATGATCGCGCTGTCGCGCGCGCCCGATCCCGACCTGGCCCTGCTCGCCGTCGACCGGATCCGCACCGCCGACGCGGACGGCTGGCCTGCGCTGGACCGGGCGATCGCGACCGACCGCGGGCTGCGCGGACGGCTGCTCGCCGTGTTCGGCGGTTCGAGCGCGCTCGCCGACTTCGTGATCGCCCGCGAAGGGGAGTGGCGCCGGCTGCTGACCGACCGGCAGCACGCGGTCGCCGAGTACGCCGGCGTGCTGCTCGACGCGGTCGAGGCCGACGGCGGCGTGGCGGGGCTCACCGGCTCGCCCGCCGTCCGCACGCTGCGCGCCGCCTACCGTGGGCTGCTGCTGGAGATCGCCGCCGACGACCTCGGCCACCTCGTCGAGCCCGAGCTGCCCGCGCCGCCGTACGAGCAGACGACCGGGCGGCTGACCGCGCTCGCCGAGGCCGCGATCCAGGCCGCGCTCGCGGTCGCCGCCGCCGACGTCGGCGACGCCCGGGAGAGGTGCCGGCTCGCGGTGATCGCCATGGGCAAGTGCGGCGGCCACGAGCTCAACTACGTCAGCGACGTCGACGTGCTGTTCGTCGCCTCCAACGACTCGGCCGGCGACCTCGACGCCGCGACCCGCATGGCGAGCACCATGATCCGCGTCGCGGGCCAGGCGTGTTTCGACGTGGACGCGGCGCTGCGGCCGGAGGGCAAGGCCGGTCCGCTGGTTCGCACGCTCGACGGCCACGAGGCCTACTACCAGCGCTGGGCCCGCACGTGGGAGTTCCAGGCGCTGCTCAAGGCCCGTCCGATCGCCGGCGATGCCGAGGTCGGCAAGGCCTACCTCGACGTCGTCCGGCCGCTCGTGTGGGCCGCGGCCGAACGGGACAACTTCGTCGACGACGTGCGCTCGATGCGCCGCCGGGTGGAGGACCACGTGCCGGCCGAGCTGCTCGACCGCGAGCTCAAGCTCGGCCGCGGCGGCCTGCGCGACGTCGAGTTCGCCGTGCAGCTGCTGCAGCTCGTCCACGGCCGCAGCGACGAGTCACTGCGCCGGCGCTCCACTGTGGACACGCTGGCGGCGCTGGGCGAGGGCGGTTACGTGGGCCGCGCGGACGCCGCCGAGATGGGGGAGTCCTACCGGTTCCTACGGCTCGTCGAACACCGGCTGCAGCTGCAGAAGCTGCGCCGCACGCACATGTTCCCGGATGCGGCGGACACCGACGAGCTGCGCTGGCTCGCCCGCGCGGCCGGCATCCGGCCCGACCGTGGCAAGTCCGAGGGCGACGTGCTGCAGGCCGAGTTCAACCGGCACCTGCGGCGGATCCGCCGGCTGCACGAGAAGCTCTTCTACCGCCCGCTGCTCGAGGCCGTCGCGCGCGTCCCGGGTGAGGCGCTGCGGCTGTCCACCGAGGCGGCCGTGGCCCGGCTGTCGGCGCTCGGCTACGCCGCCCCGGACGGCGCGCTGCGTCACATCGAGGCGCTGACCGCCGGGGTGTCGCGTCGCGCGGCCATCCAGCGGACCCTGCTGCCGGCGCTGCTCGAGATGCTGGCCGAGACGCCCGACCCGGACGGCGGCCTGCTCGCCTACCGCAAGGTGTCCGAGTCGCTGACCGGCACCGACTGGTACCTGCGCGTGCTGCGCGACGAGGCCGCGGTCGTCGAGCGGCTCGCGACCCTGCTCGGCACGTCGAAGCTGTTCCCCGACCTCGTCGTCCGCGCGCCCGAGGTGCTGCGGCTGCTCGGCGACCCGGAACAGCTGGCCGGCCGGGACACCGACGAGGTCGCGGAGTCACTGCGGCAGGCGGTGAACCGGCAGACCTACCTCGGCAACGCGGTCGCCACGGCGCGCTCGCTGCGCCGGCACGAGCTGCTGCGCGTCGCGTCGGCGGACCTGCTCGGGTTCATGGACGTGCTGACCGTGTGCCACGCGCTGTCCAGCGTGTGGGCGGCGGTGCTGCAGGCGACGCTGGCCGTGGTCGACCGGGCCGAGGCGGTCGCGGCGGGCAGGCGCGCCCGGATCGCGGTCATCGGCATGGGCCGGCTCGGCGGCGCGGAGCTCGGCTACAGCTCGGACGCCGACGTGCTGTTCGTGTGCGAGCCCGTCGGCGGGGCGTCGGACTCGGACGCGGTGAGGTACGCGGGCCGGGTCGCGCAGAGCGTGCGCAAGCTCCTCGGCGCGCCGAGCCAGGACCCGGCGCTGCAGGTGGACGTGGACCTGCGGCCGGAAGGGCGGCAGGGCCCGATCGTGCGCACGCTGGAGTCCTACCGCGCCTACTACGGGAAGTGGGCGCAGGTGTGGGAGGCCCAGGCGCTGCTTCGGGCACGGCCGGTCGCGGGCGACGAGGACCTCGGCGCGCGGTTCATCGAGATGATCGACCCCGTGCGCTATCCCGAAGGCGGGCTGGACGCGGCGCGCAGGCGGGAGATCCGGCGGATCAAGGCGCGGGTGGACAACGAGCGGCTGCCGCGCGGTGCGGACCCGGCGACGCACACGAAGCTCGGCCGCGGCGGGCTCGCGGACATCGAGTGGACGCTGCAGCTGCTGGCGTTGCGCCACTCGCACGACGTGCCGTCCCTGCGCACGACGTCCACTGTGGATGGTCTGGGTGCGGCGGTCGAGGCCGGCCTGGTGGCGGACGTCGACGCGACCGCGCTGCGCGAGGCGTGGCTGCTCGCCACCCGCGCGCGCAACGCGGCCACGCTCGTGCGGGGCAAGGTCTCCGACCAGCTGCCGTCCTCGGGCCGGGAGCTGGCGGCGGTCGCCGCGGTACTGCGGCCGGACGCCGCCCCGGGGGAGTTCCTCGACTCCTACCGGCGCACGCTGCGGCGCGCCCGCGGTGTGGTGGAGCGGCTGTTCTACGAGGATTAACTCACTCCGTACGGATTTCGCCGGTGCCCACTCCTACAGTTGGAGCATGGCCGGCTTTCGTATCCCGCTCGTCGTGCGCAGCTACGAGCTGGACGCACTCGGGCACGTCAACCACGCCGTGTACCACCAGTACGCCGAGGTCGCGCGCATGTCCGGGTTCAGCGCGGCGGGCTGCGACTGGGACGGGCTGATGGACGAGCGGATCGCGGCCGCACTGCTCAGCACCACGGTCAACTTCCGCCGCGAGTTGCGTGGCGGCGAGCACATCGAGGTGACCTGCCGGGTCAAGTTCGGCACGGGCAAGTCGTTCAACGTCGACTCGATGATCATCAAAGCCGACGGGACGGTCGCCGCCGAGGTGTACTGCATCGTCGGCCTCCTCGACCTCGACGCCCGCAAGCTGGTGACCGACCCGCGAGGCATGCTCGAGTCCCGCGGCTTCGACCCGGCGAAGCTCGCCTGAGCGGCCGCGCAGACAGGCGTGGTGCCCGCCGCGCCGAGGCGCCGCCTCGAATCGCGGCGGGCGTCCCCCGGCCTACCGGCGCGGCTAACCGGCCACGATCGCGGCGATCGCGCCGTGGTCGTGGTAGTCGCGCGAGCTCACGATCCGGCCGTCGCGTACGCGGAGCACCAGCACGTTGCCGACCGTGCCGGTCCGCCCCTGGGCGTCGACGTCGTAGTCGTACTCCATGACGACCACCTCCGGGTCGGTCGTCTCGTGGACGACGACGTTCTTCGCCTTCACCCGCAGCGGGCGGTCCGCCGCAGCGGCGAAGTGCGCCGCGAGATCGCCGCGGCCGCGCAGCACGGCCGGCCGCGGGTTGAACGGCTGCTCGACGACGGTGTCCTCGGCGTAGAGGTCCGGCAGCTCGGCCCACCTCTGCTCGCTGATGCCCTCGACGAGCCGGTGCGCGACCTCGCGTGGGGTTGCGGTCATGGCGATCTCCCTCCCCGTAGAATCGGAGTCATGACTCCGCTAAGACGACAATACGGAGTGTGCACTCCGCTTGTCAACGGAATCCGATGACGCCGCCGGGCATGCGCGCGGACGCCCGCCGTAACCGGGAGCGGGTCCTCGCGGCGGCGGAGGCCGTGTTCGGCGAGCACGGCGCGACGGCGTCGACCGAGGAGGTGGCCCGCCGGGCGGGGGTCGGGATCGGCACGGTGTTCCGCCACTTCCCGACGAAGCAGGCGCTGTACGAGGCGATCGTGGTCCGCCGCCTGTCCCGGCTCGTCGAGGAGGCGCCGCTCGACGCGGACGACCCGGCGGAGGCGTTCCGGTCGTTCTTCGCCCGCATCGTCGACGAGTCCGCGGCGAAGAAGGCGTTCGCCGACACCATGGCGGTACTCGGCATCGACGTGAAGAAGTCCGCCCCGGACGTCGGCGAGGAGATCCGCCGCGCGCTCGGTGTCCTGCTGGAGCGCGCGCAGGCGGCGGGCGCGATCCGTTCCGACGTGACTCAGGCGGAGGTGTTCGTCCTGCTGGCCGGCGCGTGCATGGCCGCGGACCGCACCGCCGACGCCGCCCTGCGCAAGCGTTCGCTGGCCGTCCTGTTCGACGGACTGGCGGCGCGCTAGACAGAGAACGGCCCGGCGGTCGGGTCCTTCCCGCGACCGCCGGGCCGTCGTCCCGGTTGGCGATCAGACGTCGTAGTAGAGGGCGAACTCGTACGGGTGCGGGCGCAACCGCAGCGGGTCGATCTCGTGCTCGCGCTTGAAGTCGATCCACGTCTCGATCACGTCGGGCGTGAAGACGCCGCCCTCGAGCAGGAACTCGTGGTCGGCCTCCAGGCTGTCCAGCACCGCGTTGAGCGACGCCGGCACGGTGGCCACGTCCTTCGCCTCGTCCGGCGGCAGCTCGTAGAGGTCCTTGTCGATCGGCGTGGGCGGCTCGATCTTGTTCTTGATGCCGTCGATGCCGGCCATGACCATCGCGGAGAACGCGAGGTACGGGTTGCCGGACGAGTCGGGGCAGCGGAACTCGATGCGCTTGGCCTTCGCGTTGTCGCCGGTGATCGGGATGCGCACGCACGCCGAGCGGTTGCGCTGCGAGTACACGAGGTTCACCGGCGCCTCGAAGCCCGGCACCAGGCGGTGGTAGGAGTTCACCGTCGGGTTCGTGAACGCGAGCAGGCTCGGCGCGTGGTGCAGCAGGCCGCCGATGTAGTGGCGCGCCTCGTCGGACAGGCCCGCGTAGCCGGACTCGTCGTAGAACAGCGGCTCGCCGTCGCGCCACAGCGACTGGTGGCAGTGCATGCCCGAACCGTTGTCGCCGAACAGCGGCTTGGGCATGAACGTCGCGGTCTTGCCGGCGTCCCAAGCGGTGTTCTTGACGATGTACTTGAACAGCTGCAGGTCGTCCGCGGCGTGCAGCAGCGTGTTGAACTTGTAGTTGATCTCGGCCTGGCCGGCGGTGCCGACCTCGTGGTGGGCGCGCTCGACGGTGAAGCCGCTACCGATCAGATTCGTCACGATCTCGGCGCGCAGGTCGGCGAAGTGGTCGACCGGCGGCACCGGGAAGTAGCCGCTCTTGTACTTGGTCTTGTAGCCGCGGTTGCCCCCGACCTCGTCCGAGCCGGTGTTCCACCAGCCCTCGACGGAGTCGATCTCGTGGAAGGAGCCGTTCTCCGCGGAGTCGAAGCGCACGGAGTCGAAGACGTAGAACTCCGCCTCCGGCCCGAAGTACGCGGTGTCGGCGATGCCGGACTCGGTCAGGTACTCCTCGGCCTTGCGCGCGATGTTGCGCGGGTCGCGGCTGTACGCCTCGCGGGTCAGCGGGTCATGCACGAAGAAGTTGATGTTGAGCGTCTTGTCGGCGCGGAACGGGTCGAGCCGCGCGGTCGCGAGGTCGGGCAGCAGCAGCATGTCCGACTCGTGGATCTGCTGAAAGCCACGCACCGAGGAGCCGTCGAACGCGAGCCCCTCGTCGATGGTGCCCTCGTCGAACGACTGAACCGGCACCGTGAAGTGCTGCATGATGCCCGGCAGATCACAGAACCGGACGTCGATGAACTTCACCTCTTCGTCGGAGATGAAGCTGAGGACCTCATCGGAAGTGTTGAACACGCTCGTTGGCTCCTTACCTCTTGCTCAGAACGCTCCCAGGCCAAGCTATGAGTGCGGTGTTGCCCGACCATCACCCTCATGTTTCGCCGGTGTTAACGACCGCTGTCAAGCCTTTGAGCATGCCACCCGGGCAGCTCGCGCGCACCTGGTTCTACCCTGGTGGAGTGAGCAGGTGGACCGGGTCCTGGCTGTCGGGACCCAGCGCGGCGGCGCAGGCCCGCGCGCCGCAGGAGTGGCCGGGCGAGCGGCTGGGCCTGCCGCGGTCGGGTCCGGGTTCGGTGGCCTCGCGCGGCGCCCGGCTGGGCGCGCTCGTTCTCGACCTCGTCATCGCGGCTCTGGTGACGCGGCTTTTCGTGCCGATGGACGTCACGCGCCCGGAGGTCATGCAGACCTTCAACTACTGGGCGGTCCTCGTCTGGTTCCTGATCTCGGTCGTCACCGTGTCGCTGTTCGGCTTCACCGCGGGGATGGCGGCGCTGGGCATCCGGGTGGTCCGCCTCGACGGCGCGAACATGGTCGGCCCGGTGCGCGCGATACCGCGAGCGATCCTGACCGCGGTCATCATTCCGGCCGTCATCTGGGACGCCGACAACCGCGGCATGCACGACAAGGCCGTGGGCACGATCGTCCTGCGTACCCGCTGACGTCTGACGTCCTACCGGCGGCGTCTTACCGGCGGCGCATCGCGCGCTGGACGCTGCGCATCTTGGCGCCCTGCGGCATCGGGCCCTTCGGCATCTGCGTGCCGGCGTTGCGGCTGGCGAGCGCGGCCATGCGCTTCTCCAGCGCGTCGATCTGCGCCGGCTTCAGGTTGTTCGGCAGGCGCATGATCCGCTGCTGCAGCTTCGAGAGCGGCACCTGGTTCTCGTCGTTGCCGACGATGAAGTCGTAGATCGGGGTGTCGCCGACGACCCGCGAGACGCGCTTCTTCTCCTGCGCCAGCAGCGACTTCACCCGGTGCGACGAGCCCTCCGCGACCAGCACGACACCAGGCCGGCCGAGCACGCGGTGTACGAAGTCACCCTGGGTCGTGGCGGCCACGCCGGACGTGACCCGCCAGCGGCCACGCATGTTGTCCAGCGCCCAGCCCGCGGCGCCGGGCTGGCCCTCCGCCTTGCCGTACACGTTCCGCTGGACCCGGCGGCCGAACAGGATCACCGCACCGAGCAGGCCGAGCGCGACGCCGACCGGCAGCACCACCCACTGCATGCCGATGAACAGGCCCAGCACGAAGATCACGCCGGTGACCCCGAGGAACACCCCGAGCATCAGCGGGATCAGCGCCTTGTCCTCCTTGCGCTGCATGTTGAACGCCTGGAAGAGCTGCGTCCGCTTGGCCTTGGACGCCGCCTTCCGAGCCTTCTTCGCCTCGGCGGCCGCCGTCTTGTCCTGCTTCTGAGCCATGACCACCAGGATACGGGGCCAGGCCGACACCCGGGTCGGCCGACCGGCATGTCCCTGACCGACACGGTCGGTGCCGTCTGTCAGGATGCCTTCCATGGCTGGGCGGCAGGCGGAACCGGAGACACCCGAGGAGGGACCGCTCACCGGGCTGGACCCCGAGCAGCTGACCGCCGTCCAGGCGCCGCGCGGGCCCGTGTGCGTGCTCGCCGGCGCGGGCACCGGCAAGACGCGCACGATCGTGCACCGCATCGCCCAGCTGATCCACTCCGGGCACGTGGCCGCCGGCCAGGTGCTCGCGGTGACGTTCACGAACCGGGCCGCGGGCGAGCTGCGCACCCGGCTGCGCGCGCTCGGCGTGCACGGCGCCCAGGCCCGCACCTTCCACGCCGCGGCCCTGCGCCAGCTGCGGTACTTCTGGCCGCGGGTGGTCGGCGGGCCGCAGTGGGACGTGCTCGACAGCAAGCTGCGGATCGTGAGCCAGGCCGCGCACCGGGCGGGCGCCGGCACGGAGTCCGAGACGCTGCGCGACCTCGCCACGGAGATCGAGTGGGCGAAGGCGTCGATGGTGACGCCGGACGACTACGCCGCGGCGGCCGGCCGCGCGCTGCGCCAGCCGCCCGCGCCGGTCGAGCTCGTGGCGAGCGTGTACCGGTGGTACGAGTCGTTCAAGGGCAAGGCGAACCTGCTGGACTTCGACGACCTGCTGCTGCACACCGCGGCCGCGCTCGAGGAGCACCCGGCGGTCGCGCAGGAGTTCCGCGACCGGTACCGCTCCTTCGTCGTCGACGAGTACCAGGACGTCACGCCGTTGCAGCAGCGGGTGCTCGACGCGTGGCTCGGTGACCGCGACGACCTGACCGTGGTCGGCGACGCGAACCAGACGATCTACTCCTTCGCCGGCGCCTCCCCGCGGCCGCTGCTCGGCTTCACCCGCCGGTTCCCGGACGCCACAGTGGTGCGGCTGGAGCGCGACTACCGGTCGACGCCGCAGGTCGTGGCGCTCGCGAACCGGGTCATCGGCGCCGCCCGCGACCGGCCCGCGGGCTCGCGGCTGCGCCTGGTCGGCCAGCGCGAGGTGGGCCCCGAGCCCTCGTTCGCCGAGTACGACGACGAGCCGGCCGAGGCCGCGGCGGTCGCCCGGCGGATCGCCGAGCTGCTCGACGCGGGCACGCCGGCCAGTGAGATCGCCGTGCTGTACCGGGTGAACGCGCAGTCGGAGACCTACGAGCAGGCGCTGGCCGAGCTCGACATCCCGTACCTGCTCCGCGGCGGCGAGCGGTTCTTCGCGCGCGTCGAGGTGAGGCAGGCGACGGCCGCGCTGCGCACGGCGGCCGCGGCGGGGCCGACCGGCGAGCTGCCCAAGATCGTGCGGGAGATCCTGGAGCCGCTCGGGCTGACCGCCGACCCGCCGGGCGGGGGCGCGGCGCGCGAGCGGTGGGAGTCGCTGCTGGCGCTGGTGGAGCTGGCCGAGGAGCTGGCGGCGACGGTCGAGGGCGCGGACCTCGCGCAGTACGTGGCCGAGCTGGACATGCGGGCGCGGGCACAGCACCCGCCGACCGTCGAGGGCGTCACGCTGGCGTCGCTACACGCGGCGAAGGGCCTGGAGTGGGACGCGGTGTTCCTCGTCGGGCTGGTCGAGGGCACCGTGCCGATCATGCACGCGGACGGCAACGACGCGGCGGTCGAGGAGGAGCGGCGGCTGCTGTACGTCGGGGTGACGCGGGCCAAGCGGTACCTGTCGTTGTCGTGGTCACTGGCCCGGGCGGACGGCGCGCGGCGCAACCGCCGGCGCAGCCGGTTCCTCTACGGGCTGATTCCCGAGGACCATCCGACCTCGCGCATGGCGCGCTCGCGCCGGCGGGACGGCTCGGCCACGCCGCGGTGCCGGGTCTGCGGCGGTCCGTTGCTCGGCGCGGCCGCGGTCAAGCTCGGCCGGTGCGCGACCTGCCCGGCGGATCTCGACGAGGATCTGCTCGCCAGGCTCAAGGAGTGGCGGGCTCGCCGGGCGCGCACGCTCAAGGTGCCGGCGTACGTCGTGTTCACCGACGCCACCCTGATGGCGATCGCCGAGCAGCGGCCGACGGACGCCGCGGCGCTGGTCGGGATCGCCGGAATCGGGGCCAGCAAGCTGGACAAGTTCGGCAGTGAAGTGCTCTCCTTGTTGCGGGCCGATCGGTGACCCCGTAACGCTCTGAGCAGAACTCCCGAAAAACCTGTTGCAGGCACGTGCTGCTGACGCATAGCCTGCTCAAGCAGGGCGAGAGTGCCCGGTAGAACTTCGGACGAGTGAGGAGGTGGCCAGTCGTGGAGAACATCATCGCCATGTGCGCCGCTGGCTACCCGACCTCCGGGGCCACTGCTGTGTCGACGGCCAATGCCGTGCACCAGGTGCAGACTGCCGCGTTCAAGCGGAGCCGCGTTGGCGCCACCGGTGTGACCGTTCCGCAGATTGCCGATCTCCCGTCCGATGTGTCCGCATCGACTTCCGAGCGAAGAACTTGACGCCCCGTCAAGTCGCCAGGCTCACGAAGGCCGCGGACCCGTATATCGGATCCGCGGCCTTCGTGTTTTTGCAGGTATCCCAACAAGAAACCGCGATCAGGGAAGTTAGAGAACAGGAGTTGCACGTCATGTCTACCGCGACCGTCCCACTCCCGGGTGGGGCACCTCCGGACCTGCTCGGCCCAGAAGGGCTCGGCGTGAGCGACCTGCTCGACGTCGCGCCATCGGCCGGGCTGGACCTGCCCTGCCGGTCGGGCAGCAACCCCGACCTGTGGTTCGCCGACACCCCCGCCGACCTCGAGCGGGCGAAGGAGCTTTGCCTGGACTGCCCGGTCCGGAGCGAGTGCCTCGCCGGCGCGCTGGCCCGGCAGGAGCCGTGGGGTGTCTGGGGAGGCGAGATCTTCGAGCGCGGCGTGGTCATCCCACGCAAGCGGCCCCGGGGCCGTCCGCGCAAGGAAGACGTCGCTCGTGAGGCGGCCGAGCGTGCCGCACGCGCCCAGGAGGCAGCCGCATGAACCCCGCAGTGATCGACTCGATGACCGAAATGAACCTCATGAACGACCACCACCACCTGAACGGAAGCAAGACAATGTTGATCTACGAAAATCTCGCCAGAGAACGAATGCGTGAGGCGGAACGGGCCGCAAACCATGCGCGTCTCGTCCGCCGCGTGAGCTCGGCCAGGCGCTGGCAACGACTGTCCGCCTGGGCTGCCCGACGCGCCGAACGCGCGAACGACATGCTCTGACCAACAAACCCATTCGGATCGAGACCGCCCGTCACCCACTCCGGGTGGCGGGCGGTTCTTCGTTGCCTGCCGGCCACGCGGTGCCCACCGGCCACGCCCAGCTCGCCGGCTACACGTTGCTTGCCGAACACCCGTAGCTTGCCGGGGCCCGGCTCGTGCCCCTCGCGGATCCCGAACTTCCGGGTGGGGATCTCGGGCCGGCCGGCGAGCATCCGGTCGCACCGTCCGGCGGCGGGCCAGGCCTGAGCTGCCGCCACCCGAACGGTGCGCCCTGATGATCGGTCCTGGACGACGGGCGTCCTTCATGTCTCGCCGTTCGCGTTTCCCGATCTGTCGCGGGAGCCGCGCCTCCCTGTCCGTCCCTCAGTTGTTGCTCGTGTGGATGTCGGCTTCGTTGGTGGGCGTTGCCGGGCCCTGGCTGCGACTAACGTCGCGGGTATGGCGCATACCCATGACGGGATCGACTGGACGGAACGGCTCATCGCGCTTCGGCGGGCGGATGAGGTTGACGCCGAGTTCAATCGGGCGGTTGCCGAGCGGTTGGTCGACTCACTTGCTCCTGGTGGGTCTCCTCCCGTCGTCGTGGACATCGGGTCTGGGGCGGGCGGCATGAGCGTCGAGTTCGCCCGGGTGCTTGCTGCCCGCGGTGGTGGGCGGGTCGTGCTCGCCGACGCCGTTGACGAGTTGCTTGCCGCCGCCGTCGAACGCACCCGCGGCGTGGCCGGCGACGCGGTGCGGGTGGACGGCGTGCACGTCGACGCCGCCGACGAAGGGCTGCCCGACGTGCTGCCGGCGGCCGACCTCGTCTGGGCCTCACGCGTCGTGCACCACCTCCCCGACCAGCAGAAGGCCATCGACCGGCTCGCGCGTGTGCTCGCGCCCGGCGGCTGGCTCGCCGTGTCCGAAGGCGGGCTCGCCACCCGGTGCCTGCCGTGGGATCTCGGCATCGGCGAGCCGGGGCTCGGCGACCGGCTGACCGCGGCTCGCGACGTCTGGTTCCGGCAGATGCGCAGCGAGATGCCGGGCTCGGTGCGGCTGCCGGTCGGGTGGACCAGCGCGCTGGCCGCCGCCGGGCTGGTCGACACCTACTCGTTCAGCTTCCTCATCGACCATCCCGCGCCGGCCGCCCACGCCGTCCGGGAGTCCGTTGTGGACTGGTTGTCGTGGATGTCCGGCGTGGGGGAGGACGGGCTGAGCGAGTCCGACCGCAGAACCGTGCGACGGTTGCTCGACCCGGACGACGAAGCCTACGTCGGCGCGCGGGACGACGTGTTCGTCCTCGGTGCCTCGACAGTCCATCTGGGACGGCGGAAGGAGTGACGTACTCTTGTCCGCCATGGCTGACAGGTCCACGGAACCCCCGATATGCAAGCGCTGCGGCCGGTCCCGCGCCGACGCGTCACCGGCCGAGGCGCTCGCATGGAGCACGCAGAACGACCCGAGCGGCGTGAGCTGGCTCTGCCCGGCGTGCGCCCGCGCCCACGTGCGGGACATCGAGGGCAAGCTGCCCGACGAGTACTGGTGACGCATCACTGACTCCGATCGCCTGGGGGACAAGAGGTTCGGGTTCCGACAGGCCTGGCCTGTCGCGCGCGATGGCGGCTCGTGCAGCGGTCCCGTAATCGGCCGCGTCAGGTCTCCCGGATGGCGTTGCCGGACCGGTCGGTGAACCCCGCGTACGGCCTACCGATGAGGGTTCGTCGTGGCGTAGGTGAACGCCGCGGCCAGCTCGGCTATCACCGTGTCCGGGTCGGTACGCAGGTGGGCCGGGTCGGTGTGCAGGACCGTGATGCCCAGCTCCGCGAGCGCGGACGCCGTCCGGTCGTCGTTGGCCAGTGGGCTCTGCTGCGTGCCCAGGCTCCACGCCAGCCCCGGCTCCGGCCACCACGCGTCCGCCACGCCTAGCACGGCGCCGTCCCGCGCATGGAGCTCCACCTGCCACCTCGGCGGCGGCAGCGGCGCCTGGCGCAGCACCCGCTTGGCCAGACCGTGCGTCACCGGGACGACCTCGTGCTCCCGGCCGGCCAGCAGCGCGCGCACGGCCGCCGTGCCTCGCTGGTTACCGTTGTTGACCTCCACCCGCAGCTCGGCGATCGTGCACGCGCCCGCCTCGACCGGCGCCAGGACGAGCGCCGCCAGCCGGTCACTGTCGCGCTCGTGGCGCGCCGCGTCCGCGATCGCGCGCGGCAGCGGGGCCACGGGCAGGCCGGCACGGCGCACCGGCGGCGGCAGGCGGGTGGTCCGCTCGACCGTCAGGTACGGCCGGCTCACCTGCCGGCGCGACGACGGGATCAGCACGAGCACCTCGGCCGACTCCGGCGGCGCCAGCCCGTGCGCGCGCATGGCGTCCGTACCCGACAGGACCGCGTCCGGGCCGGTGTACAGCAATGCCGCGCGCACGCGCTGACGCCGCGTCGGCGCAGCGTTCGACAGCAACACGATCCCGGGGAGGATCCGCTGCCACGGCCCGGACGGGCGGCAGCGAGCGGCCAGCGCGTGGTTGGACATCCCCGCGGCGCGCAGGTCGGCGACGTGGACGACGCCGTCGAGCGCGGTCCGGTAGGGGTCGGTGAGGGCAGGGGCGGTGGCAGCTCTGGTCATGACTCGATCTTCGGCGCCGGCGGGCGGCGGGTCGAGGGAGAGCGCGCGCCTGTGGACAACTCGGCGGTGCGAATGGACCGTTCGCACCGCCGAAACCCTTGCTACGTGGCGAAACCCGGCTGCCAGCGGGTGATGACGTCCCGCACCGGGATCTCCGCGTCCAGCTGGCAGAGGATGCCCGTCGAGCCGCCCATCACCCGGTGCAGCAGCAGGTACTGCGGTGGCAGGTTCAGTGCCCGGCCCGTGCGGAAGTCCTGGCTGCGCACGTTCCCCACGCGCATCGCCTGCTTCTGCATCCACCGCCGGGTGAAGTGGAACGTCTCCGTCTTCATCGGCTCCACGAACGGCGCCAGGTACGCGTACACGTGCTCGGCCTCCGGCTCGTGCACGCCCGGCAGCACGAAGTGCTCCTCGCGCAGGAGCTCCAGCAGCTCACACGACCGGCCCTCGAGCGCCAGCCGCATCATGCGCCCGTGCGCGGCCGGCAGGCCGTCGGGCAGCTGCGCCACCGCGCCGAAGTCGATCACACAGAGGCGGCCGTCCTCGGTGACCATGAAGTTGCCCGGGTGCGGGTCCGAGTGCAGCATCCCGACCCGGGCCGGCGAGGAGTAGTGGAACTCCGCGAGCAGCCGGCCCGCCTGGTCGCGCTCGGCCTTCGTGCCGTCCCGGATGATCGACGCCAGCGGCCGCCCGTCCACCCACTCCGTGACCAGCACCTTCGGCGCGCTCGCGACCACCCGCGGGACGATCACGTGCGGGTCGCCGGCGAACTCCTTCGCGAACGCCCGCTGGTTCGACGCCTCCGACCGGTAGTCGAGCTCCTCGCTCATCCGGTCGGTCAGCTCCTGCAGCAGGGGCTTGACCTCGGTGCCCGGCACGAGCTTCTGGAACAGCCGGCTGAACCGCTGCAGCTGCCGCAGGTCGGACAGGAGCGCCTGGTCCGCGCCCGGGTACTGGACCTTCACCGCGACCGGCCGGCCGTCGTGCCACACCGCGCGGTGGACCTGGCCGATGCTGGCCGCCGCCGCGGGGGTGTCGTCGAACGAGGCGAACCGGGCGCGCCACTTGCGGCCCAGCTGCTCGGCGAGCACCCGGTGCATGGTCGGGGCGCTCATCGGCGGCGCCGCGGCCTGCAGCTTCGTCAGCGCCTCCCGGTACGGCTCGGCCAGGTCGCTCGGCACCGCCGCCTCGAACACGGACAGTGCCTGACCGAACTTCATGGCACCGCCCTTGAGCTGCCCGAGGACCGCGAACAGCTGCTCCGCGGTCTTCGCCGACAGGTCGGCGCTCACCTGCTCGGCATTCTGTCCGACCAGGCGTTTTCCCCAGCCGCCGACCGCTCGGCCGGCCACTCCGAGCGGGATGCTGGCGAGCCGCGCGGTACGCGCCGCCGTGTTACGAGGCATCTCCGTCACGACATGATTCTCTCAACTCGTCCCTGGTGTCCGCAGCAACATCGACGCAGCGGCCGACAGCGCCACATGAACACACAGCGTGAGCGGGCCAGGCCCGGTGCCGGACTCCAGCCGAATAAACGTCCAGCTCAACGGTGGCGTTACAGGTCGCCGGCGGTCCGGCCGTGCCCTTCAGCCAACGCACAGCGTCAAGAGTCTGGCCCACCGCGAAAGCCGCCGTGGCCTGCGTGCACGCCAGATCCGCCAGCGAAACCTTGCCCGCCAGCTGCGCGGCGAGGTGGGGCCAGCACTCGTCCCGCTCGCATCGCTGCAGGTCAGCGCACCGCAGGCAGCTCGTCAGGCCCGGCACCACGAGCGGCCCGACGATGCCGACGCCGTCCCGGACACGGATCGTGAGATGCGGCACTGCGGCCGACATCAGCGCCGCCACCCGGGTCGGCTCCGGCACCACCGCGTCCGTCAACACCACCAGGTCCGGGCCGCGGTCGGTGCGGAACGGGCCGGTCCGCACCGTGGCGTCGGCCCGGCGGACCGCGTCGCGCGCCGCGGCCGCACGCCGCCGCCCGACGTCGCCGGCGAGGTAGCCGGTGCCCGTGTCCTCCGGCCGGACCGTGCCTGCGGCCCGCACGTGCACCCAGCCCACCCCGGCCCCGGCCAGCAGTGCGGCGACCGACACCGCGAGCCGGCCGTCGCCCGCCACGGCCACCGCGAGCCCACGCCGCGCGGCCGGGTTGTCCGGCGGGCCGGCCACCCCGCGCACACCCGCGGCGGCCACGTCACCGGCGAGCCGGCCCGGCAGCGGCCCGGCCCGCCGGGCGGCGTCGTCCACCAGGCCACGCTCGACGAGCCCGGCCAAGAGCCGGCGCATCGACTCCCGGTGCTCGCCCGCCTCTGCCAGCACGTCCTCGGCCCGCTCCCGGCCGGTGAGCCGCTGGGCCAGGGCGACGACCGGTTCCGGCAGCCCGGAGGCGACCGCCGCGAGGCGCGGGTCGAGGCCGATCTGGATCTCGTCCGGGCGGCGGCGCAGGACCGGCAGGTCACCGACCACGCGGGGCCGCCTCGGCAGTGTAGGTTCCATGGCACCAGGCTCCCGGCCGATCACCCGGCGACGAAATCGTTATCCACAGGCGGCCCAGGTGAAGGCGATATCACCGAGGTCGGTGCTCCCGTTGTGTCGGTGCTCCGTCGTAACGTGGCACCGTGGCTGAACCCCGCGTCGAGGTGCGTCGCAGCAAGCGCCGCACCCGCACCGTCACCGCGTATCGCGACGGCGACACGCTGGTCGTGCTCATCCCGGCACGGCTCTCCAAGGCCGAGGAGGCGCACTGGGTCGCGGAGATGCAGCGCAAGCTGCTCCGCGGCGAGGCCAGGCGCCGCCCGCCGACGAAGACGTCCGACTCCGCCTTGCTGCTGCGGTGTGCGGAGCTGTCGGAGAAACACCTGAACGGCCGCGCCGTGCCGGCCAGCGTGCGCTGGGTCGCGCCGATGCGGACCAGGTGGGCGTCGTGCACGCCCTCCGACCGGTCCATCCGGGTCAGCGAGCACTTACGCGAGGTGCCGGCCTGGGTGCTCGACTACGTGCTGGTCCACGAGCTCGCCCACCTGCTCGTGCCGGCGCACAACGCACGGTTCTGGGATCTGGTGCGCGACTACCCGCGCACCGACCGGGCGATCGGCTACCTCGAGGGGCTGTCGGCCGCGGCGGGCTGGGGGATCACGGGCGAGGACTGACCCTGCTGAACCTCATGTCGAAGTCGTGCGACCACGTCCGGCCCTCGTCGTGCGACATGTCGATGCGGGCGACGAAGCGGCTGTCGTCCGGCGCGAACTCCAAGGTGAACCGCTGGTAGAAGTCCTCGCCCATTCGCAGGAACGACCACGTCCGGTCCTCGATCCGCATGCGGAACGTCCGCGAGACGCCGCGGGTGTCGTAGTAGTGATAGGCCCAGTCGCCATCGGCTGGGCCTATCACCACCAGCCAGTCCGGGAACTGCGGGTGCTCGATCGTCAGCCGCTGGACCACGAACGCCCCGTCGAGCACCCACTCGGCATTGCTGGCGCCGACGAGCCGGCCGATCTCCGGGGCGGGGTGCAGGACCTCCAGGTCCCACTCACCGACAAGCGGCTCGAGCTGCGACCGGTCGCAGCTCACGCCTTGTCACCGGGGTCCTCGTCGGCGCTTTCGGCCTCGTCCTTCTCCGTGCGCTCGATCGCCGCGATCGGGTCGTCGATCGGGTCGCCGCCCTCGACCTGCCTGCCCACCCGGTCGGCGAAGTCGATCGGCTCGTCGAGGTCCGCCGCGGTCGGCACGAGGTCCGGGTGCGCCCACACGCCGTCCCGCACGTCGAGGCCGTGCCGGTCGCCCAGCAGGCGCCACAGCGCGGCCGCCGCACGCAGCCGCCGCGGCCGCAGCTCCAGGCCGACCAGCGTGGCGAACGTCTGCTCCGCCGGCCCGCCGCTGGCCCGGCGGCGGCGCAGCGTCTCGCGCAGCGCGTCCGCGCCGGGCAGGCGCTCGGCGGTCGCGTCGGCGACGACCACGTCGACCCAGCCCTCGACCAGCGCGAGCAGCGTCTCCAGCCGGGTCAGCGCGGCCTGCTGCTCGGGCGTCGTCTGCGGCTCGAGCATGCCCGAGCGCATGGCCTCCTCGATCGACGCCGGGTTGGCCGGGTCCACCTGCGTGGCCAGCTGCTCCAGCGCGGACGTGTCCACCCGGATGCCGCTCGCGAACTCCTCGACCGTCGCCAGCAGTCGCTGCCGCAACCACGGCACGTGCGCGAAGAGCCGCTGGTGCGCGGCCTCGCGGGCGGCGAGGAACACCATCACCTCGCTGCTCGGCCGCTCCAGGCCCTTGGTGAACTCCTCGATGTTCTCCGGCACCAGCGCGGCCGTGTTCGGCGGGCCGAGCGGCAGGCCGATGTCGGTCGACGTCAGTACCTCGGACGCCAGCTGCGCGAGCGCGTTGCCCAGCTGCGAGCCGAAGGCCATGCCACCCATCTGCCCGACCATCGACAGCAGCGGCCCGGCCGCCTGCTTCGCCTCCGCCGGCAGTGCCTCCACCCACGCGCCCGACACCCGCCGCGCCACCGGGTCGCACAGCCGCTGCCACGTCGGCAGCGTGTGCTCCACCCAGTCGCGGGCCGTCCACGACCGCGCCTGCGTGGCGCCCGCCGGCAACGTCGTCGCCGGGTCCAGCCACATCTCCGCCAGATGCACGGCGTCGCGCACCGCGCTCACCGAGTCGCTCGGCGGGCCGAAACCGGCCTGGCCGGCGAGCTTCTGCAGGGCGATCTGCTTGGCGAGGTCGTAGTTGACCGGGCCGGAGGAGCTGCCGGCCTGGCTGAGCATCTGGCCGAGCTGGCTGAGCATCTGGCCGAGCTGGTTGAACGCCTCGGCCGGATTCTCCTGCCCGCCCTGCTCGGCGGGGTCCTTCTTGCCACCCCGGTCGGGGTCGTCCGGGTTCGGCGGTCCGAAGCCAAACGGAAACTCGGTCATGCGTCCACGGTACGCGGCACGGCGTCCGCGGTGACGAGCGGTGATTCGCTCGCCGAGAACACGTCGTACCCTCATGCGTCGTGAGCGTGCTTGCGAGCGAACAATTGACACAGGGCGACCGCGAGCGGCGGCACCGAGCCTGCGAGGGGGCGTCGTGAGCGACACCTCGACTCCCGCACGGCCCGCCGACGTCGAGCGCGAGACGATCGCGTCCCGGGGACTGACCAGGCGCGGGTGGACGATCGTGGTCAGCTTCGCGATCGCCGCCGTCCTCGGCCTGCTCGGCAGCATCGTGCGGGTGCCGTACGTCTCCATCGGCCCCGGTCCCACCTACGACACGCTCGGCAGCGTCGACGACCAGGTGGTCGTGCAGGTCGAAGGGGAGAAGACGTACCCGACCAGCGGCGAGCTGCGCATGACCACGGTCTCCATCAGCGACGACGTCAGCCTGTTCGGCGCGCTCGGGTTGTGGGTCAGCGGCCGCAACGCGCTCATGCCGCGCGAGGAGTACTTCGGCCCCGGCCAGACCGAGGACGACCTGCAGCGCGAGAACAAGAAGATGTTCCAGGACTCGCAGAGCGACGCCGAGGTCGCCGCGCTGCGCTACCTCGACTACCCCGTGAAGGTCGTCGCGCAGGAGATCACCCGCGGCGCGCCCGCGGACGAGGTCCTCGAGCCCGGCGACCGGCTCTTCGAGGTCAACGGCCGTGCGATCAAGGTCCAGGAGGACGTCCGCGAGGCGCTGAAGGGCACGAAACCCGGCCAGCGGGTCGAGATCACCTTCCAGCACGGCGAGGCGCCGAAGGAGACGAAGTCCGTCGAGCTCGGCAAGGCCTCCGACTTCGGCGGCGACAACCGCAAAGAGGGCTTCATGGGCCTGCTGCCGATCGACCGGGCCGACGTGGACTTCCAGACGACCATCCACCTCGAGGACGTCGGCGGCCCGTCGGCCGGCCTGATCTTCGCGCTCGCCATCGTCGACAAGCTCACCCCCGGCAAGCTCGAGGACGGCAAGACCGTCGCGGGCACCGGCGAGATCGACGTCAACGGCAACATCGGCGTGATCGGCGGCATCTCGTTCAAGCTCGTCGCCGCCCACGACGCCGGCGCCACCACGTTCCTCGTCCCGGCCGGCAACTGCGCCGAGGCCAAGGCCAACGCGCCCGACGGGCTGCGCCTGGTGAAGGTCGAGACCCTCGCCTCGGCCGTGCGGGCGCTCGAGGACCTCGACGCCGGGAAGAACCCACCCGGCTGCTGAGCGGCTCAGCGCAGGGTGGCGAGCAGCGCGTCGGTCAGGTTCGGCGCCAGCTCCGGATGCTCGACGACCTGGTCCTCGTCGCCCGCGGAGCCGCGCAGCCGCAGCACGCACGCCGCCGTGCCGTCCCGCAGCACCGCGGCGACCAGGCGGGCCTCCCGCCGCCGCGGGTGCTCCGCCGCGATCTTGCGCATCGCGGCCGAGTCGCCCGTCGAGTCGCCGGTCGGCAGCGTCGACTCCACCTCCGGCGGCAGCACGACGATCTCCTGCGCCAGCGCGCAGCCCCGCACCGCGTCCGGCCACATGATCCCGGCGAGCGCCTCACCCAGGTCCTCGCTCGGCAGCGAGTCCTGCGCGATCGGGGTCAGCGGCGCCGCCTGGTCCACCTGGCCGGCCAGCTCCGGCTCCCGCTCGACCAGCTCCGCGGTCGGGACCAGGGCGAACAGCTGGGGCGGTTGGTCCCAGCCCGCCGTGGAGACGAAGTCCTCGACCTCGCGGGCGACGGCGGACAGGTGCTGGGCGTGGTTGGCGGGCATGTTCGACATCCTCACCTATCCTCGCGTTCGCCGAATTCGACCCCGAACGGGAACCTGACACCCCCCGAATAGAGTTGGACATCTAGGACAGCCTTGTGCTGTCCGCGGATGCAGTCGAAAAACGCGAGCCAGGAGAGTGCACCGTGGCCACACGGCCCCCGATCGGGATGCCCAAGCTTTCCCGACGCGCCAAGATATTGCTCAGCATCGCGGGTGCACTGATCCTCGTGCTGCTCGTCGGAGCGCGGCTGCTCGACACCTATGTCGACTGGCTGTGGTTCGGCGAGGTCGGATTCCGCTCGGTGTTCACCACCGTGCTGGTCACCCGGATCATCCTGTTCTTCGCGATCGCCCTGCTGGTGGGCGGGCTGCTCGCCCTCAGCCTCACGATCGCCTACCGCAGCAGGCCGGTCTTCGTGCCCGTGTCGGGCGCGGACGACCCGCTGGCCCGGTACCGGTCGACGATCGTGCAGCGCGTGCGGCTGTTCGGCATCGGCATCCCGCTCATCGTCGGGCTCATCGCCGGCGCGACCGGGCAGTCGGACTGGCAGCCGGTGCAGCTGATGCTGCACGGCACGGCGTTCGGCCAGACCGACCCCGAGTTCGGCAAGGACATCGGCTTCTACGCGTTCACGCTGCCGTTCATCAGCTGGCTCACCACGTGGCTCTACGTCAGCGTGATCATCGCGCTGATCGGCGCGGTCATCACCCATTACGTGTTCGGCGGCATCCGGCTGGGCACCAAGGGTGAGAACTTCTCCGTGCCGGCCCGGATCCAGCTGTCGGTCACCGCGGGCGTGTTCGTCGTCATCCTCGCGATCGACTACTTCTTCGACCGGTACGAACTACTCTTCTCCACCCGCAACGACCTTTTCGACGGCGCCACCTACACCGACCTCAACGCGGTGCTGCCGGCAAAGCTCATCCTGATGTTCATCGCGGGCTTCTGCGCGGTCGCGTTCTTCGTCGGCGCGTTCGTGCGGAACCTGCAGCTGCCGGCGATCGCGATCGTGCTGCTGATCCTTTCCAGCATCCTCGTCGGGTGGGCGTGGCCCGCCGTGCTCGAACAGTTCTCCGTCAAGCCGAACGCGGCGGAGAAGGAGGCCACCCCGATCGCGCGGAACATCGCCGCGACGAAGAGCGCGTTCGGCCTCACCGACGACAAGGTGGAGAGCAAGGACTACGCGGGCGTGACCAAGGCCGAAGGGTCCGAGATCCGCGCGGACAAGGGCACGATCCCCAACATCCGCCTCCTGGACCCGAGCATCCTGTCCCGCACCTTCACCCAGCGTGAGGGTGGCGAGAACTTCTACGGCTTCCCGGAGAAGCTCGACGTCGACCGCTACACGGTCAAGGACGACAACGGGCAGGACAAGGAGCAGGACTACGTGGTCGCGGCCCGCGAGCTCGACCCGAACCGGCTGGTCGACAACCAGACGACGTGGATCAACAAGCACCTCGTCTACACCCACGGCAACGGCTTCGTCGCCGCGCCGGCCAACAAGATCAACCGTGCGCTGACCGAAGAGAACTCCACCGGCGAGGGCGGGTACCCCGTGTTCACGGTGAGCGATCTGGACGCGATCAACGCCAAGGCCAAGATGGACATCCCGGTCACCGAGCCGCGCATCTACTACGGCGAGCTGGCCACCGACTACGCCATCGTCAACGCCCGCGGCGAGTACGACACCTCGAGCGACCAGAACTACCGCTACAAGGGCCGCGGCGGCGTGGCCATCGACGGCTGGCTCAACCGGTTCGTCTTCTTCGCCCACTACGGCGAGCGCAACATCCTCTTCAACGGGGACATCCGCGACGGCTCGAAGATCATGTACTTCCGCGACCCGCGCGAGCGGGTGTCCAAGGTCGCCCCGTGGCTGACCGTGGACGGCGACCCGTACCCGGCGGTCGTCGACGGCCGCATCAAGTGGATCGTCGACGGCTACACGACGCTGGAGAACTACCCGTACGCGCAGCGGACCGCGCTCGGCGAGGCGACCGCCGACACGCTGAGCGGCGTGGCCCGGCAGGACAACCGGACCATCAGCTACATCCGCAACTCGGTCAAGGCGACCGTCGACGCGTTCGACGGCACCGTGACGCTCTACTCGATCGACGACAAGGACCCGGTCCTCAAGGCGTGGGAGCAGGTCTTCCCGGGCACCGTGAAGCACGGCGAGATCCCGCTCGCGCTGCAAGAGCATTTCCGCTACCCGGAGGACCTGTTCAAGGTCCAGCGCGAGCTACTGGCGCAGTACCACGTGGACAACGCGGGCCAGTTCTTCTCGACCCAGACGTTCTGGGACGTGCCCCCGGACCCGACCGGCGGCAACAACGAGGCAGGCTCGACCGCGCCCAACCAGCCGCCGTACTACGTGCTGGCGCAGGTGCCCGGGCAGGACAAACCGGAGTTCCAGATAACCAGCGCGATGACGCTGCTGAACCGGCAGTTCCTGGCCGCGTGGGTGTCGGTGTCGTCCGAACCTGGCGCCGACTACGGGAAGTTCCGGGTGCTCCGACTACCCACGGAGGAACAGCCCAAGGGCCCCGTCCAGGTGCAGAACGAGTTCGAGACCACCGATGAGGTGACCGAGAACAGAACGCTGTTCAACAACCCGAACGTCAACGTCAGATACGGCAACCTGCTGACGCTGCCAGTGGCCAACGGGCTGTTGTACGTCGAGCCGATCTACATCGAGCAGAAGGACGAGAACGCCTTCCCGCAGCTCGCCCGGGTGCTGGTGTACTTCGGCGGCAAGGTGGGCTTCGCGCCGACGGTCGACGCCGCACTCGACGACGTGTTCGGACCGGGGTCCGGCGGCGGCACGACACCGCCGAGCGACCAGCCACCCTCGTCGTCGGCACCGCCGTCCTCCTCGTCCTCGACGCAGCCACCGGCCGGTGGCGAGTCGGCGGCGATGAGCCAGGCGGTGAAGGACATCGCCGACGCGCTCGCCAGGCTCAAGGACGCGCGGGCGAACAACGACTTCGCCGCCGAGGGGCAGGCCCTGGCCGACCTCGACAAGGCGGCGCAGGCGTACGAGTCGGCGCAGAAGGCCGACGGCGGTAGCGGCGGGCGGACCAGCTCGTCCGCGCCACCGAGCAACGGCGGCGGTTGACCCGCGCTCGATCGGACAATCGAGAACGGCCCCCGTAACCCGCGGGGGCCGTTCTCGTTGTACGTGGTGGGGAGCGAGGGATCCGCGGCTGCGGATCACATTTGGTTGAAATAGAAACAAAAACGCGGGCATGCGTGATCCAGCCCCTTGCCTGCGCGCCGGCTCAGACTTCTACTGTGGACTTCGAGCCGGAGTGGACGCGGGTGCGAGGAACGCCGGTGATCAGCCCTTCTTAGCGCGGCTACGCCGTTTCGCCGGCGCCTTCGCGGCCGCCGCCGTCGTCTTCTTCGACCGGCCGTCGCTCTGCGCCTGGCGGTACGCGTCGACCACGTGCGAGGGAATCCGCCCGCGCCCGGCGAGCTCGTAACCGTTCTCCTGAGCCCACTCCCGGATCTGTCCGGCCTCGCTGGCGTTCGCCGACTTGCTGCCCGCGGGGCGGGTGCCCCGCTTCACTCGGCCGCCGACGCGGCGGGCCGAGTCGACGTACGGGGACAGGCTGTCCCGCAGCTTCTCGGCGTTGCCCTCGGACAGGTCGATCTCGTACGTGACGCCGTCCAGGCCGAAGAGGACGGTCGTGACGTCGTGCGAGCTCGTGCCGTCGAGGTCATCGACGAGCTGTACCAAGACTTTCTGTGCCATTTCGCTCCCTGGAACCACCCGCGTACGACAATCGCGCACGTCTGTTACTTAGTGACCGAACAGTAGCAAATATTCGGGACAACACCAGGAATGGCCCGCGAAATGGGCGGCGAACGGCGCGGGCCGCCATTGGCAGGAATGCGGGCCGCAACATGGGGCAGCGGCGCTTCCGATATCCGGGCGCCACCGAACGTCCTATCCGGATGGTCGGAGACCGGGAACCGGGCGGTGTGTGACGACCATTACCCGACCCGTCGCGGACCCGCTCGGCCCGGAAAAGACGAACGCCCCCTCGGACGATCTCCGAGGGGGCGTTCACCCTGGTAGCGGGGACAGGATTCGAACCTGCGACCTCTGGGTTATGAGCCCAGCGAGCTACCGAGCTGCTCCACCCCGCGTTGCTGTGCCACCAACTATACGCGTGCCCGAGCACGGCCGCACACCACCCCCCTCCACCGCGAGCCGCCTCGCCGGCGGTGGTGCCGACCAGTGCGTTGATGGTGCCGACCAGTGCGTCGGCCGCGTTCTGTGACGTTGCCGGCCCGTCCGTCGCATGGCGGGACAATCGAAGAGACCCGAGCCGGCGGATCCGGGGCGCGTTCGGGTTCCCGAACCGAATTCCGGCGAGTCTGCTAAGAAACCTGACCACACGCCCGTCGATTCCCGACGGGTGCGTCGGGCAGCATGGGCGGGTGCGGAGCGAACGGATTCGATCTTGGTGGGGCTGGGGCTGGGCGGACGCCGCGGTCGGCCCGGACGAACGGGCGCGGCTCGTCGCCCGGCTGCCGCCGCACTGGGTCGCCGACGAGCTCCCCGTGCCGCGCGTCGAGGACGTCGTACTGCGCGCGCCGCGCGTCAGTCCACCTGACACGCTCAATCCCATTTGCACGGTGCATCCGCACGTGCGTATGTCGCATACGTATGGGAAGGCATATCGCGACGTCGTCCGGGCGCTGCACGGCGACCTCGGCGCCGCGCCGGATGTCGTGGCATACCCGGAAACCGAGGCGCAGATCGTCGACCTGCTCGACTGGGCGGGCGGCGCGAACGTCGCCGTGATCCCGTACGGCGGCGGCAGTTCGGTCGTCGGCGGCGTGGAGTACCGCGGCGACCGGCACGACGCGGTGCTCACCCTCGATCTGACCCGAATGGACCGCGTGCTCGAGGTCGACCGCACCTCGCGCGCGGCGCTGATCCAGGCGGGCGCGCTCGGCCCCGTCCTCGAGGAGCAGCTCGCCCCGCACGGCTACACGCTGCGGCACTACCCGCAGAGCTTCGAGTTCTCCACGCTCGGCGGCTGGCTCGCCACCCGCGCCGGCGGCCACTTCGCCATGCGGCACACGCGCATCGACGACTTCGTCGAGGCGCTGCGGGTCGTCAGTCCCAGCGGGACGAGCCAGACCCGGCGGCTGCCGGCGTCGGGCGCGGGGCCGTCGCCGGACCGGCTCTTCCTCGGCTCCGAGGGCACCCTCGGCGTGCTCACCGAGGCCTGGATGCGGCTGCAGGACCGTCCGGTGCACAAAGCAACCCGCGCCGTTTCGTTCGGCGACTTCGCCGCCGCGCTGCGGGCCGTGCGGGCGATCGCTCAGTCCGGGCTGGACCCGAGCAACTGCCGGCTGCTCGACGAGGCGGAGGCGGCGATCAACACAGGGCGGGCCGACGGCCGCGCCGTTCTCGTGCTCGGCTTCGAGTCCGCGGACCACCCTGTCGACAGTGCACTGGCCCGGACCCTCGAGATAGCCCGCGAGAACGGCGGAAGTGTCGACTCGACGTCCACTCAGGACTCGGTCGGCGACTGGCGGGCGGCGTTCCTCCGGATGCCGTACATCCGGGACGCGCTCGCCCGCTCCGGGGTCGTCGTGGAGACGTTCGAGACGGCGTGCACGTGGGACTCGGCGGAGCGGGTGTGCGACTCCGTCCGGGCGGGAGTGCGGGCGGCGACGGAGGAGATCTGCGGCGAATCGGGCATCGTCACGGTCCGTCTGACACATGTTTACCCGGATGGAGTAGCGCCGTATTTCACCGTGATCGCGCCCGCCAGGCGGGGCTCGGAAGTCCAGATGTGGGACCAGATCAAGGCCGCCGCGAGCGACCTCCTGAGCGGCCTCGGCGCCTCGATCACGCACCACCACGCCGTTGGTCGAGACCATTTGCGCTGGTACGAGGCTCAGCGGCCGGATCTGTTCGGAGAAGTCCTTCGCGCTGCGAAGAATTCTCTGGACCCGCGGGGCGTGCTGAATCCCGGCGTACTGTTCGACTAGAAAGCCGGTCTGGCTGGACATCCGGCCCCGGATGCGCCACAGTGGACAGATCCTCGGCCACTGTGGACACCGGCGCTTCTTCGTGGCACGGTGGTTACGTGAGTGATTTGAATGCAACAGCCGCGGCCCTGCTGGGTCTGCTGCACGAGGGTCCCGCGACCGGCGGTCAGCTCGTGGCCGCCGCCCGCGACCGCTTCGGCTCCTTCTTCAGCGTCACCCGGAGCCAGGTCTACCGGGAGCTTCCGGCTCTGGCAGACGCGGGCCTCGTCCGGCTCGGCAAGCAGGGTCCCCGCTCCAGCCAGCAGTACCTGGTGACCGCCGCCGGCAAGAAGGCGTTCAAGCAGTGGCTGTCCAGTGAGCCCGGTCCCGACCACCTCCGCAGCCCGCTGATCCTCCGGCTGGTCCACGCCAACGCGCTGACCACGCGGCAGCGCTCGGCGCTGATCGAGTCCGCCAAGCAGGTCTACGCGGAGGAGCAGGACTCGGCGAGGGCGGCCGTGAAGACCGCGGACGACCCGTACGCGAAGGCCGTCGCCGAGTTCGGGGTCGCCCGGGCCCGTGCCGTGCTGAAGCTGCTGGACTCCATCCCCGCCTCCTGACCGGTCTCCCGAAACGCCGACGCCCGGGTTCACGTAGGCTTTTCCGTCGTGAACCCGGACGTCGCAGCTGACCTGACGGATCTGTCCGACACCCTCGCCAACGTCGAGGCGGTGACGGACCCCGCCGCGCTGCGCTCACAGATCGCCGATCTCGAGCAGCAGGCCACGCGCCCGGATCTCTGGGACGACCCGGAGAAGGCCCAGCAGGTGACCAGCCAGCTGTCCCACCGGCAGAGCGAGCTCCGCCGGCTGGAGGAGCTGCGCCAGCGGCTCGACGACCTCAACGTGCTCTACGAGCTCGCGGAGGAGGCCGGCTCGGCGGAGGAGATCGCCGAGGCGGACGAGGAGCGCGCGCGGCTTCGGTCGGACATCGCCACCCTCGAGGTCCGCACGCTGCTGTCCGGGGAGTACGACGAGCGGGACGCGCTCATCACCATCCGCTCGGAGGCCGGCGGCGTGGACGCGGCCGACTGGGCCGAGATGCTGATGCGCATGTACCTGCGGTGGGCGGAGCGGCACGGCTACCCGGTCGAGGTCTACGACACCTCCTACGCGGAGGAGGCCGGCATCAAGTCGGCCACGTTCAAGGTCACCGCGCCCTACGCGTACGGCACGCTCTCGGTCGAGCAGGGCACCCACCGGCTCGTGCGCATCTCGCCGTTCGACAACCAGGGCCGCAGGCAGACCTCCTTCGCCGGCGTCGAGGTGCTGCCGTTCGTCGAGGCCGTCGACCACGTGGACATCCCGGAGAAGGACATCCGCATCGACGTGTTCCGCTCGTCCGGTCCCGGCGGGCAGAGCGTCAACACCACCGACTCGGCCGTGCGCATCACGCACCTGCCGACCGGCATCGTCGTCTCCTGCCAGAACGAGAAGTCGCAGATCCAGAACCGCGCCGCGGCCATGCGGGTGCTGCAGGCCAAGCTGCTCGAGCGCAAGCGCCAGGAGGAGCGGGCCGAGATGGACGCGCTCAAGGGCGACGGCGGCTCGAGCTGGGGCAACCAGATGCGCTCCTACGTGCTGCACCCGTACCAGATGGTCAAGGACCTGCGCACCGACTACGAGGTGGGCAACCCCGGAAACGTGCTCGACGGGGACATCGACGGCTTCATCGAGGCGGGCATCCGCTGGCGGCGCACGCAGGCCGCGTAACGGGCACGCTGAGTACCGCCCGGCGCACGGAACGTGCCGTCCGTCGCCGGAGACCGCCAAGGCAACGACTGCATAACGGGCGGAGGTAGACTCGCGCCTCGTGATCCGGCTCGAACACGTTTCAAAGGTGTACAAGACCTCGACCCGCCCGGCTCTGGAGAACGTGTCGGTCGAGGTGGACAAGGGTGAGTTCGTCTTCCTCATCGGCCCGTCGGGCTCCGGGAAGTCGACGTTCCTGCGTCTGCTCCTCCGCGAGGAGGTGCCCTCCAAGGGCCGGGTATACGTGGCGAACTTCGACGTGGCCCGCATGGCCCGGCGCAGGGTCCCCCGCCTGCGCCAGTCGATCGGCTGCGTCTTCCAGGACTTCCGGCTGTTGCACAACAAGACGGTCGCGGAGAACGTCGCCTTCGCGCTCGAGGTCATCGGCAAGCCCCGCAACACCATCCGCAAGGTCGTGCCCGAGGTGCTCGAGCTGGTCGGCCTGGAGGGCAAGTCCAACCGGATGCCGCACGAGCTCTCCGGCGGCGAGCAGCAGCGGGTGGCCATCGCGCGCGCGTTCGTGAACCGGCCGCTGATGCTGCTGGCCGACGAGCCGACCGGAAACCTGGACCCGGACACCAGCCAGGACATCATGCTGCTGCTGGAGCGGATCAACCGCACCGGCACGACGGTGCTGATGGCCACGCACGACCACTCGATCGTCGACTCGATGCGCCGCCGCGTCGTCGAGCTCGACCTCGGGCAGGTCGTTCGCGACGACTCACGCGGTGTATACGGCGTCGGCCGTTAGGCTCCCGTCCGCCCCCGACCCAACGAGGACTACTTCCCCCGATGCGTGCCAGCTTCGTGTTCAGCGAGGTCCTGACCGGCCTCCGGCGCAATGTGACGATGACCGTCGCGATGATCCTCACGACGATGATCTCGCTCGCCCTGCTGGGCGGCGGCCTCCTCGTCGTGCGGATGATCGACAAGACCCAGGCGGTCTACGAGGACAAGCTCGAGGTCAACGTCTACCTGACGAACGACATCAGCGCGAACGACAAGGAGTGCCAGGCCGACCCGTGCAAGGGGCTGCGCTCGGACCTGGAGAGCAACCCGGCCATCGAGTCGGTCCAGTACGAGAACCGCGACCAGGCCTACCAGCGCTTCAAGCAGATCTTCGAGTCGCAGCCGGAGCTGGTGAAGCTCGCCCGGCCGGAGGCGCTGCCCGCGTCGTTCAACGTCAAGCTGCAGAACCCCGACCGGCCGGACGTCATCATCCAGACCTACTCCGGACGGGTCGGCGTGGACTCCATCGCCGACCAGAGCGAGTTCCTGCAACGGTTCTTCGACGCGCTGAACGGCGTGCGGAACCTCACCTTCGCGATCGCGCTGATCCAGGCCGTCGCCGCCCTGCTGCTGATTTCCAACACGGTGCAGGTGTCGGCGTTCACCAGGCGCACCGAGGTCGGCATCATGCGCCTGGTCGGCGCCACCCGCTGGTATACCCAGCTACCGTTCCTCCTGGAGGCGGTGGTCGCCGGCGTCATCGGCGCGATCCTGGCGATCCTGCTGCTCGTCGGCGCGAAGCTGTGGTTCCTCGATGGGGTGCTGCAGGGGCCGTTCGCGGCCGGCGTGGTCAAACCCATCGACGGCCTGGACATCCTGCTGACCGCGCCGTGGCTGCTGCTCACCGCGGTCGGGATCTCCGCCGTCACCGGCTACGTGACACTGCGGCTGTACGTGCGGCAATAACCGCGTGCTGGTGCACGTAGAGTTGTCGGCATGTCCAAGGAGCAGGGTCGCAAGGTGATCGTGTCGAACCGCAAGGCGCGGCACGACTACACGATCCTGGACACGTACGAGGCCGGCATCGCGCTCATGGGCACGGAGGTCAAGTCGCTGCGCGAGGGCAGGGCGTCCCTTGTGGACTCGTTCGCGACCGTCGACGACGGCGAGGTGTGGCTGCGCAACCTGCACATCCCCGAGTACACGATGGGCACGTGGACCAACCACACGCCGCGGCGCACGCGCAAGCTGCTGCTGCACAAGGGTGAGATCCTGCGGCTGATCGGCAAGACCAAGGAGAGCGGCCTGTCGCTCGTCCCGCTGTCGATGTACTTCAAGGACGGCAAGGTCAAGGTCGAGCTCGCCCTCGCGCGCGGCAAGAAGGCCTACGACAAGCGCCAGTCGCTCGCGAAGCGCGACGCCCAGCGGGAGATCGCCCGGGCCGCGGGGCGAGCGGCCAAGGGTCGCTGGTGAGAGACGGCCTTGAAGGACGCTGACGTCCCGGGTTTCCTCGCCGCCCACGGGCTGCCCGGGATCGTCGACCTCCACACGCACTTCCTGCCCGAGCCGGTCGAGCGGAAGGTGTGGGCGTACTTCGACCACGCGTCCGCGCACTACGGCACCGACTGGCCCATCCGCTACCGGGTCCCGGTCGCCGAGCGGCTCGACGTGCTCCGCGCGCTCGGGGTGCGGACGTTCGCGCCGCTGGTCTACCCGCACAAGCCGGGCATGGCGGCGTGGCTGAACGACTGGGTCCTCGACTTCGCCGCCGACACCGCCGGCGCGGTGCCGACCGCCACGTTCTTCCCCGAGCCCGGCGTCGCCGACTACCTCGCCAAGGCGCTCGCCGCCGGGGCGCGGGTCGCGAAGTCGCACGTGCAGGTCGGCCGGTACGACCCGCGCGCGCCCGAATTGGACCCGGTGTGGGGGATGCTCGCTGAGGCAAGCGTGCCGGTCGTCGTCCACTGCGGCAACGGGCCGGTGCCCGGCGAGTTCACCGGGCTGGACGTGTTCGCACAGGTCCTCGCGCGGCACCCGCGGCTGGCCGCGGTCCTCGCGCACGCCGGCGCGCCCGACCACGCCGAGGCGCTGGACCTGCTGGGCCGGTACCCGCGGGTGCACCTCGACACGACGATGGTCGGCGTCGCGTTCAACGGCGCGGACCGTGCGCTGCCGCCCGACTGGACCGCGCGGCTCGCAGACGTCGCGGACCGGGTCGCGCTCGGCACGGACTTCCCGAACATCCCGTACGACTACGCGGTCCAGCTGGAGGCGATCGCGTCGTGGGCCGCGGCCGACAACCGGCTCGGCGACCCGTTCCTGCGAGCCGTGCTCCACGACACACCCGCGCGCCTGCTCGCACCGCGCTGACCGGTTCGCCCGGCAAGCTCCGCTCACAGCGAACACCCAGCGGAAACATCTCGACCGCATTCGGGGTTGAGCTATGCAGACTCAACTTTGGAGGAGTGGTCTCATGGCAGAGTCGTTGACGCTCCCGGTCCTGCCGCTGGACGACACGGTCCTGCTGCCGGGCATGGTGGTGCCGATCCGGATGGGTGGCACCGACGGGAGCGACGTCCGCGCCGCGGTGGAGGCCGCGCAGGCGGTCGCCGGTCCGGGGGAGAAGCCGCGGGTGGCACTGGTCCCGCGGCCGGACGGCAAGTACGCCCGGGTGGGCGCGCTCGGCGTCGTCGAGCAGGTCGGGCGGCTGCCCGGCGGTGACCTCGCGGCCGTGGTGCGCGGCACCGAGCGCGTGCGCATCGGCGCCGGCACGACCGGGCCGGGCGCGGCGCTGTGGGTGGAAGCCGAGGTGGCGGCGGAGCCGCCGGTGAGCGAGCGGACCCGCGAGCTCGCCAGGGAGTACAAGTCGCTCGTCATCACCATGCTGCAGGAGCGTGGTGCGTGGCAGGTGGTCGACTCGGTGCAGCAGGAGGACGACCCGTCCGCGCTAGCCGACATGGCCGGGTACGCGCCGTACCTCTCGGACACGCAGAAGGTGTGGCTGCTGGAGACGGCCGACGTCACCGACCGCCTGGAGAAGCTGCTCGAGTGGGGGCGCGAGCACCTCGCCGAGCTCGACGTCGCGGAGACGATCCGCAAGGACGTCAAGGAGGGCATGGAGCGCCAGCAGCGGGAGTTCCTGCTGCGCCAGCAGCTGGCCGCGATCCGCAAGGAGCTCGCGGAGCTGGACGGCAAGCCGGAGTCGGAGGAGCAGGACTACCGGGCCCGCGTCGAGGCCGCGAACCTGCCCGAGAAGGTGCACGAGGCCGCGATGTCCGAAGTGGACAAGCTGGAGCGGACCTCCGAGCAGTCGCCCGAGGTGGGCTGGATCCGCACGTGGCTCGACACCGTGCTCGAGCTGCCGTGGAACACGCGGACCGACGACGCCTACGACATCGTCGGCGCGCGGGAGATCCTCGACGCCGACCACTCCGGGCTCGACGACGTGAAGGACCGGATCATCGAGTACCTGGCCGTGCGCAAGCGGCGCGAGGAGCGGGGGCTCGGCGTGATCGGCGGTCGCCGCAGCGGTGCCGTGCTGGCGCTCGCCGGGCCGCCCGGGGTCGGCAAGACCTCGCTGGGCGAGTCGGTGGCGCGGGCGATGGGCCGCAAGTTCGTGCGCGTGGCGCTGGGCGGCGTCCGGGACGAGGCGGAGATCCGCGGGCACCGGCGCACCTACGTCGGCGCGCTGCCGGGCCGGATCGTGCGGGCTATCTCAGAGGCCGGCTCGATGAACCCGGTCGTCCTGCTCGACGAGGTCGACAAGGTCGGCGCGGACTACCGGGGCGACCCGACCGCGGCGCTGCTCGAGGTGCTCGACCCGGCGCAGAACCACACGTTCCGCGACCACTACCTGGAGGTCGAGCTGGACCTGTCGGACGTCGTGTTCCTCGCGACCGCGAACGTGATCGAGTCCATCCCGGCGCCCCTGCTCGACCGCATGGAGCTGGTCCGGCTGGACGGCTACACCGAGGAGGAGAAGGTCACGATCGCGCGCGACCACCTGCTGCCGCGGCAGCTTTCCCGCGCCGGGCTGTCGGCGGACGAGGTGTCCCTGTCCGACGACGCGCTGCGGCTGATGGCGGGGGAGTACACCCGCGAGGCCGGCGTGCGCGAGCTGGAGCGGTCGATTGCGCGGGTGCTGCGCAAGGTCACCGCGAAGCTGGCGCTGGGCTCGGTGTCGCTGCCGTTGTCGATCGACATCGGTGACCTGCGCGACTACCTCGGCCAGCCGAAGCACACGCCGGAGTCGGCGGAGCGCACGGCGGTGCCCGGTGTCGCGACCGGCCTGGCGGTGACCGGCGCGGGCGGTGACGTGCTGTTCGTCGAGGCGTCGGTGGCGTCGAAGGAGTCGGGCGCGTCCGGCGTGACGCTGACCGGCCAGCTGGGCGACGTGATGAAGGAGTCGGCGCAGATCGCGCTGTCGTACCTGCGCTCGCACGGTTCCGCGCTCGGCGTGCCGGTGGACTCGCTGTCCGCGCAGGGCGTCCACGTGCACGTGCCCGCCGGCGCGGTCCCGAAGGACGGGCCGTCGGCCGGCGTCACGATGACCACGGCGCTCGCGTCGCTGCTGTCCGACCGCCCGGTCCGCGCTGACGTGGCGATGACCGGCGAGGTCTCGCTGACGGGCCGCGTGCTCCCGATCGGCGGCGTGAAGCAGAAGCTCCTGGCGGCACACCGGGCTGGCATCACGACGGTGATCCTGCCGAAGCGGAACGAGCCGGATCTGGAGGACGTGCCGTCGTCGGTCCTCTCGGACCTCGAGGTGCACCTGACCTCGGATGTGCGGGAGGTCCTGGAGGTCGCGCTGGCGCCCGCGGCGTCGGCTGCCTCGGTGGCCGCCTGAGCTGTGTTGCACGGCGCCCTCGCCTTCGGCGGGGGCGCCGTTTCGTTGAGTGCTAGCCCCGTTCGAGAAATGTCAGGACCGCGCGGACTCGTCGGTGTTCCTCCGCGCTCGGTTCCAGGCCCAGCTTGGAGAAGATGTTCCCCACGTGCTTCTCCACCGCGCCGTCCGAGACGATCAGGGACTTCGCGATCGCCACGTTCGTCAGGCCCTGCGCCATCAGGCCGAGCACCTCGCGCTCGCGCGGGGTCAGGACGTCGATCGGGTTTCTTCGGCCGCGTGCCATGAGTTGCGCGATCACTTCCTGGTCGATGCACGTGCCGCCGCCCGCGACGCGATGCACCGCGTCCACGAACTCCGCGACGTCCGCCACCCGCTCCTTCAGCAGATACCCGACGCCCCCGGCGCCGCCGGACAGGAGCTCCACCGCGTAGCGCTCCTCCACATACTGCGACAGCACCAGCACCGGCAGCCCCGGCTGCTGCTCCCGCGCCCGCAACGCCGCCCGCAGGCCCTCGTCCGTGAAGGTCGGCGGCATGCGGACGTCCACGATCGCCAGGTCCGGACGGTGTTCGCGCACCGCCACGAGCAAGCCCTCGCCGTCCTCGACGGCCGCCGTCGTCTCTATCCGCTCATCGGCCAGCAGCCGCTGGATCCCGGCACGCAGCAGTACGGAGTCCTCCGCGATCACCACACGCATGGCAGGTCGGCCCTGATCACTGTCGGCCCTCCGACGGGGCTCACCACGGTCATCACACCGTCAATCGTGGCAGCCCGGTCCGCGAGGCCGGACAGGCCACCGCCCGGTCGCATCGACGCCCCGCCATGGCCGTCGTCCGTGATCTCGACTATCACCAGGTCGCCGCTCGGCCGTTCCTCGCGCCAGGCGTTGACCTTGGCCTCCGTCGCGCCCGAGTGCTTCGCCACGTTGGTCAGGCACTCGCCGACGATGAAGTACGCCGTGCTCTCCACCGCGGCCGGCGGGCGCGGCTCGATCGCCACGTGCACCTCGACCGGGACCGGGCACTTCGCCGCCAGCGACGACAGCGCCGCGTCCAGCCCTCGGTCGCCCAGCACGGCCGGGTAGATCCCGCGCGCCAGGTCGCGCAGCTCGGACACCGCGAGCTTCGCGTCCGCGTGCGCCTCGTCGATCAGCGCGCGGACGGCGTCCGGGTCGGAGTCCATCTTGGACTTCGCGCGGCCGAGTCCCATCGCGACGGCGACCAGCCGCTGCTGCGCCCCGTCGTGCAGGTCGCGTTCGATCCGCCGCCGCTCGGCCTCGGCCGCGTCGACGCCGCGGGCCCGGGAGGCCTGCAGGCGCTCGGCCTTCTCGGTCAGCCGCTCGGTCGTGTTCGGCCCCAGCAGTGACTCGGCCAGCATGACGTGCAGCGCCGCGATCACCGGCAGCACGAACAGGCCGACCGGCAGGATCACGATGCCGACGATCGCGAGCGGGAACTCGAACACGAACAGCGGGAACGACAGCACCAGGTAGGCGATGTTGCGCCACATCTGCGCGTCGATCATCCGGTTCAGGTACCGGCGCCAGAACGAGCCGGTCTGGTCGAGCTCGATGCGCGGGGTCGGGATGTCGACCTTGAGCGTGCCCCGGATCAGGTTGCGGTTGGCCGCGGCGAACGCCGACACGACCTTGGTGAGCACCAGCAGCACGACGAGGCCGAGCCAGACGATCAGGGTGCTCACGCCGACCGAGAACAGCGTCACGATCAGCACGAACGCGACCAGGCTGATCGGGAAGCCGGCCAGCATGAACGCGGCGGTACGGAAGCCGCGCGCGATCATGTTCGGACCGGTCTCCGGCTGCGCCTGCGGGGATGCCACGGTCCCAGCATCCCCGCCGGCGGGTTCCGGCACCAGGTAAAGGGGCGCCGGCTCGGGGCTCGTCATCTCGTCACCGGCCGGTAGATCGACTCGACGGTGGCCGGCCACTCGGTGCTCCAGTCGATCGCACCCGCGGTGGACAGCTGCTCGAGTTTGGAGATGTGGCGCCGGCTCGGGCCGAGCATGCTGCGGGCGTAGCGGGCGTGCAGCGTGCCGAGCGCCTTCGTCAGCGCGATCGCCATGGCCAGGACGAGCACGCCCAGGGCGGCCCAGGGGAGGGTCTCGGGCCAGGAGTCGATCGAGAACAGCGGCTCGTCCCACATGACCGGACGCCAGTCGGCCGGCAGCCAGGTCCAGCACACCGGGAGCGTGACCAGCCACAGGCTCGTCGCCCAGAAGGTGACCATCAGGGTGAACTCGGCGATCCCGATCGGCAGCAGGAGGACGCAGTAGGCCATGTCCTTCCAGGTGGCCGGGTCCTTGATACGGGTCGTCCAGCGCCTGCCCTCGTCGGGCCGGTACGGCACCGCGATGTAGGTGCCGAGCATCACGTGCACCCGGGCGCGCTCGGCCTGGGCGAACCCGCGCCACACCAGCACGGCGATGGCCAGCACGGCGAGTCCGACCCAGACGATGACCGTACCCACGCCCACCGACAGCATCGTGACGACGAACACGAACGACGCGATGCCGATCGGCAGGTTCATCACCAGGTACAGCAGCGCGCCGAGCAGCGGGGGGTTCGGCCGGGTGCCGTCACGCTCGGTGGTCATCGTGGGCCTCCTTCGGGTCACTGTCGCGGTAACCAGGATGGCCTTCGCGCTGGTCCGCCGACATGGGGCGCGCCGCCGGGTTCGAGGTAGGGCTAGCCCTACCCCACACGGAACCGGGATGATCCAGACGGCCGGGGGCGTTATCCTTGATGGGAAGTGCCCACGACTAGGGGGTGAACGGTTTCGACTCTGGACGTTGCTTCAGGGGAAGCGTGCAGGTGCAGGCGGATGGCCACCTCAAGCGTCGCCGCAAACCAATATGCGCCAAGGTTAATTCCCAGCGCGACGTCGCCCTCGCTGCCTGAGCGAGCGTGATGTCTGTCGGCCCGGGGTCGCCTCCGACCCGGTTCGCCGGCATCAGCTAGGAGGCTCACCGCCGCGGGTTGGCCGCGGACGCGCGGCGGGACATCTACAGCGGCTGGGCCCGTCACACCGGCTTGTTCACGTGACCGGCGGGGCCGAGTAGAGGCACAGTGAACTGCGCACGGAGAAGCCCTGAAAAGGCGACAGAGGACCCGGGTTCGATTCCCGGCACCTCCACTCGGCCGGCGAGTGCTCGCGGAGAGCGCTCGCCGGCTCGTTTCGGATCAAGTTGGGAGGCCGAGCCCCCCAACTCCCCACGGTGCGAGCTTCTCTCGACTCAGCTGTCTTGCGTTGGTCGTGGACCAGCACCAGCGCCGGTTCGTTTCGGATCATGTGGGGCGGCGGCGGCCCAACGTCTGCGGTTGAGCTCACGGACTCCACTGGTCGTGGCGGTGTGACCAGTGCTGGTCCGGCCACGGCCCTGTCGGTGTTCAGGCCGATACACTTCATCGCTGGCTTCGGCGGGGGGAGTGGGAATGGATCTCCGGGGCGCCCTCACGATCGTGAGCATGACCGTCTGCACGGTCGGGGCCGCATATCTGGTCAACCTGGCGAGCTCCGGCGGGTCGACGCTGACGGTGGTTCTCCTGCTGCTGCTCGCCACGTTGTTGACCTCTGTGCAGGTCGGCCTTCAGTACCGGAAGGACCGGAAGGAGAAGAACGACGTCAGGGACGGCTCGGCCCCGAGCGATCAGTCGGGTTACTTCTTTCACCTGAAATCGACGGGTCTGTTCCTGTGGGCCTGGGTGTGGACGGTGCTCGTCATCCTGACGTTCATTCTTCGGGCCAACCCCGAAACGAACCGGTGGATGCGGGAAACCCTGCCGGAATGGTTGATCAGCAATTGGTACGGCGACTGGTACAGCACGCCCAGCGGCTACGCGGTCAACATCGCGGCTGTTGTCGCGGGGTTCCTGGTCGGCGTCTTCGGGTACTGGCAGTACCGCAAGTCCTACATCAGGATCACGAGCGACGCGATCGAGATCTCCCGGCTCGGTCGTCAGGAGTGCGAAGGCCGCACTGCCTCGGCCGGCTTCTACAGCTCGACCATCAGGATTCCGCTGGCGAGCATCACCGCCATCCAGATCGGCCGTGACGATTCCATGTCCGTGCGCTACGGCGAAAACGACAACACGACCGGCACGGTGCGAATACTCGAGCCGGACCAGGAGTCATCGGGCACCGGATCGCGCTGCCTGGTCATAACCGCGGTCGAGGCGGAGAAAATCACCGGAGTCGTCATGGCGGTACTCGAGGCGATCAATGACGCCCACGGTTCGCTGGTGTGGCATTCCGTGGACGAGCAAGTCGCGCAACCCCGAGTCAAGCGGATGCCGGGTATCCGGCAGCCCGGTCGGCCGTCGGACGACCGATAGCCCTGAACTCGCCAAGGTCCACCGGCAATCGGCGGCCCTTGTTCCCGCCGGGCCGCCGATTGTCCACATGGGAGCGTTACGGGCGGGTGCGGTCGTAGACCATGGCGATCTCGCCCAGCTTGCCGGTCTCCTGGTGGGTGAGCGTCCACTTCGTCGCGGGCAGGCCGTCGTCGAACAGCCGCTGGCCGCCGCCGGCGATCTCGGGGCAGACCATGAGGTACAGCCGGTCGATCAGGTCCGCCTCGAGCAGCGCCTTGATGACGCTCGCGCTGCTGTTGACGAGGATGTCGCCGCCGGCGGCGGCCTTGAGCTCGTTGACGACGTCCGCGGCGGGGGCGTTCACCACGCGGCTGCGTTCCCACGGCGCCTCGCTCAGGGTGGTCGAGAGGACCACCTTCTCGGCGTCCACCAGCCACTTCGCGTAGCCGCGATCATGCGGGTCGGCGTTCTCGTCCCCGGCGACAGCGGGCCAGAACCCCATGAACCCCTCGGCATTGAGCCGGCCGAGCAGTGCGGTCGTCGCGCCGTCGGTGATGCGGGAGAGGTGGTTGCGGCCGACCTCGGTGGTCGCGTAGGGGACGATCGCGCCCAGGTCGCCGGGCCCGCCGGGGCCGTTGTAGCGGCCGTCGAGCGTCAGGCTGATGTTGGCGGTCACCTTGCGGGTCATGGCTGTGCTTCCTTTTCCTTGCTGGTGCGCTTGGTGCGGTTGGCGCGCTTGGCGCGCTTGGCGCGCTTGGCCGTGCTAACGGCGTCGGCGAGGTGGTCGAGTACCTGTCCCCAGCCGGTCTCGATCCCGGCGATGAAGGGGACCGCCTCGACGGTCGTTTCGGTGATCTGCAGGCCGAGCCGCAGCCGGGTGCCGTCG
>NZ_DATBKY010000301.1:0-44190 GCF_036555685.1 Actinophytocola sp. | reverse complement strand
GCGTACCCGCCGGCCACCGGTGGAAACGCCGTGCTCGCCCGGCTCGTGTGTCGATCCGACGCACGTGGGTACGCGCATGCGGAACCGGACCGGACAGCGCGGAGGAGTTCGTGATGAGGGAGCAGGAGATCGTGGCGGCCGTTCGCGACATCTCGGGCCTGGCGGGCGCGGACCACGCGGCGGACGCGACACGTGCCACGCTCGCCGTGCTCGGCATCCGGCTGGCCGGTGCCGAGCCGCGGAACCTGGCCGCGCAGTTGCCGGCCGGCATCGCCGAGGCGCTGCCGGAAGCCGGGCGGGGCGCGACGTTCGGGGTGGAGGAGTTCTACCGGCGCGTGGCCGACGAGGAGGGCCGCGGCTGCACGGTCGACGGCGCTCGCGAACACGCGCGAGCGGTCGTCGCCGCGCTGAAGGCGGGCGTGCCGGAAGGCGAGTTCGCCGACCTGACGGCCCAGCTGCCGGACGACTTCGCCGACGACCTCCTGTCGACGGCGCCCGCGGACGAGCGGCACGGCTGACCCACGCGGCGACCCCGGAGTGTCCATTCGGGACGGTCGACGGAAATGCAGGCGCGCACGCCGGTGATCGGGAGCATGCTTGCCGGCATGACTGGTTCGGACCCGAAAACGGAACTGCACTACTACCTGACCCGAGCCCGCGATGCGTTGCTCTGGAAGACGGACGGGCTCTCCGAGTACGACGTCCGCCGCCCGCTGGTGCCGACCGGCACCAACCTGCTCGGGCTGCTCAAGCACGTCGCCAGCGTGGCCGCCGGGTACTTAGGCGACTGCTTCGGCCGGCCGTTCGGCGAGCCGCTGCCCTGGCTGGCCGACGACGCCGAGCCGAACGCCGACATGTGGGCCACCGCGGACGAGTCGCGGGAGGAGATCGTCGGTCTCTACCGCCGCGCCTGGGCGCACGCCGACGCCACGATCGACGCGGTCCCGCTCGACGCCACCGGCATGGTCCCGTGGTGGAGGCCCGAGGCGCGGGAGCCGACCCTGCACCGGGTCCTCGTGCACATGATCGCCGAGACCGAGCGGCACGCCGGGCATGCCGACATCGTCCGCGAGCTCATCGACGGATCGGCGGGGATTCGAGCGGACCGCTCGAACCTGCCCGACGGCGACGCCGCCTGGTGGGCGGCTCATCGCGACCGGATCGAGCAGGCCGCGAAGATCGCCGGGGCGCGGTGACCGCGGCAGGAGTCCCGGTCGCCCAGGCGACTTGCCGGCGAATCCGGAAGCCGAACGTCCGGAACCGGCCCTAGCGTGCGGGCATGACCGACGACACCGAGCAGACTCCGTTCGCGAGCCCCGTGATGGCCGGTGACGAGATCGCGACGCTGCTCAGCACGCTGGAGCGCAACCGGCGCACGTTCGCCTGGAAGTGCGGAAACCTCGACGCCGACGGCCTGCGGGCCACGACGGCCGCGAGCACGATGACCCTGGGCGGCCTGCTCAAGCACCTCGCCCTGGTCGAGGCGGACTGGTTCGCGGCCAAGCTGTGCGGCGAACCGCTCGGCCCGCCGTGGGACGGGGTCGACTGGGACGCCGACCCGGACTGGGAGTGGCGCACCGCGGCCGACGACAGGCCCGAGGAGCTGTACGCCCTCTGGCACGCGGCGGTCGCTCGTTCGCGTGCGCTGGTCGCCGCCGCGCTGGCCACGGGCGGCGCCGACCAGCCGGCCCGTTTCACCTGGCCCGACGGGCGCACCCCGAACCTACGGCGGGTGCTCGCCGACATGATCGAGGAGTACGCCCGCCACACCGGGCACGCCGACCTGCTCCGCGAGTCCGTCGACGGCCTGGTGGGTGAGAGCCCGCCCCGGCCCTGACGGCCCGCCGCGACGGGTGTTGCGCTCCAGGCGGACGGTCGATGTCCGCCTCGAACCGGACGCCTCACCTTCTCCGCAGCCCGCCGACGGCCAGCACGATGCCGCCGAGCACGCACAGCACGCCGATTCCCGTCCACAGCTTCTGGCCGGTCATGAAGCTGCCTTCGAGGTAGCCCAATCCCTGCAGCGTCCACACCGCACCGAGTATCACCAGCACCACGCCGAGACCGACGAGCAGCCACTTGCCCATGGCGGGTGAGGCTATTCGAGTTCGCCCGGATCCTGCAGCAGCCGGACGTTGGTCGTGGTGAAGCCGGGCTTGGACACGGTGAGGGTGGGCGGCACGAAGTGCCGTGTCCGTTCGTGCGTGATGGGGTCGACCTGCCACCTGATCTTGGGCCGCAGCGTGGCGGTGAACGCCGCCTGGCCGCTCGTGCCGGTCTGCAGCGGGCCCACCGTCTGGGCCGCGCCGGTCGTGGTGAAGTTGTTCAAGGTCACGTCGGCCTGGTCCACTGGCGTCCCGGTGTCCGCGTTCGTCACGGTCGCCGTGTAGGCACGGTTCGCGCCGGCCTGCGGGGTGGGGGAGACCGCCGCGTGCAGGTGACCGGGTATCGGGATGACGGCGGGGCCGAACAGGTCCGCGAGCACGAGCGCCAGGACCAGGTTGGCGGCGGTCACCACCACCCGCCGCGCCGACACGACGCTGGAGGGACTGCGCAGGAAGCCCAGGCCGGCCAGGCCCGGGGCGACCAGCCCGTCGATCGCGTCGTTGATGGCCGACTCGATCTGTGGCTGGAGGATGGCTCCCACCCCGGGCGCCATGAGGGACAGGAACATTCCCGCCACGGCGAGCGTGGGCGAGGGTCCGGTGGTCGTGACGGCCAGCGTGGTGGTGCCGGGAACGCTGAGGATCCGGCCCGGCCGGCTGGCGTCACCGGACGGCGCCGGCGTCAGCACGAGGGTGCCGGTGAACGTGATCGTGTCGGTGAACAGGTAGAAGACCCGGAAGGTGAAGAACCCCGTCACGGTGACGGTGACCGAGCCGGGAGCTCCGGGCGTGGCGGGGGTGAGCGTCGGGACGATGCCCGTTACGGCTCCGGTGAGCGGGATGTACGCGCCGAGCGACGCGGCGGCGACCGCGGCGACCACCCACGGAGGCGGCGTCAACGTGACGGTGCCGACGCGCCCGGACACCGCCGCGGCCAGCGCCGCGGCGGAGAGCGTGGTGCGCGTGGTCGGGACGCTGATGGCCGTCAGGGGCGCCGGCGAGGCAGGCGTGCCGGGCGGGAGACCGGTGACCAGGCCCGACCGGAACAGGTCGCCACCCGCGGGGCCGGTGTTCACCACGTGCAGCGTCGCCACGCCGGGCGGGGGCGGCGATGCCGACGCGAAGTTCAGCAGGAAGGGGCTGGCCGCCGTCGCGGCCGCCGTGTCGGTCGCGGCGCTGGGCGTGATGGTGGTGAAGGTGCCGCCCAGCGCCGGGCCGATGCCGATGAAACCGCCGAAGTCCAATGGCGACAGTGACAGCGGGTACGGCACGTCAGCACGCTTCCAGGTCGTTCGTTTCGGCTGAGACCTCCGGCGCGGGCGCCGGCTGCGTGAGCCCGCGGGCGAGCTCCGCGGGCTCCACGTTGATCTGGAAGTGCATCGTGTCCTTCGTGGTACGCCAGCGGCCACCCCAGGCGAACACCTGATGGCCGTCGACCGTCTTGATCGCCTCGACGGCCGCGACCTGTTGAGGTGTGAAGCTGGTGTCGGCGGTGCCGGCCCGCACGTCGCGGCAGCGTTCCTCCTTCGTCGCGGCAGTGGAGAACCTGACCGGCCGCCCGTCGGGGGTGGCGCGGTTGACGTTGCAGGCAGGCTGCGCATGGTCGATGTCGATCGCGAGCCCGTAGGCGTGCAGCGACCGCGTCTGCTGACCGCCGATGTTGCGGCAGTTGAACACCCACGCGCGATGTGGGTGGTACCCGGCGCCGGTGAGCGCCTGCTCGAGCGCGCGCCAGGCGTCCACCGTCTCGGGGTTCACCGGGGTGTTCCACTTGCCGAACAGCCGCAGCCGCACCATCCGTTGCTCGGCACACTCGTACGCACGCCATGCCCGGCGCAGCCGGGCCGTCGTCAGAACGGCCGGACGGGAACGCGCCGCCTCCTCGCCGGGAACCATGGTGTCCACTTCGGACTCGTCCGCGTAGAGTGTGTGCCGGGCGAACTCCTCCAGCTCGAACAGCTCCTCCGACTCGTCCTCCCATTCGTTCGCGAAATCCCCCTGCCACTCGAAATCCCCCTGCCACTCGAAATCCCCCTGCCGCTCGGACTCCGCCTGCGGCCCGGCTTCGGACTCCGGTTCGGCGATGTCCCACTCCGCGAGCTCCGCCGCGCCGTAGATCTCCGGCTCGACCTCGTGCCCGGTCGCGGGCCCGCCGGACGCGTCCGGGACGTCGGCGGCGGCGTCGGCCAGGACGCGCCAGCCGTACGCGCGGGGAATCCGGAAGTGGTCGAGCGTGCTCGACTCGACGCGATACCAGCGGTCCAGCCCCGATCCGGCCAGCGTCCCCGAGAGGCTGGTCCGCAGTTCGTCGCTGAACCGCTTGGTGGACCCGTTCCCGTGGTAGAACACGCGCAGCGCCCCGCCCCGGGCGGTCATGTAGTCGGCGCCGCCGGCCGCCGCGCGGTCGGTTCGAATGCGTTCCGCGGCCCAGTCCGCGAGATACCGCGGGCTCTGGTACAGCGCGTCGAACACGTGGACCTGGTGCACGCGCCGGGCGATGTCCGGATGCTTGAGGATGCCGAGCAGCGCCGCGCCGCCACCGGAATGCGCGGTGAGGATGAGCCGGTCGACGCGCGGTGGCCGGCCGCCGAGTGTCGCGGCGAACCGGTCGAGCGAGAACCGCACGAGGTCGTCGAGGCCGGTGTGCGTGACGAGGGCCGGGAAGGTGAAGACGTTGAACTTGCCGCCTTTCTGCCGCACGCCGGTGTCGTGGCCCTTCGGCAGCACGGTGATGGTCGGCCGGGTGCGGCCGGCGCCGGTCGCCGATCCGGCGGGCGTGAGGTCGAGCCCGCTGACCGGCTTGATGTCCCGGTCGAGCTTCATGCCCGAGTACCAGAAGCCGTGCAGGTGGACCACGACGTCGATCGAGTCGGGCACCGCCGGCACGTTCCACCGCAGGATCAGGTCGGGTCCGGGCCCGTGATGGCTCGCGAGCAGCGGCACCCGTTGCACCGCGAGCTCGCGGCCGGCCGGGCCGGACCGCACCGCGTGGGCCGGCTGGGCGGGCGGGCGGTAGGTCCAGTGCCACGCTTCCTTGACATACGGGTGGAAGTCGAACTTCGCGGCGTTGTCGACCAGCCACCGGTGGAACCAGGACCGCGTGCCGATCAGCCCGAGCTGCTGGCCGGCTGCACCCGTGCCGAAGTCGATCGCCAGCCCGTCCTGGTGGTTGCTGTAGCCGGGCGCGGCGACGTACTGCGCGATTTCGTGTGCCATCGCCTCGACGGCCGCCGGACCGTAGTCACCGGCGTGGAGCCGTCCTTTTGCGACCATCTGCTGGTAGTAGTGCGGGAAGCCGCCCCGGCGTCCCTTCCCTTGCCAGATGAGGAACTGCTGGCTCGCGGGGCGGTAGGCACTGAGGACGCCGATCTGGACCTTGCCGGCCAGGCCGGCCGCTCCCAGCGCGGTCGTCGCCTTGCCCAGCATCGACCGCGCCTGCGCCGCCGCGTCCTTGCGCGCCCGCTGCCCACCGACGATCACGTCGAGGTCCTGCTCCGGCAGATCCGCGGTGAACGTCGCGCCCGCCTTCCGGGAGTTCTCGACGTGCTTGTCGTACACGGCGCGCATGAACGCGAGCTGCTCGGCGGACTTGCCCGGCCACTCCAGCCGGCTCGAGGACAACGCACTGCCGGTCTCGTGTGCCACGGCCGGCGGTTCGGCCGCCCACCCCTCCGGGGCGAACGGCGACTCGTTCTCGCCGGAGCCGGGGCTGCCGTACTCGGGCCACGACGCAGGCAGCGTCACCGCCGTTTCGCTTGCGGTCCAGGAAGTCTCGGCGAACGGGGACTCGGCCTCACCGAGGTTCGCCGCGGATACGTCGCTCGTCATCTCGAGGCCTCACACACGATGTCCGTTGACGCCCGCGGGTGCGAATGCCGGCTTCGCCGGACCCGCCGTGGGAGCCGGCGTCGGGACCGGTGCGGGAAGCGGCGTGGGAACCGGCGCGCGCAGTGGCTGCGCGGGCTGCCGGGCCGCGGCTCCGGTGCCGGCGGTCGGGATCTTGATGCGCGTGCCGGTCGCCGACTGCCACAGGTCGATGATGCGGTTCACCTCGATGTTCAACGTGGTCGGCGGGCCCCCGATCGTGTCGGGCAGGTATAGCGACTCCGGCGCGGCGTTCGGGTTGAACAGGCCGAGCTCGATACCCCACAGCAGCGCGGACATCGGGTCGGACAGCTCGAACAGCTCGCGGGCGCGGGGGGCCGGGACGACCCCGACCCGCTCGCCCAGCTTGGCGAGCCGCTCGGCCGGGCTGGTGGCGGTCGCCTGGAGGTCCTGGACCACCGGGGTGTCGGACGCGACCGTGAGGTCGCACAGGGACATGCCGGCGGAGTACGTCAGCTCCTCCCGCGAGAGCAGCCCGCCCTGCCGGCGGTTGCCGAGCATGTCGTCGAGCGCCTCGGCCAGCAGACCGACGTACTGGGCGTCCGTGGCATTCGCGCCGACCTGATTGATCTTGTTCTCGTAGCCGGTCCACACCTGCGTGAGCAGCTCCCGGAACCGGTCGCCGAACGCGGTGTTGGCGCCGTTGCCTACGTCCGCCTTCCACGGAGCCGCGCCCGGCGGCAGCCCCGGCACCGCGTGCGGGAGGTCGAAGCCGAACATCCGCCAGTACGCGTTGCGGCGGTTGATCCGGTCGTCGTCGCGAAGCTTGCTCTCCACACCGCCGATCGAGAACAGCGGCGGGCTCCGGAACAGCAGCTCCTCCATGACCCGCGCCCATTGCAGGGTTTCCGGCCGCAGCTTGCCGAGGGTCTCGCCGCGCACGATCCGGGCGAGGATCTTGGCGATGATCTCGTACACGCCGGTGCTCTCGATCAGGTACGCGTAGACGAGGTGATCCCACAGCAGCGGCGCGGTGTGCCGGTCGGCCGTCTGCTGCCAGTTGCCCGGATCGTTCAGCAGGATGCCTGGTTCCAGCGTCTTCAGCAGCTCCTCCGGCACGTCGAAGTCCGCGATCACCGTCGTGCTGCCGAGCTGCGCGGTCGCCGGGCTCTTGCCGAGCACGGGAACCTGGGGGGCCGCGGCCCACGCCACCTCCAGCCAGCGGCTCAGCTGGATCGGATGGACGAGGAAGATCCGAGCCGGGTCGGGAAACTGCCTGGCGAGGTAGCGGTACATGATTCCTCCGGACTAGCTCTTGAAGACGGGCAGGGACGGGCCGAACGCGACGAGGGCGTCATGGCAGTCGACCAGCTCGACGCGGGAGATCGGCATGTCCGCCGAGATCTCGTCGAGCTCCAGCTCGCCCTTGCCGTTGTCGGGAATGGCGATGTGCTCGGTCAGCTGACCCGATTTCCCGTCCCCCGGGCTTTCGACGATCGCGGTACGCGCCGCCGGGGGGATCGGGTCGTCGATGACCACGAAGGTGTCGTAGCCCTCGTTCTTCCGGTGCATGCGCAGCGGAAGCGGCGCGTCGGCGCGGCCGAGGAGTCCTCGCAGCACGTCGTAGTCACGCGCGGCACGGCTGCGGACGGGGTCCGGGCGCGGTCCGTGGTGGTCATGGTTGTCGATGCCGCTCGTCACCGCGGTCGGCGCCTGCTGGCCTTGGGCGGCGATCGACTCGAGGGCGCGGACGAGGCGGTCGACGAGCGCCGGATCGATGCCGTTCGGTTCGGGTTTCTGGCCGGTGGGTGCCGGCTGTTTGGTTGGCATGTGGGCTCCTGGTTGACGGTTCATGCCACGTCGGCACGTGGGCGGGCGGATGGCTGCGGGCCGTCGAGCGTGGCGACCCAGCCGCGGAGGGTCTCCCAGTGCGCTCGGGCGTGTGCGGGGTCGGCGAGTGCGCGTCCGGCGAGCCAGGCGAGGATGCGCACGGGCTCCTTGCGCGCGAGATAGGTGGACGTCAGCAGCGACGGGCCGGCCCGGGCGGCGAGCGCGGCCAGTTCGGTGGGCGCGGCGCGCCGCGGGTCGGCGACCTCGTGGAGCCCGCGGCCGCGGAACGCGGCCATCGGCCGCCTCGTGCACACGTCGACCAGGTCCGCGAAGGCGTCGAGGCTCAGCTCGGTCAGCCGGGCTGCCGCCGAGCCGGCGCCGCCGTCGAGGTGCCGGTCCCGCCACGTGCGGGCCAGCACGTCCCAGGGCCCGGGGCCGAACCAGGCCCGGCACAACGCCGCGTTGAACAGCACCCGGACCAGCGGGAACGGGTGCGGGTCGCCCGGCAGGACGTGCAGCACCGCGGCGGTCGGGCCGTCCACGACGTTCGCGAGCGCCGGCACCGGCGGCCAGCCGCACAAGGCGAACGCGTGCACGTCGGCGGCCACCTCGCTCGCCCAGCCGCGCCACATCTCGGCCAGCTCGGCCGACCGGCGGCGCAGCACCGCGGCCATCGCCTCGCCGAGCTCACCGGTCCAGCCGGTGAGGTGGGCGAACTGGTGTCCGGTCTCGTGGAACAGCGCCGTCGGGGTCGCCAGGTTGTGCCGCGTGAGCTTGATCGCCGCGGCCGGCGACGGGTTCGCCCGGTCCCACAGCCGCACGCCGGCCCGGACGATGGCGGCGCCCCGGCCGTGGTCGGGGTAGACGAGCACGGGCGGGCTGTCGATGCCGAGCGGCCGCAGCACGGACTCCAGACCGTCGGTCGCGATCGTGTCGAAACCGCGCAGGAGCGGGGCCAGCCGGGAGTTGCTCCGGGTGGCGATCGCGTCGCCGTAGAAGTCCAGGATCGTCTCCGCCTGGAAGTACCGCTGCCGCAGCCGCAGGACGTTCCCGCGTTGTACGGCGAGATCCCCGTCCTCGGCGAGTGCCGCGTCGAGGCGGGCCGCCTCCAGCCGCAGCGCGGCGACGATCGCCGCGAGCCGGTTGCGCACCTGCACCCGGAGGTACTGCTCGAGGCCGGCCCAAGCGTCCGGCGACGCGACCAGGTCGAGGTCGGCCAGCGCGTCGGCCGCGTAGCGCCAGTGCGCGAGCTCCGCCGCGAGCTGCTCTCTCGTGCCCGCCGCGGCCGCCGTCCCCGTCTCAGCCATGGTGCCGCCCGGGATGCACGGAGATGACCGGCGCGTTCGGCCGCCCGGCGAGCAGTGCCTCGCGGTCGGCGAACCCGAACTCGAACGTGATCGTCACGCCGTCCGCCGGATCGCTCGCCGCCGTGGCGAGGGTGGGCGCGAGCGTGCGGATCTGGGCGGAGATCGCGGTGACCATCTGCTCGCCCACGGCGGCCGCGAGCGCGCTAGCCTGCGCCGGGGACACCGCCACGCCGGTGCGCTGCGCCTGCCGGACCACGCTCGCCGGCAACGATCGCGTCACCACGCCGGTGATCAGCTTGCGGAAGTCGGCGACGAGCTTCACGTCGGCGTGCTGGGCGAGCAGCTCCCCGACCCGGTGCGCGCCGCGTTCGCTCAGCCGCAGGTGCACCCGTAGCACCGGCTGCGACCCGGTCAGGGCCAGGACGACCAGCGCGCGCGGGAGGTGCCGCCGCCTGCGAGCCCGGCGGCGCCCGCGGTCCAGCCGGTAGTACCGGCGCCCCGAGCCGGCCGCGCCCGAAGCGGGCCGGCCGAGGCGCGGCTGGCCGAGCAGCAGCGCGGCGGCCGGCACCGTGAGCTCGTCGAACTCGCTGGTGTCCACCTGCCCCTCGGCGGCGGCCAGGTGCCCGAGATGGGTGCCGGGGAGCGTCTCGTAGACGTGCACCTCGCCCTCGACCGGCCAGCGGGTCTCGCCTTCGTCGAGGAGGCGCTGCTCGAGGGTGCCGTGGTCGCCGACGACGATCGTCCTCGCGACGTTCCTCGTGATGCGCGCGGGGAAGACGCGGGCACACTTGCGGTACCGGTATCGCCGAGCGGGCCCGCGGGGCATCAGCACCCACACGGTCGACTCGCCGTCGACCTCGAGCTCGGCCAGGTCGGCTCGGAGCACCTCGCCCGGCAGGTGGCGGGCGGCGGCCTCCGCGAACGCCTCCTGCAGCTCGGCGCGCAGCCGGAGCGGCTCGGCCGCCGACTCGCCGGGCAGTCGGCCGACGGCGCCGATGGTGTCCTCCAGCGTCGAGACGAGCGCCTCGGCACCCAGACCCGCCGGGTCGGCCTCGGCCTCGAGACGCAGCAGCCGCAGCCCCTTGTCCGCGATGGCCCGCGCGAGCGCCCTGCTCGCGTCCTGGCCGACATATCCGCTGATCAGCTGCGCCAACGGCGTCGCGATCGCGGTGACCACCCGGTCGCGGCCCAGCGCCCCGATGCCGGTGCGGATGAGAGGAAGGGCGGCCATGACGGCGGGGATGAACCGCTCGACCTGGGAGGTGAGGACCGATCCCGGTTCCGCCTGGCTGATCTGGTCCGCCAGCTCCGCCCGGGCGCCGTCCAGCCGCACCACGGGCGAGCCGTCGGCCTCCTCCGCGGCGTCCTCCCACTCCGCCACGAGGTTGTCGGCCAACGCCTGGTTGTCTGTGACGGCGGTCTGCGCGAGCTGGTGGTCGAACATCTCGGCGAGCGCCGCGCCCGCGGAGGGCGCGGTGGCGGGCACGGGAATGCCCAGCTTGCCGGCCAGCGTGGTCGCGTCCTGGCGGAGGTTCGCGGGCAGCTTGTCCAGTGCGACCGAGAGCACGCGCCGCAGCAAGGGCTGGACGAGGCGGCGCAGGATGCCGAACAGCGGGCCGAGCAGCTGGCGTCCCACGAGCGCGACGCCGCGCTTGGCCAGCTTGGCCGCGCCCTTGGCGAACGAGACCGCCTTGCGCGCGAGCGCCTTCAGGAAGTCCTCGCTCTCCGGCATCGAGCTCCGCTCGGACAGCGCCTCGGCGGCCGCGTTGGTCAGCTCGTCCTCGGTGACCGACTCCGGCGTCCGGTCCGTGAACCGCTGCTCGAGATGCGCCAGCAGCGCGTCGGCCTCCGCGGCGAGCCCGGAAAGCCAGGACTCCGCCTCGGTGTCCGCGAGCTGCTCGGTCGTCTCGGCGCCCCACGTCTGCGCCGCGGTCAGGTGCCGGCCGGCGGCCTCGTCCACCAAAGCCTGCACGGCTTCGTCGAACTCCTCGTCCGCGAGCTCCTCGGCCAAGGCTTGCAGCGCGGTGTCCGACTCGGGCCGGCCCGCGTCCAGCAGGCCCTCGGCGAACGGCGTCGCCAGCATCTCGGCCGGGCGGGGCATCGCCTCCTCGCTGGGCCCGTACTCACCGGCCGCCATGGGGCGCAGGCCGGCGGCGAACGGCGACGCCAAGGCCGATGACATGACCTCGGTCGTCGTTCCTGCTTCGATCACATTCGAGTGCGGATCCATCGGCTCCTCCTGGACGAGTCCGTCCGGACGGTACGAAGCCGATGTACGCGGTTGCGTCGTCGCCGCATCGTCCGCGCGTTGTCGGAGCGTCGATCAGCGCACCACGCCTGCCGCCAGCCGGCCGTTCGCCGCCGCGACGCGGCGGACGAGCTCCGCGGACGGCTTGATGCCCAGCTGCGACCACAGCAACGTCGAGTACCGCTCGAGCTGCTGGTGGGCCTGGGCGACGTTGCGCTCGGCCAGGAAGATGTCGATCAGGATCGCGTTCGCGGACTCCCGGAGCGGTTCCCTTGACAGGGCGGCAAACGCTGCCTCGACCGCCTCGGGATGGCGGCCGAGCCCGCACAACCGGCGCGCCAGCGCCTCCAGCGCGTGAATCTGGACCAGCCGGATCCGCTCGCGTTCGAGCAGCAACCACTCCTCGTCCCAGTCCGGCAACAGCTCGCCGCGCAGGGGGCCGATGTCCATGTCGGACGGGGCGAGCAGGTCCTCGCCGGCGAGCAGCCGGGCCGCCTGTTCGCCACACCGGCGCACGTCGACGTCGACCGAGTCGTCGAGCCGGACCGTCGCGCGGGACGCGCGGACGAGCCGGGCGTCGGCGCGCCGGATGCGCCACAACGCGGTGCGCAGGTTGGCCTGGCAGCGCTCCATGGACGCGTTGGCCCACAGTCGTTCGGCGAGCGCGGTGCGTGAGTGAGCCATGTGCATGGGCTGGGTGAGCGAGAGGTAGGCGAGGAGGCGCTGCGGGTGAACCTGCAACGTCACCGGCGATCCGTTGACAGTCAGCGAGAATCCGCCCAGCAGGCACAGTCGCGCCGGCGTTCCCCCGTTTCGTCGTCGTTGTTCGGTCATGTCCCCACCTCCGACACCGATAAAGCAACAATCGGTTGACGGCGCGGAGACGTTAGGTCGGTGACATGTACCGGTGGCCACCTACGACGCCGCGATCACCCGGGCACAGTCGAGCCAGGACGATCTCCAGACCCATCGCGAGCACTGCTCGGCGGACCCGGACGCGCTCGCCGCGATCGGCCGCGCAGTCGGGCAACAAGTACGAATTGTCCGGAATGCCAGCCAGTACGGGCTCTACACGGTGAGCGAGGCCCGCGCGGAGAACCGCGACGACATCGTGCGCATGGGAGCGGCCGGGCGGCAGCGGCTGGGCGGTGGCTCGAGCTTCCACGCCGTCGTCGACGCCCAGGTGCCGCATCCCGGCATGACGATCAACAGAGCACGCGAGGTGGGCGAGTTCGTCGAGCGGCTGAAGGACGACGGCCGGCACGACGAGCTCATCGTCATCGCGCCGCACGGCGGAGACATCGAGCCGTTCACCGATCGCCAGGCGGAGTGGGTGGCATCGCGGCTCTTCGGCGTCACCTCGTGGCGGTGCCTGGGTTTCCAGCCCGGCGGGAGCGCCGTACGTGCCTGGCACATCAGCGCCGTGGACATCCGGGAGGAAAGCTTCCCGCTCCTCGCAACGGTGATGCCGCGAGGCTTCGCCCACGCCGTCGCGTTCCACGGATCGAGCGAGCCCGGCATCCTCATCGGCGGTGCGGCCCCGGCGGCCCTGCGGCAGGACGTACGGGATGCCGTCGACTGCGCGCTCTCGGGTTCGAGGATCGACGTGCGTGTGGCCGGTCCCGGCGACGAGTTCGACGGCGACGACCCGCGGAACCTCGTCAACCGCCTCACCGCGGGCGGCGCGAACGGAGTCCAGATCGAGCAGTCGGCCGACGCGCGAGCCAACCACTGGCAGGCCGTCGCGGACGCCGTGGCCGACGTGTTCGCGGCCCGCATCGCGTCGCACAGCAGCCACTTGCCCCGTTCACAGAAATCTCCCAGGTTCCCGGCCGAGAGTGGGTTCACGGCGAGAAGGGAAGTGGGCCGTGAACGCAGGACTGCCGGGGCGGATCGCCCGGCGTGATGAAGGACGGCGCCGGGTCTCGTTGGTGACCCGGCTGGTGGCGATCGGAGCGACGGTGGTGGCCGTCGTGACCGGTGTCGCGTTCGCACAGCAGTCGACGAGCAGCGGGTCGGGCAGTGGCACGGGCAGTGGCACGGGCAGTGGTTCGGCTTCTGACGGCTCCGCCACGTCGAACGACGACGGCTCGGACTCCGGGTCGGACTCCGGGTCGGGATGGGGCGGCCCGGCGCTCATCTCACCGGACAGTGGTTCGTCGAGCCACGGATCGACGGGCGGGTCATGACCGCCACGACGTCGTTCGGCGCGCTCGGCACCACCGCGCAGGTCGTGGTGACCGAACCGGAGCAGCTCGGGCGCGCGGCCGGCGTGCTGCGGACCCGGCTGGCCGAGCTCGACGCCGCGTGCAGCCGGTTCCGGGCCGACTCGGAGATCTCCCGGCTGGACGAGGGCTCCTACATGCCCGTGAGCTCGCTGCTGTTCGACGCGCTCGAGGTGGCCCTGCGAGCGGCCGAGCGCACCGACGGGCTCGTCGACCCGACTGTCGGGCACGCCGTCCGCGACCTCGGCTACGACCGCGACTTCGCACAGGTCGAGGCGGACGGGCCCGCGCCGGCGCCGGGTACGCCGGCACCGGGCTGGTGGCGGATCCTGCTCGACCCGGCCACCCGCCGGGTGCTGCTGCCGCGCGGCGTCGGCCTGGACCTCGGCGCGACGGCCAAGGCGTTCGCCGCCGACCGGGCCGCCACGGCGCTGGCACGCACGCTCGGCTGCGGCGTGCTCGTGAGCCTCGGGGGCGACATCGCGGTGTCCGGGCAGCCGCCCGCCGGTGGCTGGCGGATCACTGTCGGCGAGGACCACGCCACGGCCGACCCGGCCCGCGACCCGACGATCGCCATCGACGCGGGCGGGCTCGCCACCTCCAGCACGACGCGGCGCCGCTGGCGGCGCGGCGAACGCGAAGTTCACCACATCGTCGACCCGCGCACCGGTGACGTGCCGGCCGCCGTGTGGCGCACCGTGAGCGTGGCGGCCCACAGCTGCGTGACCGCGAACACCGCCTCGACGGCGGCGATCGTGCTGGGGGAGCGGGCCCCGGACTGGCTCGCCGCGCGGCGGCTGCCGGCCCGCCTCGTCCGCGTCGACGGCACGGTCCGGCACGCCGCCGGGTGGCCGTCCGATGTGGAGAGTGCGGCGTGAACGCCCTGTGGTACGTGAGCCGGGCGACCGGCCTGCTCGCGCTGGTGCTGCTCACGTCCGTCCTCGTGCTCGGCGCGCTGACCGGCGGCCGGGCGTCCACCGGCCGCTGGCCGCGGTTCGCCGTCGCCGCGCTGCACCGGAACCTCACGCTGCTCACGCTCGCGTTCGTGGTGGTGCACGTGAGCAGTGCGATCATCGACGGCTACGCCGGCATCGCCTGGCTGGACGCCGTGCTGCCGTTCGTGTCGGTCTACCACCCGTTCTGGCTCGGGCTCGGCGCGGCCGCGTTCGACCTGTTCCTGGCGCTGCTGGTGTCCAGCCTGCTGCGCCCGCACATCAACCCGCGGTGGTGGCGGGGGCTGCACCGGGCGGCGTACGCGTGCTGGCCGATCGCCGTGGCGCACGGGCTCGGCATCGGCGGCGCGGACAGCCGGACCGGCTGGGTGCTCGCCGTGGTCGGGGCGTGCGTGGTGGCGGTCGCGTCGGCGGTGGCCTGGCGCGCGTCCGCGCGGGTGCCGGCGCGGGTGGGGCGAGCGTCGTGACCACGTTCCAGGCTCCGGTGGTCGCCCCGCCCGGCACCGGCCAGCGGCTGCTCGCGGAGTGGCGGGAGAACCGGCGCGCCGCGGACCTCTCCGTCCACCTCGCGCGTTACGGCCCGCTGCCGCTCGGTACGGATCGCGCCCAGCTCATCGCCACCGTCGAGCGGGCCGGGCTGCGCGGCCGGGGCGGTGCCGGCTTTCCCACCGCCCGCAAGCTCCGCGCGGTGGCGGCCGGCCGCGGCCGGGCGACGGTCGTCGTCAACGCGTGCGAGGGCGAGCCGGTCAGCGACAAGGACCGCACGCTGCTCACGCTTGCCCCGCACCTGGTGCTCGACGGCGCGATGCTCGCGGCGCACGCGGTCGCGGCCCGCGAGGTCGTCTTCTGCCTCCACGACGGTGACCCGCTCACCGGCGTGGTGCACGCCGCGCTCGCCGAGCGCCGCGGCGACCCGGCCGGCGTCCGCCTCCAGCCGGTGCCGAACCGCTACGTGGCCAGCGAGGAGTCGGCCCTGGTGAACCTGATCAACACCGGCGACGCGCGGCCGACGACCAAGCCGCCCCGGCCGGCCGAGCGCGGCGTCGGTGGGCGGCCCACGCTGGTGTCGAACGCCGAGACCCTCGCGCAGCTCGCCCTCGTCGCCCGCTTCGGGCCGGACTGGTTCCGCACGCAGGGCACCGCGGAGTCGCCGGGTACGACGCTGGTCACGGTGTCCGGCGCGGTGGGCGAGCCGGGCGTGTACGAGGTCGCCCTGGGCACGCCGATCGGCCGCGTACTGGCACCCGCGATGCCGGCGCCGGCCGCACCGGCCGTGCTCGTCGGCGGCGCCGCCGGAACCTGGCTGCCGCTGCCGGACGCGGGCGGGGTGCCGCTGGCGCACCGTGAGCTGGCCGGCGCGGGCGCCGTTCTCGGTGTCGGCGCGCTGTTCGTGCTGCCGCCGGACGCGTGCGGGCCGGCCGAGACCGCACGGATCATGCGGTACCTCGCCGCCGAGTCGGCGGCGCAGTGCGGGCCGTGCGTGTTCGGGTTGCCCGCGCTGGCTGAGGACTTCGCGCTGCTCGCGCGTGGCGTGCACGTGGACGCGCGCCTGCGGCGCCGGCTCGACGTGGTCGAGGGACGCGGCGCCTGCCACCACCCCGACGGCGCCGTCCGCCTCGCCCGCAGCGCACTGCGCACCTTCGCCCCGGACGTCCACGACCATCTCGCCGGCCGGCCGTGCCCGCACCCCGGAAACATCCACATCAGACTATCCACAACGGAGGGATGGGTGCGATGAGCGATCCCCGGCTGCGGGTGGACCCGATCGCCTGCCGCGCACACGGCATGTGCGCCGAAATCCTGCCCGAGATGATCGAGCCCGACGAATGGGGCTACCCGATCATCGCTCCCGGCCCGGTGACCGGCGACCTGCGAGCCGACGCGGCGGCCGCCGTCGCCGCGTGCCCGGCACTCGCTCTGCGGTTGCGCGGGCCTTCCTAGAATCGGCAGCCGCGTTCCGGACGAGGAAGGGAGATCGGTCGTGGCCGCCGCCGTGATTGCCGGGGTCGGGTTCACCTGGCTGGGAATGGTCCTGGCCATTTCCTTTCTCGAGACGCCGCTGAAGTTCCGCGCGCCCGACGTGACCTTGCGAATCGGCCTGGGCATCGGACGGATCGTGTTCCGCGCCCTCAACGCGGTCGAGGTGGTCCTCGCCGTCGTCGTGGTCGTGGCTGCCGTCGCCGGCGGGGTGGCCGGCTCGGTGCGCACGTCCGTCGTGGTCGCGGTCGTCGTCCTCGTGGTGCAGCTGGCCGCGATCCGTCCCGTCCTGAACAAGCGATCGGACCGGGTACTGGCCGGTGCCGACGTGCCGAGGTCCCGCACCCACCTGATGTACGTCTCGGCCGAGGTGGTCAAGGTCGCGGCGCTCGTCGTCGCGGGTGTCCTGGCGCTCACGAACGCGTGACGGGCCGGCGCCGGGGCCGGCCGTCACGACGGTGCGCGGCAGGACACCGGCGGCAGCGCATCCCACGCCAGCCGCCGGCTCCCTGGATCGAGACCCAATGGTCCTGCCTACAGCATGCCCGCCGCGCGGAAGAGCCGGTCGTAGATCTCGCGGATCACGTCCTGCTTGCGCGCGTTGTAGTCCACGACGTTGCCGGCGCCGGGGATCGCCGCTCGTTTCGCGTCCGCGTACCGTGCGCGGTCCTCGGGGTGGGTGCGCAGCCAGTCGCGGAACATGCGGTGGCGGATGGCCTCGGGGCAGTCCCGTCCGAACACGTGGAGGTTCGCCCGGGGCTCGGTGAGCCGCAGGCAGCGATGCTCGTGCCACGAGGGTTCCCGGATCGTCAGGACGTAGCCGAGGCGCTCGAGTGCGGGGACATACCGCTGCTCCTCCCGCGGGTCGGCGACCGTGAGATCGATGTCGATGACGTCCTTGGCGGCCAACCCCTCGACGGACGTCGACCCGATGTGCTCGATGTCGAGCGCCACGTCGCCGAGCGCCGCGCGGATCTGCGACGACAGGGCCGCGTAGCGGCGCGGCCAACCGGGGTCGTACGGCACGATCGTGATCGTCTCGGGCAGGGGCGGCCCGTTGACCCACGGGTTCTCGGCCGGGTTCGAATCGTCGTGTCGGGTGATCTGTTCGTACGAAGGCATTCGGCACAACGTAACCGTGTCCGGCACGCTCGTCGAGCCATTACCTGCGAACCCGTCCATACACTGGGCGCGTGTCGCGGCGGGCAGATCACCAAGAGGCACCCGAACTGACGGAACCGACCTGGCTCGCCGAACCGACCGTGCACGCGCTGCGGGCCGCGCTGCGCACGGTGGCACCGGACCTGGCCGCAAGCACGATCGTGCCGAGAGGCCTCGAGCCGGACGACGATCCGATGTGGTGCGGGGCCAGCGCCGTCGCCGACGGCCGGTTCGTGGTGAAGTTCGCGTGGGCCCGGCCGCCCGCACTGCGGATCCTCCATCAGGCGCGGGTCCTCGACGCGCTGCGGACGGCCGCCCCGCGGCTGCCGCTGCCCGACGTGGTGGCGGTCTCCCGCGACCCGGCGTTGCTGATCCTGCGCCGGGTTCCGGCGGTGCCGTTCTTCGGCGTGCGGCAGCTGATCGGACCGGCGGAGCGGGACGCGGCCGCGCGGGATCTCGCCACGGCCCTTGCCAGGTTGCACGATCCCGCGGTGCTGCGGGCCGTCGGCGAGGCGGTGGGTCCGCTGCCGGAGCCGGCGGCGCACGCCACGACCGACATGCTCCGTGCCCGGTTCGGGGCGCTGGTCCGGCGCGACCAGCGGGACCGGGTGATGTCCTGGTGCGACTGGGCCGACACCGCGCTCGCCGCGGCAGGCCGGACCGTGCTGGTGCACGGCGACTTCCACGGTGACAACCACCTGTGGGACCGGGACACGCTGCGGCTGCGGCTGGTCGTCGACCTGGAGACCGTGGGCACCGGCGAACCCGAGTTCGACCTGCGCTGCCTGCCGGGGGACTGCGGCATCGAGCTGTTCACCGCGATCGTGGCGCACTACGAGAAGCTGACCGGCACGACGCTGGATGTGGACCGGATCATGGCGTGGCACCTGCGCACCGTCCTCGGCGACGCGCTGTGGCGCGCGGAGGCGGGGATTCCCTTGCCGGACAGGCGAACGCCGGTGCAGTGGGTCGACGACCTGGCCGCCAGGTTCGCCGCGCTCGGCACGTTCGACCGGTGACGGTACCGGCAGCCGCGAGCCGGCCGATACGCAACTGTCCATAACGGACAAAACAAAAGGCAGGGCGAACATCCGCTCCCTGCCACTTTAAATATATAGCGGACCCCGGGGCTTGCGGCAAGACCCAGGTCGTGCCGCAGAATGCGCCGGCCGAACTTCGAGCCCGCCGGGCTGCGCGGCGCAGCCGGTAGGAAGTTCGATCTCTGCAAGGGGGATTCGTGATCGATGTGATCATCGCCGGCGGTGGACCGACCGGCATGATGCTCGCCGGAGAGTTGCGGCTGCACGGTGTGCACGCGCCGGTGCTCGAGCGGGACGCCGAGCCGACCAGGCAGGCCCGCGCGCTCGGCCTGCACGTGCGCAGCATCGAGGTGCTGGACCAGCGTGGGCTGCTCGAGCGGTTCCTCGCCGAGGGGCGGCGGTACCCGCTCGGCGGCAACTTCGCCGGGATCCGCAAGCCGCTGCCCGAGCGGCTCGACACCGCGCATTCCTACATCCTCGGCATACCGCAGGTCACCACCGAGCGGCTGCTGACCGAGCACGCTCTCGAGCTCGGAGTCGAGATCCGGCGCCGCTGCGAGCTGGTCGGCCTGAGCCAGGACGACGACGGGGTGAGCGCCGAGCTCGCGGACGGCACGCGGCTGCGCTCGCGCTACCTCATCGGCTGCGACGGCGGGCGGAGCACCGTGCGTAAGCTGCTCGGCATCGGGTTCGCCGGCGAGCCCGCCACCAAAGAATGGCTGCACGGAGAGATGGAGGTGGCCGTCTCGCCGGAGAAGGCCGCCGCCGTGGCGGCCGAGGCGCCCAAGCCCGTGATCAACTTCGGCCCTTCGCCCGACACCGACGGGCTGTACCGCTTCGTCGTGCGTACCGAACGGGTGGTCGAGGACCGCACCGTCGCGCCGACCCTGGACGAGTTCGCGGCACGACTGCGGGTGGTCGTCGGCACCGACCTCGGGGTGCACTCACCCCGTTTCCTTTCCCGCTTCAGTGACGCCACGCGACTGGCCGAGCGGTACCGGGTCGGCCGCGTGTTCCTCGCCGGCGACTCGGCGCACATCCACTCGCCGGTCGGTGGGCAGGGCCTCGGCCTCGGCATCCAGGACTCGTTCAACCTCGGCTGGAAGCTGGCCGCCCAACTCAAGGGGTGGGCGCCGGAAGGGCTGCTGGACAGCTACGAGACCGAACGGCGCCCGGTCGCCGCCGCGGTGCTGGCTCTCACGCGCGCGATGGGTGAGCTGATGTCCGCCGAACCGGGTCCGGAGGCGGTGCGCCGGCTCGTGGCGGAGCTGATGGACTTCGACGACGTGAACCGGTACCTGGTCGAGAAGACCACGGGGATCGGGATCCGGTACGACTTCGGCGCGGGACACGCACTGCTCGGCCGGCGGCTGCGGGACGTCGGGCTGAAGCAGGGACGCCTCTACGAGCGGATGCACGGTGGTCGCGGGCTGCTGCTCGACCAGACCGGCCGGCTCTCGGTCGCGGGCTGGGCGGACCGCGTCGACCACGTCGTCGACGTGAGCGAGGAACTGGAGGTGCCCGCCGTGCTGCTGCGCCCGGACGGCTACGTCGCCTGGGCCGGCGAGGACCAGCAGGACCTGCTCGACCACCTGCCGAGGTGGTTCGGCGCCGCGGACTGAGCGCGTTCAGCGGTCCACCAGGCCGGTCTCGGAAACAGACGCACCACGTTGTTGCGGGCGGCGCTGCTCGCTGCGCAGCCGCCACTCCTCGCGGGCAGATTTACATACATACAGTACGTATGTAAGCTGGCGGCATGACGAGAACGGAATCATTGGGGCAGGAGCACCGGGTCGCGCTCGAGCAGGGCGAGGTGCGTTACTTCGAGCGCGGTTCGGGCCGGCCCGTCGTGTTCGTGCACGGCGTGCTCACCAACGCGGATCTGTGGCGGGCCGTCGTGCCGGGCGTGGCGGACGCCGGCTTCCGGTGCCTGGCGCCGGACCTGCCGCTCGGCAGCCACGACATCCCGATGCGGCCCGACGCGGACCTGAGCCCGACCGGTGCCGCCGACCTGATCGCCGGCTTCCTCGAGGCGCTCGACCTGCGGGACGTCATCCTGGTGGCCAACGACACCGGCGGCGCGCTGACCCAGATCATGCTGGCCCGCCACCCCGAGCGCGTCGACCGCGTCGTACTCCTGCCGTCGGACTGCTTCGAGTACTTCTTCCCGCCGATCTTCAAGCCGCTGCCGCCGCTGGCCCGGGTGCCGGGCTCGATGCGCGTGCTCGCGGCGTTGTTGCGGCTCCGGGCACTGCACGGGCTGCCCATCTTGTTCGGCTGGGTCGCCAAGCGCCCGCTGCCGCCGGAGGTCGTCGAGTCCTACCTGTGGCCGCCGGGCCGTTCCGCGGGCGTGCGGCGGGATCTGCGCAAGCTGCTGCGCGGCGTGCATCCCAGGCACACCCTTGCCGCCGCGGAGAAGCTGCGCGACTTCGACCGGCCGGTGCTCTTGCTGTGGGGCAGCGAGGAGAAGCTGTTCCCGATCCGGCTGGCCCGCCGGCTCGCGGAACTGCTGCCCGACGCCCGCCTGGTCGAGGTCGACGACACCTACACGTTCATCTCCGAGGACCGGCCGGACGTCGTGGTGCGTCACGTCGTCGAGTTCGCGAGCGTCATGGCAGATTAGGCGCCGTGCGGCGCACCCAGCAGGAAAGATCCAGCAGCACCAAGGCCGACCTCGTCGCGGCCGCCCGCGAGCTGTTCGCGGCGCGTGGCTACCAGGCGGTCCCGGCGGACGAGATCGTGCGCGCCGCCGGCGTGACGCGGGGCGCGCTCTACCACCACTACGCGGACAAGCAGGGCCTGTTCCGTGCGGTCGTGGAGGACCTGGAGCGGGAGATCACCGCCGACGTCGACGCGGCGTTCAGCGCCGCGCCGGACCCGGCCGGCGGAATGGCCGCCGCGCTGGAGGTCTTCCTCGACGCGTGCATGCGTGACGACGTCCGGCAGATCTCCCTGACCGACGCCCCCGCCGTGCTGGGCTGGGCCAACTGGCGGGAGATCGAGGCCGAGCACGGCCTCGGCCTGCTCGTCGACGTCCTGGCGCGGGGCATCGAGGCCGGGCAGCTCACGCCGCAGCCGGTGCGCGCGCTCGCCCAGCTCGTCCTCGCCGCGGTGATGGAGGCCGCTCGCATGATCGCAGACGCCGACGACCCCGCGGCCGCGCGGGCGGACGCACAGCAGGTGCTGGGCACCTGGTTCGCCGCGCTGGTCCGCAGATGATCCCCCGGTCAGCTCGCCGACACGCCGGCCACCGGGCACGAGATCTGTACGAACCGGCCACCATGGACCTTGTGCTGTCGTAGCGTGTGGTCGCCCGCTGGCGATATTGCCTCGACAGCGGTTCCAGCCGGGGAGGTCTCATGTCGCGAGCGGTGCGGGTCGTCGGCCTGCTGTTGGTGTGCCTGCTGGCGATCGCCGGCTGCTCCACACTGGCCGATCTGCAGAAGCTGGGCTCGGAGGTCGAGTCGGCCGGCTACGACAACGTCAACGTCAACCACAACATCACCAACGGCCACAGCCTGCTGGTGATCAAGGCGACGCGCGACGGGACGATCTCCAGCGCGGACGCGGAGAAGGTCGCCGAGATCGCGTGGACGAAGTACCCGGGCGACTTCGACGAGCTCCAGGTCGTGCTCAACGGCGAGCTCAAGCTGACCGCGGGACCGGACGAGCTGAAATCCCGTTTCGGTGAACGTCCGGCCGAGTTGGCGGAGAGCTCCTCCGGCGGGGTGAACATCGTCGCGATCGTGGGGATCCTGCTGTGCGGGGCCGTGGTCGCGGTGACCCTCGTGGTGGTGTGGCGCCGCAGCAACCGCCCGCCGCCGCGACCGAACCAGCAGTACCCGCAGGCGTACCCGCCGCAGTATCAACAGCCGTACCAACAGCAGTATCAACCGCAATTCCAACAGCAATTCCAGCCGCCGGCCCAGCCGCAGTACCCACCGCAGAACCCGCCGCCGGCCCAGCAGTAGAACCCGTACGGCCCGCCCAGCTCCTGATCGGGTCAGCTCATGCCTTTCCGGCCCACGAGATGGAAGACGCGGCTCAGCTGGCGGTAGGGGTCCCGGCGGCTCGCCTCCAGCTCGACCGCGGCCGTCGCCGCCACCTGCGTCGCGTCGCCGGGGTCCAGCTGGGCGCCGCTGAACTCGAGCCAGTCGACGAAAAGCCATACGCCGTACCAGCGCAGCGGTTCCACGCCGCGGCTCCGCATGAGCTCGCCGAGCTCCTCGGCCGTGTCGGCTCGGCCCGGCACACCGAGGACCCCGATCTCGCGCCTGGAGTCGAACGCCGCAAGCGCGTCGTCCCATCGCCGCTCCAGGGCCGGGCGGACCGCGCTCGCGTTGGCGTTGCCGGTCATGATCGAGACGAGGCCACCGGGGGCGGCGCACCGGCAGAGCTGGTCGACCAACGGCTCCGGCTGGTCCAGGTACCCCAGCACGCCGTGACACAGCACGGCGGAGAAGCGTCGGCCCCGCACCGCCTCCTCGGCGTGCTCGCCGTCGGCCGCCACGAACGTCACCCGTTGCCGTACCTCGTCGGGCAGTCGCCGGAGCCGTTGTCGAGCCTTGTCCAGCATCGCCGGCGACGAGTCGAGCAACGTCACCTCGTAGCCGGCCTGGGCCAGCGGGAACGACTGGTGGCCCGCGCCGCCGCCGACGTCGAGCACGGTTGCCGGAGGTGGCGGCAGGTGCTCCAGCAGCTGGTGGTGCAGCACGTAGGTGCGCACGTACCCCTTCACCGACGCATAGGCCTCATCGGCGAACTGCTCGACCAAGCCGGCCCAGATGTCATTCACCACCGCACCACCGTATCAGTTAGTAGTTAGTAACTAGTAACCTAGGCGGCATGGCTGCGCGGATGAGCGGATCGGAACGGCGCTCCCAGGTACTCGGGATCGCCGCGGGGGAGTTCGCGAACCACGGACTGCACGGTGCGTCCACCGAGGCGATAGCGCACCAGGCGGGCATCACCCAGGCCTACGTGTTCCGGATGTTCGGGACCAAGAAGGCGCTGTTCCTGGAACTGGTCGGGACGGCGTTCGACCGGTTCAGCGACGGCATGGCGCACGCGGCCGAGGGCACCCGAGGTCTCGACGCCCTGGCTCGCATGGGGTCGCAGTACTACGAGTCGCTGGCGGACCGCACGACCCTTTTGCTGCAGCTACAAGGCTTCGCCGCCTGCGGGGACAGCGATGTCCGCGACCTGGTGCGGGCGCGGCTCGCCCGCATGTGGGACACGGTCGCCGACACGGCAGGCCTCGACCCGGTGACCGTGAAGACGTTTCTCGCCTTCGGCATGCTGCTCAACAACATGGCCGCCCTCGACGTCGACGAGCTGGACGAGCCGTGGGCGACGGGGGTGCGAACCCGCATCCGTGCCGGGCTGTTCGAGCACATCACCACCGACACCAACCGATAGCCGGCCGACGTGCGGTCACCGCTCGGCGAGGGCGGCGAGCCGGTCGAGGGAGGACCGGAGCTTCTCCGTCGTGGTGGCCCGGGCGCGCCGGTACCGCCCGGCATCGGTCAGCTCCGTCCAGTCGTAGGTGTGGGTCACCCGCGTCGACGACGCGTCGATCGGTTCGAGTTCCCACCGCCACAGATGGCCCGGCGGGGCCTGCCCGGGCTCGGCGGGCCGCCAGGCGATGCGCCGACCCTCGTCGAACTCGACCACGTGGTTCTCCCGGACGGCACTGTCCTTTGTGAGCGTCATGGTGAACATGTCGCCGACACCCCGGACGCGCTGCCCGCCGGGCGCCTGCGCCAGGTTGTCGTTACCGTCCCAGCGAGGTTGCTGAGCCGGGTCGGCGATGAGCTCGAAGATGTGCGCGGCCGGGGCCGCGATCTCGCGGCTGGCGCTCACGACACGCGCGTCATCGTGACTGGTCACCGACGCATCGAAGCACATGACACCGCGCGTCGGCGACGGCCGGCGGTTCCTCGTCGCGTACGAGCCGCCGTGACACGACCGCGCGGTCCCGTGCGGTAGCGTCCTTCGAATGGACGACAAGGTCGTGGCCGGGGGCCGGCGGGGGTACTGGTTTCCGTTGGTGCTGCTGGGGTTCGGCCTGCTCGTGCTGCTGGGCTGGCACAGTGTGCGAACGAGCCAGGACCTCGACTCGCTCGCATACACCCAGCTGCCATCGGGCCTGGCTTCCGGGGGTTACGGGGGCTATGTCGCGCCGGGGAACGGCGTGGGCATGGCCTTCGTCATCGACACGTCGCCGTCGGGGCTGCCGGGATTCCCGCTCCACGACTGGGGATGGACGGTGCTGGTGACCGTGACGCTCGTCGCCACGGTGGCCTGGTACGGCTGGCGAGCCCGCCGGGCGGGCGGCGCCTCGGTGGGGGCGTACGTTGCGGTGGCGGTGGGCGGCGCGGTCGCCGTGCAGGTCGGGTACGTGGCCGCCGCCGTGGCCGGCACCGCCGCCGAACCCGCGGGCCTGATCACGTCGGTCGGTTTGCCGCTGGTCGGGCTGGGTGTGCTCGCCGTGGCGTGGGCGCGCCGGCTCGCGCCGAAGCGACGGGCGCTGGCCGCGGCGATCGGCGTCGTCTGCGTGGTGGTGGGTCTCGCCACGATGCTGGGCGTGTGGCTGCCGGGTCTGTTCTTCCCCGTGATCATCGCTGGTGGCCTGCTCGCGCTGGCCAGGTTCGAGCGCAGCCGGCTGGTCGCGCTGGCGGCCGGCGCGATGCTGGTCGCGATGCTGGTGTTTCCCCTCGGCACGCTGAGCACGCTGATCCCCGCGGCGATCATGCTCGCCGCGGGGATCGTCGCCCTGGTGCGTCAGGGGGACGGGCCCGCTCAGGCCACTTCGAGGTAGTCGATCTCTGCCCAGCGGGTGCGGAAGGTCAGTCGTACTGTGTTGAAGCCGGCGGCCAGGTTCACCTCGGCGGCGACCTCGGTCCAGTTGTCCCAGCCACGGTTCGGATAGTCGACGACCTGCGCCGCTCCACCGTTGACGGTGAGCGTGTGCTGGGCGTCGCCGTACCCGGCGGCGTATCCGATGTGGACGGTGTAGTTGCCCGCCACGGGAGCGAAGACGGAGTTGTCCACCCAGCTGTCCGGGTAGTCGATCTTGGCGACGACCGCGCCCTGTGACGCGCCGGACGCACCGGTGCGCACGACGGCGTGGTTCAGCGTGCCGCGTTCCGCCTCGTAGCGCACCCGGCTGCCGCGTACGACAGGGAAGTCGTTGGCCCAGCCCAGGCTCGCGGTGTACATACCGCGGCCGCCGGCAGCCAGGTGGCCGTGGAAGAAGATGCGGTCGCCCACGACGTCCGCGCCGCCCGGACCGTTCACCGCACCGTCCACACTGGACGTCGTCATCAGCGGCCGGTAGGCACGGGTGTACGAGCCGGTCAGCGAGGCGGAGACCGCGTAGCTCGTCTGGTAGTTGCCGGACGTGTAGACCCCGGCGGAGTAGAACAGCACGTACTGCGACGGCCGCTTGACGAGCACCGGCGCCTCGATCACCCCCTGCTCCTCGGGCCGGTCGTTGCGCAGCAGCTCGGCCCGGGCGCCGGTGAACGTCACGCCGTCGGCCGCGGTCGGTTGCAGCCAGATGATCGCCGGCTGCCCGATCGCGTTGCCGTCGTTCTTGTAGAGCAGGTAGCGCGCGCCGGACGGGCCGACGAAGCTCGACGGGTCGATGTCGCCGCCCTCGGAGGCGTTGCACACCAACGGTTCGGCGGCGGTCGGCTGGAACGGCCCGGCCGGCCGGTCGGCGAGCGCGGCGCCGATGCACATGCGGCCGGTCGCCCTGCTCGGGCCGGTGAAGTACATGAGGTAGCGCCCGTCGGCGCGGCGTGACACGTCCGGTGCCCAGAACCCGCCGTCGCCCGCCCACGAGGGCTTCACCGGCAGCGCGTCGCCGCGGATCGTCCACGGTCCCGCCGCGGCGGTGGCCGTCGCATAGGGCACGCGGCCGCGAGAGGAGCTGGTCGAGTAGGCGTAGTAGCTGCCGCCGTCCGCGAGCACCTCCGGGTCCGGGAAGTCGCTGCCGATCACCAGTGCCGGCGGCACCGACTGCACGCCGGGGTCCGCTTCGGCGGGGACGGTCACCAGGGCCAGCGCGGTGAGGAGGGGCACGACGACCGCCCGGAAAGATCTCACGCCGTCCTCCATGCAGTTGGAGAATTCCTCCCATCAGGGATACCGCCGGACGGCGGGAAGCACCAGACCTGCCCCGCTAACGGCCTAACGGCCGACGCGCGGCCCGGCTACCGCGCTCGGCAGTGCGCCTCGCCTACTTGGCGACGAGGTGCTGGCCGCCATCGATGTCGTACGTCGCGCCGGTCACGGCGGTGTTGCCCATGAGGTGCACCGCGAGGGCCGCGATGTCGGCCGGCCCGACCACGCGCCCGATCGGCAGCGTGGCGCGCAGTTCGGCACGCCGCTGGTCGAGCCGGTCGCCGAGCAGTGACGCCGAGAGGGGAGTGTCGACGAACCCGGCGGCGATCAGGTTGATGCGGACCGGGGCGATCTCGATGGCGAGGCTGGCGGTGAGGGCCGGCAGCGCCATCGTCATCGCGGACATGAGCCCGACGCCCACTCGCGGGTTGCGTGCCGCGGTGCCGCCCATGAACAGCAGCGCGCCGCCGGGGCGGACGCGCGCGTGGCGGGCCACACCGACCATGAGCATCGGGTGCTCCTGGATCGCGCGGCGCGCCTCGGCGAAGTCCATGTCGGCGAGCGTCGCGTAGTAGGGGCCGCCCGCGGTGACCATCACGTGGTCGACCGGGCCCTCGAGGTCGGCGAAGAACTCGCCTATCGCCGCGGAGTCGTTGGCGTCGAACGCGGCCGTGGCCCGGGCGTCGACCTCCGTCGCCGCGCTCTCGAGCCGGACCGGGTCGCGGCCGGTGAGGATCACCTCGGCGCCTTCGGCACGGGCGCGCCGCGCGGTCTCCAGCCCGATGCCGGCGCTGCCGCCGATCACGACGACGGTCTGGCCGAGCAGTTCCGGCTCGCGCCCGGGCGCGGCGCTCATGTCGGCGGTTCCGTGCCGGCCTGTTCGGCGATCATGTACGCCGCGTACCACTCGGGCCAGTTCGCGTCGGGCTCGCCGGTGCGCTTCTCGTGCTCGCCATGGGCCGCTTCCGCCCGCCGGAAGGCGCCGGCGAGGTCGCTCACCGAGGCGAACGACGTCGTGGTGGCGTCGACCCGTCCGGGTCGCCGGGTCGTGATCTCCTGCAGCAGCCAGGTATTGCCGTCCGGGTCGCGGAACGACGCGCGTGAGGAGTAGCTGCGCCGCTCGGGATCCAGCCCACTGGCCGCGCCGTCCGGGCCGAGGTGGAAGATCTTGTCCACCTTGACGCCGGCGGTGACGAGCGCGTCCAGCGCCGACTTGATGTCCGACACGACGAGGTATCCCGTTGCGGAACCGGGTGCCGCCGAGGTGAGTCTCGCGCCGAACTGGACCGAGCAGGCGGACCCGGGCGGCGTGAGCTGGACGACCGTGGGTGGCGTGACGTCCAGGCGCCAGCCGAGCCTGGTGTAGAACTCCGTCGCACGCTTGACATCCGCGACCGGGATGACGATTACCTCGACCTTCATGTCGAAGGTTCCGACACGGGCGCTTCCGCTCAGGCTCCCGCCTCGCGCGTCCGTCGTTGTCATGGCGGCCTCCTGCCGGCGGTCTTACATCTTGAGCTGGTAGCGCGCCGCCTGGTCGGCGTGCGCGGCGTCGACGTAGACGTGGTAGCGCTCGGCTTTCAGTGAGGTGACGCTGGCGAAGTCGCGTTCGCCGCGGGTGCTCCAGTGCGCGATGAACCCGAAGATCGCGCCCCAGGCGGCGCCGATGAGCAGGCTGACGAGCACGAGCCAGATCCAGCCGGGGCCGACCGCGAACAGCCCGAAGAGCAGGCCGATGAGCAGGCCGAACCAGGCGCCGCTGGCCGCGCCCGCGGCGGCGGCGCGGCCGCGGGTGAGGCGTCCGGTGACCTGTTCGACGGTGCGTACGTTGTCGCCGATGATGCGGACGTATTGGACCGGGAACCCGTCATCGGACATCCGGTCGACCAGGCGCTGCGCACTCGCGTAGTCGTCGAACGTCGCGATGAGCTGCTGTTGGCCGGAGTCGACCGGCCGCCCGAAATCGTGTTCGGTCATGTTCTCTCCTCGATGGTCGAGGGCGTTCTTGAGAACTCGAATCGTCCTGGCGCCGTTCAGTGCGTCCCCCCGCCGGCGAGACTTCCCGATCCGGCCCCCACCTGCCTCATCCGACACAGGTGATCCGAGGATGCTGTGCTCGCATCCCGTGACTGCTCGCGCGGCGGAGTGCCGCGTTCGGATCAGGAGCCCTCGGCCGCGGTGGCCACCGACATGTCCACCGCCAGCGGCGGCAACTGGCTCAGCCGCTGCGCGGGCAGGTCTTCGACCTCGGCGAAGACCGCTCGCTGCTGGTCCTGGATGCGCTGGTCCACCAACCGGCCGAGTTCGTAGGCGATCCGCCCGGTCTGCCGCACGGTGGCCTCGTCGACCTGCGGGTGGGGGATCGAGGTGACCACGATGCCCTCGGCCGGGCCGTCCGCTGCCAGCGAGACGCCGACCGAGAACGCCTCACGCGGGTTGCCCGCCTTCGCGACCAGGAAGTTGCGCAGCTTGCCGAGCATCTCGTGCCACTGGACGACGTCGCCCTGCAACCCGGTGCCGGCCAGGTCGTCGACGGTGAGGCCGGCGTCGTGCTCGCGGCCCCGGAAGCACCGGGCGTAGGCGTTGAGGGCCGCCGCCCACAAGGCCTCGATCAGCACCGGATCCTGCTGTTCGGCGCGGGCCAGCTCGCGCAGCAGCCGCTCCCCGCAGCCGAGCACGAACTGGAGGTCGTCGAACACCGCCGCCAGCTCGGCCAGTCGCTTCGCGGCCGGGCTCGTCAACTCCCGCACGGCATGGCCGGTCGACTGACCCATGGGCCCAGACAACCACATGGACGCTCCGCGCCGGGTCTCACTTTGCGACACGCGCCACCGTGCGCCGATCCCTCACCTGGTCGCCCGGCGCCGCCGGGAGGCGCACAAGTTTTTTCCGGAGCCATGTCGAAAAGCCCCTGCCCGGTTCGACGTGTTGGTGACTCGGCAAACACAGGAGGAGATCCAATGAGTGCCATTGCGAGGACCGATGCGAGGACCGACCGCGCACGCTGGCTGGCGTTGTCCGTGCTCTGCGTCGGGATGCTGATGATCGTTCTCGACGTGACGATCGTGAACGTCGCGCTGCCGTCGATCAAAGAGGATCTCGGGTTCTCGCCGGGCAACCTGTCCTGGGTGGTCAACGCATACCTGATCGCGTTCGGCGGGCTGCTGTTGCTGGCCGGCCGGCTGGGTGACCTGATAGGTCAGCGAAGGGTGTTCCTGGTCGGGCTGACGATCTTCACCGCGGCGTCGGTGGCCTGTGCCGGCGCACCGTCCCAGGCCACGTTGATCGCCGCCCGGTTCGTGCAGGGCATCGGTGGCGCGCTGACCTCCGCCGTGATCCTCGGCATGATCGTCACGATGTTCCCCGAGCCCAAGGAGCAGGCCAAGGCGATCGGCGTCTACGGCTTCGTCGCCTCCGCGGGCGGCTCGATCGGCCTGCTCGCCGGTGGTGTGCTCACCGACGCGGTCAACTGGCACTGGATCTTCCTGATCAACCTCCCGGTCGGCGTGGTCACCGCGGTGCTGGCGATCCGGCTGATCGAGCCGCGGCCCGGCCTCGGCCGCGAGCGGGGTGCGGACCTTCCTGGCGCGGTGTTGCTGACCGCGGGTCTGATGCTCGGCGTCTTCACGATCTCGCAGGTGGAGAAGTGGGGCTGGACCGCCGTTCCGACACTCGTCCTCGGCGCGGTCTCGGTCGCCCTCGTCGTCACCTTCCTGGTGCGCCAGGCCAGGGTCGCCAATCCGCTGATGCCGTTGCGGCTCTTCAGGTCCCGCGGGGTGGCCGGTGCCAACCTGGCACAGGTGCTGATAGTCGCCGGCATGTTCTCGATGTTCTTCCTCGGCGCGCTGTACCTCCAGCAGGTCCTCGGATACAACCCGCTCGAGGTGGGGCTCGCGTTCCTGCCGACCACCTTCGCCATGGGCTACATGTCGCTTCGGGTGTCCGGCCCGCTGACCCTGAAGTACGGGGTGCGCGCCACGCTCGTCCCGGGCATGCTGCTGATGCTGGCCGGCCTCCTGCTGTTCGCCCGGACCCCGGTGCACGCCGACTACCTGGTCGACGTCGTCCCCGCACTGATCCTGGTCGGCCTCGGCGCCGGCATCAGCCTGCCCGGCCTGACGACCATGGCGATGTCCGGCGTCGAGCCGGCCGAGGCGGGCCTCGCCTCCGGTCTGGTCAACACCAGCGCACAGGTGGGCGGTGCGCTCGGCCTCGCGTTGCTCGCCACGCTGGCCGCCGGGCGCACCACCGACGAGCTCGCCGCCGGCGCGCAGCCTCTCGAGGCGCTGAACTCCGGCTTCCACCTGGCCTACCTGGTGGGCGCGGCACTGCTCGTCGTCGGCATCGGCGTCGTCCTCGCCGCCCTGCGCAAGCCGGCCGCCAGCACCGCGGACGTCCCCGAGAGGGCCGAGGAGGCCGTCCTGGTGGACGCTGCCTGACAAACGGGTGCACGGCGCATCCCGGGCACATCGCCCGGGGTGCGCCGTCTTGCCGGTGCTCAGCAGAGGTGAGCGGCGGCCGCGGCCGAGACGACCGTCCACCGGGTCGCGTAGCCCCCGAGCCCGTGGTCGACGAGGACCTCCCGGCTGCCGCCCGCGGCGTCGCCGCCCGCGATGCGGCACATCTCCGTGCCGGCGTCGATGAACGCCTGCCGGTCCCGTTCGATGACGTCGACGCGCTCTGCCACCTGCCGGATGTAGGCGTCCTCGGCGGCCTTGCTCGGCGAGTCGCCGGCGACGCCGTTGAGAACCACCGTGAGCACGACGGCCACCACGGCGGGGACGAGTGCGGCCGCGATGAAGACGGCGAGGGCGAGCGTGCCTGCCCGCGGTGTGGCGGAGTCCCGCGACGAGTCGGTCACGGTCATGGTGTCGCTTCGGTTCGGCCGGGTGTGTCCGCGCCGCTCCGAAGCCGCCGGCCGCCGGTGGAACCGGAACGTCACTTCCTGATGGTTGAGTCGGCCATACGTTGCAGTCCGGTGCGCAGCGCCGCCGCTTGAGCGGTGTCGAGGCCGTCGAGTAGCGAGTCGTCGGTTTCCCGCGCCAGTGCCAGGGCGCGCCGCCGCAGTTGGTGGCCCGCGGGCGTCAGTTCGATCAGCTGCCTGCGGCGGTCGGCCCGGTCGCGCACTCGCCGTATCGCATCGATCTGTTCCAGCTCGTCGAGCATGTCGACCACCACGCTCGGGGTCACGCCGATCGTCGTCGCCAGCTCGAGCTGTGCCTTGGGCGGACCGGTCAGCAGCTCGAGCACCGCGCAGTGCCGGGGGCGGATGCCCAGCTGGGCCAGCCGATCGGCGAACCGCGCGTTGGCCAGCTGCCCGAGCTTGGACAGCAGGAACGAGATCGTGTTCGTTACCGACTCTTCCGTTCTCACAGAGGTCATGTTAGCGTCGCCATATGATTCGGCTACCGAATGATATGGTTCCCTCAAGAAATGTCCGCGTGTTCGCCACGTTGGTGGCGGTCTCGTCCGCGCTCGCCTCGGGCTACTTCGTCGTGTCCGGGCTGGTGAGTCCGGGCGCCCTCGTGCCAGGTGGCGACGTGGACGCCGCCAGGACGTTCGCCAGCTATCTCGCGGCACGCGGTGTCGTGTTGCTGGGGGCGATGCTCTGGCTGCTCGCGATCCGCGCCTGGCGTCCACTCAGCCTGCTGTTCGCGCTCAACGGCGTGGTGCAGTGCATCGACGCGTTCATCGGCGCGACGCACCACCAGATCCCGGAGACGGTGGGCCCGCTCTGTTTCGCGATCGTCCTACTCGTAGCCGCACGAGCCGTCGTCTCTCGTGCGGCCCAGCCGACCGCCCCCGCAGCCGGCTGACGTCCGGCCGGCTCCCGTCGCCGGACGTGAGCCGGCTATGCCGGCGTGTCCGGTGCGCCATCGCCCGCGGGGCGCACCGCGTCGGTCAGCCCGTGCCGGAAGCCGTCTCGCCAGGTGGACCATGCCGGGCGCCAGTCGAGCTCGCGTTTGGCCTTGTCGTTGGCCGAGCCTCGCGCCTGCGTCATCCATCGCACGGTGACCTGGCCTGCGCCGAGGCGTCCCAGCCAGGTCGGCACGTGCAGCGGTGGTTTGGCACCGACCACCTGCGCGAGGTGGGGCAGCCATTCCGCCACCGGTGCCGGCTCGTCGTCGACGACGTTGTACACGCCGCGGGCACCGCGCTCGACCGCTGCGACGGTGGCCGCGGCCGCGTCGTCGAGGTGGATCCATGACCAGACTCCGGCGCCGTCCCCGATGATCGGCATCCGGCGTTTGCGGATCAGCTCGACGAGTGACTCCGACGCCCCCGGTCCGTAGAAGTTTCCGTATCGCAGCACGATTCCCTCCAGCGGTGCCGCCGGCACCACCCGGTCGAGGAAGCGCAGGCCCGCGAGCGACTCCCGCTGGTTCCTCGCCGGGTGCGGGTCGAACGGATCGTCCTCGGTCTTGACCGGACCGCCCTCGCGGATGTTCGACCAGCCGGTGTAGCTCTGCACGACGAACTTCTCGACGCCCGCCGCCCGTGCCGCGGCCAGGAGATGTTCGGTGCCGGTGGTGCGCAGGCGGTTGGTCGCGGCGAACCACTTGTCGAAGTCGCGCAGGTTCGGCTTGCCGGCGAGGGCGGTCATCTGGTGCACGACGACGTCCGGCCGCGCACGGGCAACCGCCTCGCGGACGGCCGGCGCGTCCAGCCCGTCGACGACCACGGGTTGCGCCCCGAGGTCGCGCAGCTCGTCCTGTTTGGCCGCGCCGCGTGTCGATGCCGTCACCTGGTGCCCACGGCCGGCCAGCTGCGGGATCAGCCGCCGCCCGATCGCCCCGGCGGCACCTGCCACGAAGACTCGCATGGTGCTCACTTCCAGTGTTGACCGATGTCGCTGATGGTCATGGGACGGCGCAGCACCCGCCGGTGTGACAGTTCCTTGACACCGCCTGGCTGCCCGGTCCACCATTTGTCTTTCGGAGATGACAAAACGGAGAGTAACCGGCTAGCGAGTCTCAGCGACGGAGGAAGCTCCCATGAACATCGTGTTGAGGCGCTATCGCGTCCGTCTGGTCACGGCCGCCGTCGCGACGGTGCTGGTGGCGAGTGCGTGCGGCGGGGACGACGGGGGCAGCGGGGACCTCGCCGGCGAGCTGCGTGTGGTGACGAACTGGACGGGGTCTGAGGGGGACGCTTTCCAGAAGGTCATCGACGGGTTCGAGAAGAAGAACCCGGACATCCACGTGAAGGTCGAGCAGGTGCCGTTCGACCAGACGCAGGCGCTGCTCACGCAGCAGTTCGCCCAGGGCGCGCCGCCGGACGTGTCGGTCGCGCTGCCCGGCATCATCCGCACGCTGTCCGGCCAGCACCTGCTGCTCGACCTCGACGACACGTGGGACGGCTGGATCGCCGACGGCGACTATCCCGAGTCGCTCCGCCAGGTCGCCGAGGGCGCCGAGGACGCCACCGAGGCGGTGTACTTCAAGGGCAACGTCAACGGGCTGATCTGGTACGACCCGACCAAGCTCGCGAACTGGGGCATCCAGGTCCCGACCACGTGGGACGACTTCCTCGCCGCGGCCGGCAAGGTCAAGGCCGCCGGGGTCGAGCCGTTCGCGGTCGGCGGCAAGGACGGCTGGCCGCTCACCCAGTGGGCCGACCCGGTGTTGCTGCGGGTCGCCGGCCCCGATGCCTTCCACGACCTGGCCGACGGCAAGATCGGCTGGGACGACGACCGTGTCGTGCAGGCGTTCACGGTGCTGTCCGACCTGATGCGCGACTACTTCCCGAAGAACGCACTGGCCGCCGGGTTCATCGACGCCACCTGCGCGCGGGCCAAGGGCACGTACGCGTTCCAGAACCAGGGCGCGTTCGTCAACTCCATCGCGCCGGCGGAGTGCGACAAGAACATCAAGCCGGGCAAGACGCTTGCGTTCTTCCCGATGCCGGCCTACGACGAGCAGGTGCCGGCGGCCCAGGCGGTCAGCGGCGACCTGTTCATCGGCGCCAAGGCGACCAAGCACGAGGCCGCCACCCGAGCACTGCTGGAGTACCTCGGCTCGGCGGAGGCGCAGACGATCTGGGCCAAGCTCGGCGGCTACATCGCGCCCAACCTGAAGGTCCCGGCCGACGTGTACCCGACGAGCAACGACCAGGCGGCCGCGAAGCTGTGGCCGAAGGGCGACGTCGAAGCGGGCTACGACCTCGACGACTGGATCGGCGGCGAAATCCAGGTCACCTACACCCAGGCACTCGGCCAGCTGGTGCGAGACCACTCGGTCGACAAGTTCGTGACGACGATGAACAAGGTCGACACCCGCGCCGCGAAGTGACGCGGTCATGGCCCAGCAGACCACCACGCCAGCCACGGCCACCCGCATGCCGGCCGGCGACGCCCGGGCCGCTCCCCGCCCCGCGCGCCGCCGGCGCGGCGACCGGGTCGCCTGGCTGTTCGTCGCGCCGCTCGCACTGATCTTCGCCGGGTTCTACCTCTGGCCCGCCGTGCAGACGATCCTGTCCAGCTTCTTCGAGTGGAGCCTGCTCGCCCCGTTCGACCCGCTGGACACCTCGACCTGGTACCCGGTCGGCACCGACAACTACACGGCGGCGCTGTCCAGCGACAGCTTCTGGAACGCCGCGTTCAACTCGCTGGTCTGGCTCATCGTGTTCCCGGTCCTGGTCACCGGTTCCGCGCTGCTGGTGAGCGTGCTGATCTGGCACCTGGGCCGGTTCGCACCGGTTTTCCGGACCGTGTTCATCCTGCCGATGACGATCTCGCTGGCCGCGGCGGGCGTCATCTGGTCCTTCGTCTACAACTCCGACCCCGACGTCGGGCTGCTCAACGCAGTGCTGCGCGTCCTTCGGCTCGACATCGCCTTCGACTTGGGACCACTGCACGTCCGCACCGGCGAGTGGCTCGCCGACATCGGGTCCCTCGACCTCGGGTTCGCCCAGCTGCGGCTGGTGAACCTGGCGCTGATCCTGCCCGCGGTATGGGCGTTCGCGGGGTTCGGCGTCGTCACCTTCACCGCGGGCCTGTCCTCGCTGCCCGGCGAGCTGGTGGACAGCGCGCGGATCGATGGGTGCCGCGCCGGGCAGGTCGTGCGCCACGTCCTCATCCCGCACCTGCGCAAGCCGCTGATCATCACGTACGTGGTGAGCGTGATCTTCGCGCTGCGCACGTTCGACATCGTCTACGTGATGACCGAGGGCGGCCCGGCGCAGGACACGACCGTGCTCGCGCTTCTGCTCTGGCAGCAGGCATTCGCGTTCCTGACCGAACCGCGGGCCGGGGTGGGCGCCGCGATCGCGGTGCTCATGGCGGTGGTCATGGTGTTCCTGGCCTACCCGTACCTGCGCAGCCTGATGGGCGGGGGGAGCGGCGATGAGGCGCGGTAAGGGATCCGCGATCCTGCTGTACGGGTCCGTGACGGCGCTCTGCCTGCTGTGGCTGGTGCCGGTCGCGACCGCGGTGATGATCGCGGCGGTGCCCATCGGGCAGACCAGGAACGGCTGGTGGCACGCGGGCTTCGGGGACCTGACCTTCGACAACCTGGTCGAGGCCTGGCGGGAGGCGTTGTCGGGCTACGCGGTGAACAGCTTCGTCATCGCGGTGGGCTCGGTCGTGCTGACGGTGATCGCCGGGGCGCTCGCGTCCTACGCGTTCGCCAGGCTGCGGTTCGCCGGCAAGCGCGTGCTGTACCTGCTGTTGATCAGCACTATGATCGTGCCGGTACAGATCATCCTCATCCCGCTGCTGCCCTGGTTGCGCACGCTCGGACTGTCCACAGGCGACCTCCAGTTCGTCGGGATCATCCTGGTGCACACCGCCTTCGGCGCCGGCTGGGCGATCTTCATGATGGCCAGCTTCTTCGCCGACGTGCCCGAGGAACTCCTCGAGGCCGCGCGGATCGACGGCGCGCGGCACGGTGACATCCTGCGGCGGATCGTGCTGCCGCTCGCGCTGCCGGGCATCGCGTCCTTCGCGATCATCGACTTCGTCTTCGTGTGGAACGACCTGCTGCTCGGGCTGAGCCTGCTCGACCGCGAACACCAGCCGCTGACCGTGGGACTGGCCAACCTCCAGTCCCCGCACCTCGCGCAGGAGAACCTGGTGGCGGCCGGGTCGATCATCGCGGTGCTGCCGCCGCTGGTGTTGTTCGCCGTGCTGAACCGGTACTACGTCCGCGGGCTGTTCGCCGGAGGTGTCAAGGGATGACCCAGGAGATCACGATCGCGGCGCTCCAGCTCGCCCCGTCTCCCGGCGACGTGGCGGGGAACACGGGCCGCTACCTCGAGGCGCTGCGCGAGCACGGCGAGGCGGCCGACCTGGTCGTCGCGCCGGAGCTGTGCATCACCGGCTACGACCTGGACATGGTCGGCGAGCGGGGGAGCGAGCTGGCCGAGCCGCTGGACGGGCCCGCCGTGACCGCGACCGCGAAGCTGGCCGCGGAGCTGGGCACGACCGTCGTGTTCGGACTGCTGGAGCGCGCCGGCGACGCGCTGTACGACACCGCGGTCGTAGTCACCCCGGCCGGGCCCGTGCATCCGTTCCGCAAGACCCACCTGTACCCGGCCGAGGCCGACCACTTCCTCGCCGGCGACCGACTGGTCACAGTGGACACTCCGGCCGGCACGCTCGGCCCGCTGATCTGCTTCGAGCACGCGTTTCCGGAGATCGCCACCACCCTCGCGCTCGCGGGCGCGCAGCTCCTCGTCATCCCGTCGGCCGTGCCGGTCGGTTACGAGCACCTGCTGGCGCTGCGCACCCGGGCACGGGCACAGGACAACCAGATGTTCGCCGTCGCCGCCAACCTCGCGGGCAACGGGTTCTGCGGCCGCTCGATGATCGTCGGGCCGAAGGGCGAGCCGCTCGCCGAGGCCGGCTTCGCCGAGCAGGCGCTGCGGTGCGAAGTGGACCTCGCCGAGATCGAGCGGGAACGCGCGGGGGAGCCGTCGCTGTCACTGCGGCAGCCGAAGCTCTACCTCGCCGAGTCCGTCACCCGCGAGACCGGCGGCCCGGCCGCGCCGTCGTGAGGGCCTCGGTCACCTCTGGTGCGCTGACCAAGCCGCTCGACACCGGGAACGGTCTGCTCGCGGCATCGTTCGGTGCCGACGGCTCCTGGCTGTCGGTCGGCTGGGTGCACGAGCGGCACGGCTATGCCGAGCTCTCCGGAATGCCGCCGTTCCAGGAGCGGTGGCGTGGCGATCCGGCCGCGGTCCGCCGGTACCGGGCATGGCTGGTCGAGGAGCGGTTCGCCTTCCTGTGGCTCGAAGTCGCGGGCGAGGACGCGGGCGAGCGCACCGCCGGCGTGGACGACGCGGGCCGGCCGGTGTGGCACCGCGGCGGCGAGCGCTGGGCGTGCGACGCCACCGCGTGGGCACCGGCCGGGCGCGCCGAGGTCGTCCAGCGCTACGTCCTCCGCGGCGCCGGCCGGGCCCGAACGGTGTTCCGGTTGCGTGGCCGGCTGGACCGTGCGGCGTTCGCCGAGATCACCGAGGTCGACCCGCCGGACCCGCTCACCGTGCACACCGCCGTGCGGCTCGGGGACGGCGGGGTCACGCTCGACGCGCCCGCCCTGCCCGCCCGGATCCGGGTGTCGGCAAGCCTGGACGGTGGTCCGCCCGGTCGCTGGACGCCCGATCCCGCGGGCGGCGCGCGGTTCGCGGTCACCGGCGGGGCCGAGGTCGTGGTCACGGTCGTGGTCGCGCTCGAGCCCGCCGCCGGGGCACCCGTGCGGGACGAGCACGCCGCGCTCCCGGTCGTCCCAGGCGCGTGCCCGGCCCTGAGCCGGATCACGCTCGGCGCACTGCGCTACGTCCGCGGCTGCACCGCCACCGCCGCCGGCGCCATCCTCACCGACCACCGGCTGCTCCCGCTGAGCTGGACCAGGGACGCGTACTACCAGGCGCGGTTGCTGCTCGCCGCGGGCGCCACGACAACCGTCGCCGACCACCTGCGCTGGCTGTTCTCACGAGCCCGGGACCCGGACGGGCGGTGGGCGCGCAGCCAGCTTCCAGACGGGCGGACGAAGGACCGTGCGCTGCAGGCGGACCAGCAGCTGTACCCGTTGCTCGAACTGGCCGACCACCGCGCGGCGACCGGTGGCTGGCCGGCTCACCCCGAGACCGGGCGGGCCGGCACTGCCTGGGGCCCGCAGGTCGAGCAGGTGTGGCGGGTGCTGCCACGCGCGGGCCCGGACGGGATGCTCGCCAGCGAGGAGAACCCCGCCGACGACCGCGCCGGTCTGCCCTTCCTGCTCTCCACGCAGATCCTCTACTGGCACACCGCGACGCGGCTCGCTGCCTGGGCGGCCGAGTTGGGCGTGGAGCACCTCGAGCTCGGCCGGGTTGCCGACGAGCTGTGCTCGGCCGTCCACCGGCGTTTCACCCACGCCGGCCCGTTCGGCTCGCAGTGGGCCTACGAGGTCGACGGAACCGGTGGCCACCGGCTCTACCAGGACGCCAACGACCTACCGACCGCCTTCGCCCCGCTGTGGGGGTTCTGCGCCGCGACCGACCCGTCGTGGGCGGCGACGATGCGGTTCGCGTTCTCCCCGCACAACCCCGGGTACGTCGCCGGCCCGTTCGGCGGTCTGGGCTCGGCGCACACGCCGGGCACGTGGTCGCTGGGCGACGCGCAGGAACTCGCCGTCGCGCTCGCCACGCACGACCGCGCCAGGCTCGCCGACGTGGTCCGCCGTCTCGCCGCGGTCGCGGGCGTCGACGGGATGCTGCCGGAGACCTACGACCCGCACAGCGGCCGGTGGCGCGCCCGCCACTGGTTCGCCTGGCCGGCCGCGGTGATCGGCACGCTGCACCTCGAACACCTCGGGCCGGGCGGGCCGGCGGCATAATGATCCCGGCGTGTCGAGCCGATAGGGGTGGTGCGTGCACGGAGCGATCGATCCGAGCCGACCGCTGCCGGTGTACGTGCAGCTGAAGACGCTGCTTCTGGAGCAGATCCTGCGCGGCCGGTATGCGCCTGGCGCGCGGCTGCCCACCGAGCACGAGCTGTGCGAGACCTACGGGATCAGCCGCACCCCGGTCAACCGGGCGCTGTCCGAGCTCGCCGAGGAGGGCGTGGTGCTCCGGCACCGCCGCCGCGGCTCGTTCGTCAATCCACATTGGAGCGCGGGCGCGTCGTCGACCTCCGAGGTCCGGGTGCTGGTGCCGGACGGCCGGTGGGAGGAGCTGATCCGCGAGGTGGCGCCGAACGGGATGGCGCTCAACATCGCCACCGTCGACCTCGCCGACCTGCACCACTTCCTCGTCCACGCGATCGCGGAAGGACGCGCGCCCGACCTCGCCGTGATCGACTCCGTGTGGACGCGCGAGTTCGCCGAGTCCGGTTTTCTCGCCCCGCTCGACGAGCTCGACCCCGGCTGGATCCGCGAGGAGTACGAGACCGACTTCCTCGAGCCGTTCCGCTCGGCGAACCGCTACGAGGGGCGACCCGTCGCCGCGCAGGCCGAGGCGGACGTCGCCGGCCTTTGGTACCGGCGTACCGACCTGGACGCGGTCGGCCTGCCGGTGCCACGGACCTGGGACCAGCTCGCCGAGGTGCTGCGCGTGCTGCGCGGGCGGGGCGGCCACGCGCCGCTCACGTTTCCCGGCGGCTCGCGCGGCGGCGAGACGACGACGTACTGCCTGCTCGCGCTGCTGGCCGCGAACGGGTCGACGGTGGTCGGGCGGGACCGGATCACGCTGCGCACCGACCGGACCGTGGAGTGCCTCGACTTCCTTCACCGGCTCGTGGCCGAGGGCCTGGTCGGCGGCGACGTCGTGTCGTACGAATGGGACCGGCCGATCCGCCAGCTCGCGCACGGCCAGGCGAGCCTTGCGCTCGGCGGCAGCTACGACGCGGTGGCCCTCGCGGCGGCGGCGTCGCTGCCCCGGGACCGCCTGCTCGACGAGTTCGGGTTCGTCAGCGTGCCCACCGGCCCGCACGGCGTCGACACCACGCTCTCCGGCGGCATGGCCTACGCGATCTTCCGCCAGGCGCGGAATCCGGGCTCGGCGATGCGGCTGCTCCGCGACGTCGTCTCCACGGGCGCACAGGTCACCATGTCGCGTACGACCTGGCAGCTCGCGTCCCGGGAGTCGGCGGTGGCGCGAGTCAGTGAGGAGTCGCCCTTCCTGCGCACGACCGGCCGCATGCTGGCGGGCGCCACCGTGCGCCCGGCCACCGCCCAGTACGCCAGGGTTTCCGCACAACTGCAGGCAATGCTGGAGGCCGTGCTGGTCGGCCGCCTCGATCCGGAGTCCGCATGCAGCCGCGCAGCGGAGATGATCAACGCGATCACCGGGCTACCGGTAGCCGGCTGACCCGCCGCAGCCAAACGGAGAAGTCGAACGCGCGTAAGCCACAACCGAATCGGCTCCGCACGAGACCGACGAGAAGTTCGAATTCCGGCCGCACGCGCCGATATCGATTCCCGACGGTGAGCGGTGATCGTCGGTACCAATTGACACGACCACCGCAGCCACAACGACCCTCCGGATAGCTACTGGAGGGACGCGCAGCCATGAACCGTAACCGCATCTTTGCCTTGATAGCCGTCGCCGTCGCCGGTGCGTTCGTCGCCGTCGCCATAGTTGTCGGACCGAACCAGATCGCTGGCAGACCCACCGCCCATGCAGCGGATCCCGTCGATGTCGTGGCGACTTCCGCACAGCCGCCGACCGATGAGCCAGAACCTCTTGATCTGGACGATTTCATCGCCTCGCTGAAGGTCACGGACAAGCAGTGCTTCGGCGACGTCGGATGCAACGTCACGGTCGAGCCCCGCTTGGAGTATGTCCACGCCATCGACACGCTGGAGGACCGGTCCTATTCGGTCACGATAACGATCTCCGGCGACGAGTCCGGTCCCGTGATCACCACGATCGACGGAACGGGTGAGTCGTACAACGTGGCCCCGGTCTTCCTGTCCACCCGGGGCACGGGTGTGACTCCGAAGGCGAAAGTGACGGCAGTCCAGGAGTTCTGAGGTCCAATTCGGAGTCAGCCACGAGCGCCTTGGAAAAGAGTTCCACGGACGCAGAACGGCCCGCCGGTGATGATCACCAGCGGGCCGTCTGACCGCTATCTGGTGGGCGATACTGGGATTGAACCAGTGACCCCTACCGTGTCAAGGTAGTGCTCTCCCACTGAGCTAATCGCCCGAGGCGCAGGCGGGAATCGAACCCGCGTACAGGGCTTTGCAGGCCCTTGCCTAAGCCACTCGGCCACTGCGCCGGCTTGCCCGAGCTTAGGGGCTCGGCCTGAGGGGCGTCGGCTGGTTTCGGCCTATGGGATGGCCGACCCCTCTTCGAGCGGACGACGGGACTCGAACCCGCGACCCTCACCTTGGCAAGGTGATGCGCTACCAACTGCGCTACGTCCGCAGAACCCACGCTGTTCCAGGAAGTTCCCGTCCCCCGTGGTGCGAGCGGAACTCTATCCGACCCCGCCGCCGTACCTCAAACCGGGGGGTCAGGTCAGGTCCGTGGAAATGAGGTGGGTCAGGGCCTCGTCGACGTCCACCCAGAGGTGCTCGTTGCCCGGCACCACGACGTCATACGTCCGGTCCAGGAAGTCGGCCAGCTCCTGTGCCGACGCCTCGAACACCGCGTGACCGGAAGGGGAGCTCAGCTCGATGACGACGACCTCCGGGTCGTCCACCGCGGGCCGGATGCGCACGTCACCGTTGCCGGCCTCGGCGATGAGGCCGTCGGCCAGCAGGTCGCGGGCGAAGACCCACTCGACCCACCCTGCCCGGCCCGTGCGAAACGCCGCGACGACCGCGTACGGGTCGCGCGTGTCGTACCGCAGCTCGACCTTCACCGGGACCGCAGGGGTCCGCGGGGCGAGGAGGTCGAATACCGCCGTAGAGCGGAGCGTGACGTGGTCGTTGCGCATCGTCGCTACCCTTCTCTCCCTTCCCAGTCCCCTTGAACGACTGAGTCCCTACTGTGTGACGGCCGAATCGCCTCTCTTGGTCATGTGTTGGTCGCACTTCACCCGGTTGGGGCATGAAGTACAGCACAACGCGCGACCATCACGACACTCCGTACAAGAAGTCGTCCGAAGCCTCACCCATGTTGACGAGACTTGGTTTCAACTCGGTAGCGCCTTGACTAGAGCACGGGTTGTGCCAACTGGGAACTTACCGCAGCCTGCCCGTTTCGGAACGGCCATTAGTAGGAGACACGCGAAAAGCCCTCGCGGCACAAGGCAACACGAGGGCTTTCGAACGCGTGGGCGATACTGGGATCGAACCAGTGACCTTTCCGGTGTGAGCGGAACGCTCTCCCGCTGAGCTAATCGCCCCTGCGATGGCAGAACCCTACCGGATCCGTTTCGCCTCTCCACACCGGGTTCCACCAGTACGATCGCGCGGTGCTCCGACCCGTCCTGGCCCTCGCGGCCGCCTCCGCGCTGCTGTGCGGGGGCTGCTCCGGCGACGACTCCGGGGACTCCGACGAGACCGGTCTGCGGTCCGCCCTCGGCCGGGTCGCCGCCACCGACGACACGCGCGAGTACGTCGAGTACGGCGACGTCGCACTGCTCACCAAGCTCGCCGCCGGCCGCGACGGCCGCCGCTACCTCAACCTCGTCGGCTACGGCTTCAGCCCGCTCGCGCCGACCTACCGGCTCATGGCCGACGAGCTGCACTTCGACCCGTCGAAGATGGACGGTGCCGTGGTCGCGGGCCAGCCGCCGAACCACGCCGGCGTCCTCTGGGGCGACTACGACGTGGACGCCCTCGAACGCGCCCTCGCCGACCGTGACATCCCCGCCGAGACCGACGGCGGCGGCAAGCGCTGGAAGAGCGCCGACGACCGCGAGCTCGACGTCGACGGCCCGCTCACCGGCATCGCCCGCACCAGCGAGCTCAACGACATCCGCACCGCGCCCGGCACCTTCGCCTACTCCTCGGCCCGGGCCGGCCTCGACGCGGTCAGCGAGCCCGGTGGCGACACGCTCGCCGACGACCCGCTCATGCGCCGCCTCTCCGGCTGCCTCGGCGACGCCGCGGCCGCGGTCCTCACCGCGCCGGTCGAGGGCGATCCCATCGCGTACGGCGTCGGCGTGCGGCTCACGCTCGCCGGCGAGGCCACCGAGGTCGCCTGCCTCACGCCCCACGGCAAGCCAAGCGAGCTGCGCGACCACATCGAGCAGCAGCTCAAGGACGGCAAGGCGCCGTCGACCCGGCAGAGCTGGGACGAGCTGCTGCCCGGGGCCGAGGTCGAGCTCGTGGAGCTCGGCACCGTCGTGCGGATCGAAGCGAAGACCGGCGACGGCGCCCCGCTGGGCCGGGTCATGCAGATGCTGCTAACCCACGACCTCGCCGCACTCGCCGGCTCGTAGGCGAACCGGCGGCTGAAACGGCGGCTGAAACGGCGGCAGAAACGGCGGCAGACGCGACGGCGGGCCCCCCGTTGA